>DATEBK010000288.1:0-11407 GCA_035287825.1 Terriglobales bacterium
ACTCACCCATGTTCCTGGAACTCCAAACGCGAGGGCGATGTCCCATAAGTCCGGGTAGGGGTCCATCTCCCCTCTGCGCGGCGTCGCGTACCGGGCTTGTGCCGATACGAGCGGCGAGGTCGCCGGAGCCACCGTCGCCAGCGGCAGATAGGTCAGTTGCACCGGCCTTTGTCCGTTGTCCGTTCGCAACCGCTCCGTGTACTGATTGACTGCCAGCGTGATCCTGCGGCAGTGCGCATCGATCATTGCTGAAGCCGCAGTTATCCACGCCACTGCGGTAGTTGCTTCCAATCCATAACTTTCGTATTCCGATGGTTGCAAGTAAGTCATGATAGATTCACAGTTCCTGTCTCACGAGTAACTGACATAAGAACGGAAGCGGCCAGTTGCAAGAGATCCTCACCGGCAACTGACCCCCGACCGTTGTTCTACCGGTCCACCAGCACTTCGTAGTGCGCATAGTTCGCACCCTTGACGACAACGCCGCCAAACTTCACGACCACGCTTTGATTGGTCAACGCGCTCGGAAGTCCAAGTTTGAAGACACGCGGATTCGGCTCCGTCAGCCAGTGGTACTCGATCATCTCTTCGGTCACGATGTAAGCTGGCAATACCGCGTCGCCGGTTCCTGGTGTGCCCGTGTAAGGTAGGGCCCATTCCGGAATCAGCGGCAGCTCGCCCGCCTGAGTGCTCAACGCCTTGACCGTTATTCCGCCGGTGATTTGCACCGTCGACAGGACGACGTTGAATTCTGCCTTCATTTCGCGATCGATCAAGTCGAGCAATACCGGGTTTGCGTAAATTGCGGTCGGTCGTGCGTCGAATCCCGTGTTCGAGACCATCCCCGCGATCGTGCTCTTGAGTCCGTCCACAATGCTCGACGTAAGCCCAATCGTGACGCTGTTTCCGCCCGCTTCGATCTGTCCGATGGCGCCAAAATATTGTGGCGATGTCGGAGCAGTCAGTGAAGTGTCGTTGCCATTCCAGAGCGCCACATCGTGCGTGCGCAGCAGCCCGTCCACCGAGTCCGCAAGATCCTTGGCTTGCAGGTAGGCGAACTGGCTCTGTTGGGTCCCTACTTCCATGTCGAACAGGTTGTAGTTAATTTGCGAGACCAGCGCTTTCAGCGGCACCGTGCGCTCCACTCGCGTCGGCACTTGCAGCGTCGGCTGAATGTTGCGCGGATCGACGAACGCCTGCGACGCGGTCGGCGAAGGGATGGCCGTCTCTTCAAAGAACCGCGAAGGTTGACCCGTCGCCGGCACCTGTTTGATTCGTTGTCCGAACACGCCACGTCGCCGCACAATGTCCGTGATTTCGGTCTGATACCGGTTGATTTCGATCGCGCCCGGCCCCAGAAAGTCTGCTGCTGCATGCAAATCCAGAAAATTCGCCTTCATGTGTTCTCCTCAATTGAGTTTGACTGCCGTTTCTTGCCGGCACTTATTTCGGAATTCGGAACTTAGCTCGGCTCGCGTTCTGGTGAAAGTGCTGTTGCATTAACAACCCAGAACCCAACCGCACCTAAGTCGCTGACTTAGGTAAGCGTGCCGAGAATGCTGTTGACGAGCGCGAGCGCTGGGTCCGCCCCATCCAAATTCGCGGCGATGAGTTGCAGCTTTCGCTTCAGATCGGTGCCAGCCGTTGAAGCGGAGTTAGCCATGCCGACAAGATCGACATCGTCGGTGACCAGCGCTTTCGTGAGGCTGGCTCCAGTGAAAGTGGATCCCGCCAGGGTGTGAAGGTCGGTAATGACCTCGGTGCTATTGGCCATGCTGTTTGTCTCCTGTTAAATAATTGTCCGATTACGCGTTTCAGAGCGGCTAGATGCTCACTTCAACAAAACAAAAGACGCGATTAACTCGCGTCTCTGATGACCATCTGCTGGCGACCTGCAACTTACTCGATCATTCCCGCGCGCGCTAACTCCGCTTTTACTGCGATTCGCTGTTCCACGCTCAGCACTGCCAGCGTCTTATTTAGCATCGCCGGGTCAAGCCGCTCGCCTTCGATTTCATGCTTTCCAATCAATGCTGAAACCACTGGCGAAAGTGTCTTTCGTGTCATCCGCGACGCCTGCGCCTTCAAGTCGGCATTGGATCGCTCCAGTTCGACTACGCGCTGCTGCAGGTCGTGTCCTACTCCTTCCGGCTCATCCCGTTGATTAGTGGACGTGACATGTTCTTCAACCGCCGCCACAATCCGGTCGACTTTCGCGTTCAGCATCTCCTGCTGCGCGTCGAGTTTTCCCAACACGCGATCAAGTGTCTCCGTGGCCGTTGCCAGCCGCTCGGCCGCCGCCATCATTTGCTGCATCATCTCTTCATTCATTCGTTTTTCCTCCCTGGTTTGCAGGCATTCATTTCTTACTTACTCAGTTCGATCCATGTCGAGCGGTATGCCGCCTTGTCCCTTCGGAGCACCGCCGCCCCGGTAAACGTGACCCGATTCAGCACCCACACATTGGCCTTCATGTCTTCCACCAGCGCATCGGTAATCTCGTACGACATTCCCAATCCCATGCTTCCCGGAACGTCAGAGAGCGAGGCCAGCATCGACTTGCGCTGCGGCCTGCCAATTTCTGCGACGATCTCGGGAAAGTCCCGCGCATAAAGAAAGCCTGAAACTTCAACGAGGCGCCCCACAATTTCTGCTTGTGTGACCACGCCAATCTTCCGCCGCGCATCGTGGCGATCGAGCGCCGGCGAGTAGTCGAGGCCCATGCCCAGCAACGACGGAATCGCGGCTTCCGCTGCCCGCCGCGTCAACAACACGCGATGTCCTCGTGCGCCCGAGGGCGCCCTGTCCGACGCCGCGTCTACAATCGTCAGGACTCCACGGAACCCCGCCCGATTCGGATGTCCATGCACCGCCGGCATGGCAATCGCCATCGACTCCACTGACAATCCCATCTTTGCTCTCCTCCAACCTGCGCCTTCCACTGCTTTTCACCTGCGTCAACCTTCTTTAGCACCGTGGAGCATCAGTACTGCCCCCACAGTGATGTACGCATCAACAGTCCGGCCGTTTGCGCCCCGACCTCACACAATCTCCGCTAAACCGCGCGCCCGCCGCACTTCATTTACCGTGACCACACCGCTGCGCAGCAATATCTCGTCAATCTGCGCCTGCTCCATTTCGTCCTGCACATCGAGGTCGACGAACACAAACTCCAGGTCCGTCCATCCCAGTCGCTTTGCTATCGCATCCCGCGTCAGATACTCCGATATCAATCTCGCTGTCGGCACAATCGCCGACCGGAATGCCTGCTCGCTCATTTCGCCTGCTGTCGACTGGTTTACATCCTGCTCGAGTCCTAGAAATTGCGCCGGCAAGTCGAATGCGTCGGCGATGATCCGCAACAGGAACTCTTGCCACGCCAGCCGCAGGTCCGCGTCCGTCCCCGTTCCGAATCGCAGCACCTCCGGCTTCGACTGCGCCGACAAGATCGGCACTCGCCCCGTGCCCTCGATCTCGTCCTGCCACCACCGGATCAGCCGCTCATGGTGCGACGGCGTCAGACCCTCGATCCACAGTGCGTACTGCACCACCGAATTCGAAGCCAGCCGCCCCGCGTACCGGTACGCACTCAAGAATGAGTTGATCGTTTCGAATGCCACTTCCAGCCGCCCCAATCCGAACGGTGTGTGCGTTCGCGGATTCAGCCGTATGTAACTCAACTCGTTATCGTCCAGAACGATCTGTCCTTCTGCTCCGTATAGCCCCGTCAACTGCGCATACCGCGGCGAGTCCGGACGCCCGTTCCAATCCGTCATGATCCGAATCGTCGCTCCGTCCACCGGCCACATCAGCAGTGGGAGTTTGTCGGTGGAGTCGAGCGTCCAATCCTTCACCAGGTCAAGCTCGATCGCCCCAAATCCTCCGACGATCACGTCTTCCAGCACCTGCTCCACCAGCGAGCGGAAGGAATCGTCCGGGTTCGGCGCTTCAAAGTTTTCCGTCAGCACCTGGATTCGCCGCGGACCATCCGCAAGTTGTTCTAGCGACCGTCCGCGCCGCGGCTGGATGCGCCATCGCATCCCTACAATCCGGTCTTTAATTGCATTGATCGCTCGCCGCGCCACTGGAGTCTCCGCTAACCTCCGCAGATTTGTCGGCGTCGGTTTCGGCACCAGCGTGTGCTGCGCCGGAGTTCCTGACCGCGAAAAACTCGGAGAAGAAAACGGGGCCAGGTTCGACCCCGCTCCCACCGTTTGCCGTCCACCACGACCGGCAAGCAAGTTCGTTGATAACCATTCCCGCAATGACAAAGACGCATCTCCCGCCCGGCGCTTGGCGCCGCGCACGCTCTCTCGAATGTTCATGAATCTCCCCGTCCCGCGTGTCAAGCCGTGTCATCCTGAGCGAGGATTGCTGCTTACGAAGCAAGCGGCAACCGCAGTCGAAGGACCTCTGCGTCTCTAATCCCTGTTCGGCAACATGAAGGCGTTTTCTCCACCAAAACAAAACGGCACAGCTTTCGCCGTGCCGTGCCGTTCTTATAGCTTCGCTATCAGTTAATCGCGAACACCTGATCCAACACTAAGAAACCGCTCTGGCCCCTAATACATCCCTTTACGCTCGCAGCTCCCGCCGCACCTCGTCCGCGATCTCCGCCATCTCGCTCAGCGCCCGCACCCGAACCGCGTTCTGCTCCAGCATCCCAATCGCGAACTGCGCCCGCTCTTCCTGCATGACTATCTCTCGATCCAACACGGCCGTCAGGGAAGCCTGCAGTCGCTCGGATCGCATCCCCGCCTCGATCCGCGAGTAACGATATGCCAGAGCCAGCCCCTGGTCGACATTCGCCGCTACCGAAACCGCATGAAACATTTTCACTTCGCTCCCGACGCGATATCCAAAATCAATCCTGAACGGATCCCCCTGCCCTGTGTACTTCCCGACATCCAGATCCCGCTGCATCAATTCCAGCACCCGAGCTTCGGCGAAAGCTTCTTTCATTGTCTCGACAATCGCCAGTCGTCCCGTTCGTTGCTGCACCCTCTCACCACGCCCCACGCTCACCAGGTACATCGAAGTGAGCACTTCCATCTCTTTCGCTGGGTCCTCGGTCAGCACCGCTTTTGTAGGCGCCACATCAATAGTCGTCCCGAATCTCACGTGCACCAGTTCCACCAGGTCTTCGCTCCGTCGCAAATTCCCCAAATTCCTGCGGATCTCGCTCTCGACCATCGCGAACCATTCCAACTCCACATCTGGAGCCACGCACTGCAGCATCTTCCAGTCGCGCGTAAACCGCACTTCGGCAAACCCGCCATCGTTCTCCAGCAGAAGGAATCCCACTGTCACGAAATCGTCCCGCAGACTATGCGGCAGAAATCGCAGCAGATGAAGTTCGAGATGTCGCTTCTCAGCCATCAGCTCTCAGCCATCCACTCCGGAAACGGCCTTCGCGGTGACCCTCGAAACGCCAGGATCAACTCCCGCACCATCGTCTTCCTCTCGATCAGTCGCTGCACCAGCGTCTCCAGTTCATCCCACGACCCGCCATACCACGCCGGAGGAATCTCTCCCGCCACGCGCCAGATCGCATCATCTTCCAGCGTCTCGATGCGCGATAACCACGGCTCAAACGACTCCCACCCCTGCACGCGTGCGTAAACTTCATTTCTCGGATACACGCCTCGCAGTGGAAAATCCGGAAACGTCCACTCCCCCGCGTTAAAGCAATATCCCTGATCGATGAACGATGCCGAGTACTTCTTCTCGCGCAGCTTTCGCCAAAACGCCGCTTGCCGTCCATCGGCATTGCATGTCCATTTATCGAGCGCCAGTATTCCCGTAAACGTATTCAGATTGCGTACCCGCTCTAACATCTCCGGCGGCAGGTAATCCAATACCTGCCCTTCCACTGGACTTACCACAAAGCGCGACCCAAACTGCAAACCGGCTTCTACCCGGATTTCCTGGCTCCCCAGCATGATCGTCAACTCGCCCGTATGCTCCACCAGCCACGGCGAAACTTCCACCACCTCGGCCGCGGGAACCGGTAATCCCACCTTCTCCGCCAGCCTCGTCGCCAGAAATTCGTTCGCCAGAACCCGCTCATGCTGAGGATTATTGCGAAACTTCACCACGTAGTAATGCCCGTCGTCACAGCGCATTAAATGGCTCTGCGCCCCGCCCCGCATCCTCTTTACATGTTGCACTGCAGCCGTCGGCATGAGGTTGGTAATCAGCCTTGCAATCTACTCCCAACCTCGCTTCCCGCCTGTGACGCTCGCCACATCGCAAATGTTCAGTTTCTGCCGAAGTCCTTCCATCCACCGGGCAATTCCCAATTCCCTACATCTGCCTTCCGCGCCGCCCACGCAACCGCCATCGCCATCACACAATCGTCGTGCGTTCCCGAAGTCGCCCTCGCGGTTCCGTCTCCACACCTCACAAATGTCCGGAACTCGTTCAGCAGCCGCACGCTCCGGAACACCAGCGGCTCCTCCAGCAACACCGACAACAGATTTTCAATCATCACCGGGCGGCTCGCCGACGTCGTCAACCACCCATCCGCCCCGCCTTGTTTGAAAATCTGCGGATAGCCGAGGTCCTGCAACCACGCCAGCACCGCGTGACCGTGATTGTTCCTTTCCACTGCCAGCAGTGCCGTGTTGTATTCCTTTCCCAGTTGCACCAGCCGCATTGCAAATTCCCGCGGCGGAAAATGCCCATGCAACTCGGCGCATTGCGACCCCAATTCCCGATCGATCACCTCCGCGCACGAGTAATCGCCCTCTACTCCGCCACCCGCCGGATCTGCGCCGATCACATACCTCCGCCCCGCCTGCGCCGGCAACCAGATTCTCAGCCGGTGATTGTCTCTCGTCTCTAGCGCTTCACCCGCACCCTGCACCGCTGCCTCCAGTGACTTCAGATCGAAAACGCATTCTCCCGACGCCTTGAAACACGACACCGGATCCTCGGCAAATTCCTGGGCCGCCATGCCCCGGAACGAGGCCCACTGCTTCCGCCGCCACGCGATCTGATTCGCAGTCAGCCCATGCCGCGCCGCCAGCTCCGTCTCTTCTTCCGTCAGTGGCGCAAACGACGCGCTCGGTTCGAGCCCGTAGGCTGCCTCATACCACCAGGGAAAAAAGTGTCGCGTGTATCCCGTTTCCTCCGCCCTCTGCCACTCTTCATAGAAACGCCCACCCGCCCCGTTCGGCGTGGACTCCAGCACGATGTCGCCTCCCGGCACCACCGCTGCCCGCAAAGATGCCAGCGCTTCGTCGCCGTCCCGTCCCCAACGCGAAACCTCCGAACAATGCAGATTCTGGATCGTCCGCCCGCGTCCCGCATTCTCCGCCGCCGAAGCCAGACAATACTCGCTGTCCATTTCCGGAAACACCAACTGCCGCACATTCCGGTACGAAGTCTTGAGCGCTCCACTCCGCGCCTCGTCCGGCAGGTTCTGCCAGAAGCGCCGGACAATTCGAAAAATGTCTTCCGCCGATTCCCGGTCCTGCGTTACCTGCATGCTGAGCGTGCCAGGCTGCGTGATCGTTTGGACGAAGAACCGTGCGGCGATATACGTCGTGATACCAACTTGTCGTGCCTTCAGCACGATGTTCTGTTTCGTGCACAGCCGTGAGTACGCCCGCTGCGCGCGATTCAATTTGAAATCTGATTGATGGATGGTTTTCGTGCGAATCTTCAGATAACTCTCTATAAGAAGATCTCGCTCATCTGGACACCAAATCTCCCCGGGTTCCAATCCTTCGCCACTTCTTTGTTGGTCTTGTGGGCGCTCGTCCAGGCGCTTTCCCAGGGCCTTTAAACTTTCCGGCCCAAAGTCAACTGTCAAACAGCGTCCCCTGACCCACTTCAGTGCGTCGCGCTGACGCTCTCCGGCACATACGTGTACGCCCCAATCTCCCAGCCCGTCCCATTCAGGTTCTGATTGATTCCCAGCAGATCGTACTGATATTCCGTCCCCAGGTTTACGCCCGCGTCTCTCACCGGAGAATTCACCGTCGGCCGAAAGTCTGCTTCCACGCCGCTCGACGGGCAAACATAATAACTACCAGCGAGATAACCCGCCGGTACGACATCATTCGCTGTGCACGACAGCAGAAAATTCACTATCTGCGTGTTCGATTCCAGCGTCGCCCCTCCCTGCACTAGCGCGTCCATGAAGTTCTCAACTTCATCCGGTCGTAATTCGTTCACATGCCAGAAATATCCAATCGGCCTTCCCCACAATGCATTCTTGAATAAGTCCTGATCGATCCGGTTCCGAAACTGCTGATAAGTCAGCCCCTGGTAATTGGGCACCATCCCCTGACTCAAAATATTGAACGCATCATAGCCCGTAGCCAGAGTCGTATTCGCTCCGCAGCACGGCTTCAAACTGCCTGTCCCTCGCACCCCCGCATAGCCAAGCCCAGCGGCAATACTCTCTGTCAAAGGATCTTCGTAAGACCCGGGCATTACATACACACGGTGGGAAGGTAGTCCGGTGTAATTCAAAGTCATCCATCCCAGCGCCCAGGTCATCTCTTCCGTTTCCAGTTGCGTTTCGTTCAGGTCCAGGTTTTGGGCCGCGCTGGCAATGTCCATGCTCGCCACGTCCGCCAGCGAAATGCTTCGCGCTGTGCTCTTCGCATTGACATCGAGCGTCACGGAAAACACCCCCCGTTGTTCCAGCGTGTAGAGAATTCCTCCCAACGTGTCGAGTCCCGTCGGAGAGTGTCCTGGCGGTGCCGGCGTCAGGTTCCAGTTAATGTCGGCTGCTGGATCGTCCGGGTTCGTCGTTACCGTCAAACATGCCAGTTCGCCCGAGCTACAGACAGTTGGCGAGTGTGAGATCGTCAAAACCACGCTCGAAGCAATCGTCCCCGTATACTGCAGACCTTCGAACGCATGGCACGGCACCGGAAAGGGCGAGCCAATTCCGCAACTCGCTGCCGGTGGGTTCCAATACTCATGCGATATCGAGTGCGTGTTGATGTCCCATCCCCCATTGATCCAATTCTGTACTTCACCGATAATCGCCTGCGAGTAACTTCCGCCCGTAACCACTGCAATAGATAGCGGAACATTTTTGCTAGCGATCATCGGCAGCAGCGAGTTGATGTAAGTGTCGCTATACTGCACTAATCCGGGATCGTCATAACTCACTGTGGTATATGCAGGCCATCGGTGCCACTCGCGCACCCACGGCCGTGTCTCGGCGGCAATGTTATTAGCCCCCGAAGTCGGCCCCGGCGTTCCCGACGTATCTACGGTCAGCGCTGTTGCCAGATTGTTCGCATAGAGATGGCAGTAGTTATATGTAACTGCTCCCTGAACGTTGTCCACGATTCCATAAGCGCGATTCGCATACGCCCGGCAATTCTGAACATCAAATGCACAGCCTCCGCTGCTGCATCCAGCGAAATAGTAGCCCGCGTAATCCATGTTGGCGTCGGTGTTATAAAGATGAATGTCCACCGGAGTCCCGCTTGCCTGCACGTAAAATCCGAGCGGCACTGCGCCATTTTCTACTTCGCTGTTCGCCGCTATGTTCGCCAACCAGAGATGGTCGCTCGCTCCCTGCACCTGCACTCCATAGGCATCGAACCAGTCGATCAGCAAATGTTGGATCTCGAGCCATGAGGTGCCATTCAAATTCACCAGGCTTTCTCCACTGAGCGCGATCGGCGCAACCGTTGAGTAGTGTGTCGCGGGATTACCACTTGCGCTGTAGACATACAAAACGTAATTCGTCGCGTCATACCAGAAATCTCGGTCCTGATTGAGCGCCGCTTGGCTCGTTTGCGCCTCGCCCCACACCGACCCGAACCGCACGTACTCAAGTTGTGACGGAGGTTGCGTTAAGCAATAAAACCCCCGCACGCCGCATTGCACAACGTTCGGCAAATCGAACGTAGTTGAGTAAAGCGTTGCTTCCCAAACATTGGTTCCGCTAACCTGAGTCCACCACTGCCCCGCGATCGGCATGTACCCGGTCAAGTGCGGCGGCAGGCCATTGCCATAACTGTCGATCTTGATCAAAGAACCGCTGCTGCCGCTCGAAGGCGGAGTCAGCGTCTCGTTCCACGTACAGTCCCGCCGCAGGTTGATCGTGTCACCCGGCTGAAACGTAGATATCCCGACCTCCAGCAACGTCCGCCACGCCTGTTGCTGACTCGTGCCCGGATTGCCATTTGAACCGTAGTTACAGTCCACGTAGTAATCTGTGGCACACGCCAGCCGCGCTCCTAAGAATAGAAGCAATAACACTTGTCTGATCATAAGGTGGAGTTTGTGAAGTTAGTGAATGACGACTAGTAAACAATCAACGAAGGGATCGACGCTCCCGAGCTAAAGCTGTCCGCCGGCAATGTGACCGTCGCTGGCAACGCCGCGCCGCCAGTACTAACGCTGACCTGAACGTTCGCTGCCCAGGTCACGCCATTACCCGCCGTTCCCAGCAGAGCCGCGCAACTGGATGAGCAGTTACTTGTAAGTGCAATGTATACTCGCCCCGCAGGCACCGTAACATTCGAAGCATTCCAAGCAATATGCTTGATTCCAGCCGACGGAGCAAAGGTCGTTCCTGCAGTCGAGGTCGTGGTGGCAATCAGTGTTCCAGTTCCGCTCGAAGTGCCGGAATATAATCCCAGCGCATAGTTGTTACTCGTGTTGTCTGCGGTGCCAACGACATATGCCACGTTATTAGTAACGCAGGGATATGGGTTGTAAACCCCCCACAGAACCGCCTTATTGGTCCCGGAGAACGCATTCCCTGATCCACTTTCCGTAGGCTCAGTGATCCACGAGCACGTCGGCAGAGGTAACTGGCCGGATGGTAGCGTTCCGGTCGTAAGGTCTGATGCAGAAACCGTGACATTCGACGAAAGCGCATGCCCGTTCACCGTAACACTCGTCGCAACATAACCGGGAACCGTCGGCGATCCAGTGAATACCGGCGAAGCCGTCAAAGCCACAGTAGTTCCGCTCCCCGACGTGGAGTAAGACGTACCCCACGCCGTTCCCGTCGAGTTAGCTATTCCTGTGCCGGGATAAGTCATCCCGTTCGCCGGCATGCAGGATGCCCCGCTGGCCAGTTGGCAACTCAGAGAGTTGTTTGAGGCAACGCCAAGCGAAAAAGCCATTCCACTCGGCACCGTGACCGACGTTCCCGTCCATTCATTTCCCGACCACTGCGTCGGCCCGCTACCTGCTTGGGTGATATTTCCCGAAACGCTCAAGTTCCCGTTGATCGTCTGGTTGCCGGTGAATGTGTTCGCAGCCCCCAGTTGGGGATAGTAAGCCGAATAGTCTCCACTAGCCGCCGAGACTGCGCCGGTGCGGCCGAATACTGAGGTGACACTCCCTCCGCCGCCGCTCCCCGCGGGCGATTGCAAGCTTACTCGCAATCCATTGGTTTGCCCGGACACTGTATTAG
>DATEBK010000289.1:0-7785 GCA_035287825.1 Terriglobales bacterium
CCCATCGAGAACGGTCACCACCCGCGCGGCCTTCCCCGTTTGCTTGGGATCGGGAAGCGCGACCACTTTGCCCTCACCTGATTGGCTCACCAGCAGAACTCCTCCCGGCGTGAAGATCATCATGCGAGCGCCATCGATCTCATTGGCGAAGACCGAGATGTGGAATCCCGAGGGTGCCTTCAGTTGCGTCAGGTCAAAATGAGTTTTCTCGGCGTGGGCGAGCCATGCGAGCGGCAGCGCGAATAATGCCAATGCTAAGGGTCGTAACACGTGTAGATTTCGCATATCGTAGTGGATGATCTCCCGGCCGGCATGGCTCATATTTTTGCAGACGTCTTCTTCTTAAAGACATTCTTCTTAAAGACAGGACGCCTTCTTAAAGAATGTCGCGCTAAAGAATGTCGCGCCCTGGACGCTTGCACAACGCCCTGTCACTCGGTTGGATGGTTCAACTCACTTCCCGGTTGGAAACCTGCTCCACGCAGTTTTTATATCTCCTGCGCCAAAATTACCGCCAGGTACGGTGTGCTCCCAGGCGAACCATAAGGTACAATATCTATGAAAATAAAGCACTTGCGCTAAGAGCAACGGCATCGGAAGATTTGGCACCCAAACTGTTTATACAAAAGGCGGCCCCGGTAAGGGCAGGTTTCCCAGGATCGGACTTGCGACGCGCTGCCGAATCAGCTTTTGTAGGGCGAAGCGTCTGGGACGCGTTCCTAGAACGATGCAATCAAAATTGAAATTGCGCCGCAAAGCGCACGGAGTGGCTCCCCATTCCCCACTTGGAGGAAGTTGAAAATGAAAAACCGTACTCTCTTCGCCGTACTGCTAGCACTGATCCTGGCGGCGCCCGTTTTCGCGCAGGACAATTCGTCATCGCAGGACAATTCGTCTTCGCAGACCCAGCCCGCGGCTACTCAGCCCGCATCAACGCAGCCAACTGGTGCTCAGGCCACCGCCACCGGTAAAGAACCGCTCCAACCGGAGACCCGCGAAGGTTTTTGGGGCCGCGTCAATCCATTTGCTCGGAAGAAATACGTAGCGCGGCAAACACAGCCGATCCGCGACCGCATTAACGAACTCGACGAGCTGACGGCGGCGAACAGCAAGGCGATCAAAGACACTGACGCGCGCGCGCAAGCCGGAATCCAACTCGCTTCGGCGAAAGCCAGCGAAGCCGATCAGCATGCCATCGATGCCGGCAACAAGGCGCAGGCCGCGCAGCAGACCGCGCAGCAGGCGAACACCCGCTTGACCACCGTCGAGCAGGTGGTTACCAACATCGATCAGTATCAGGCGACGACCCAGACCGAAATCTTGTTCAAGCCGGGTCAGACCGTGCTGAGCGAGAAGGCCAAGACCGCATTGGATGAAATGGCGACCCCGCTGAAAGACCAGCGCGGCTACGTTGTCGAAGTGCAGGGTTTTGCTTCGGGTCACGGACAAGTGGCAATCTCCACTTCGCAGAAGATGGCGGAGTCGGTAGTGCGCTATCTGGCCCTGAACCATGACATCCCGATTTACCGGATCTACCTCGTCGGCATGGGAAATGCGCCGGTGGCCGCCACCGAAGGCGAAGCCAAACCTAAGCGCATCACTGGCGGACGGGTTGAAATCAGCCTGTTGAAGAACAATCTCGAGCAGCTCTCAGCCGGCGGTACGGAGCCGGCCGCGAGCCAACAGCAGCAGAAGTAGCGGTTCATCCTCCCCCAAAGGCCTCCCGTGAAAGCGGGAGGCTTTTTGTTTGCGCGGGCCTGGTTTGCCCGCGTACATTCCTCATCGGTCAAGCGCCGTGTTATTCTGCAACGCGTCATGCCAGAAACGCTGCTCAGCCTTCACACCCCTTCACCGGTCGGACCGCTTTTTCTCGTTGCATCGGCGAAAGGCTTGGTGCGGCTCGAATTCAAAGCGCGCATGCAGAAGCTTCCCGAGTCGATCCGCCTGCAGGAATCAGAAGCGGCACTCGCACCCGAATTCGCACCCTACATTCGTGAGCTCAACCAGTATTTCGCCGGTGAACGCCGCGAGTTTTCCTTCCCGCTCGATCTCCGCGGAACCGACTTTCAACTCGCGTGCTGGAACGCGCTGTTGCAGATTCCCTACGGCGCAACCTGCAGCTATCGTGACATTGCCGTGGCCATCGGCCATCCCCACGCGTTTCGCGCCGTCGGCATGTCGAACAACCGGAATCCCATCGCCATCGTCGTACCCTGTCACCGCGTGATCGCATCGGACGGTTCTCTCTGCGGATACGGCGGTGGCCTCGACCTGAAGTGCAAATTGCTTGACCTGGAGCAGCGGAACCTGCGGCCCGGCGAACGCCTGTCGCGTGGATCTGCCTTCAAAAAGTCCACGCTGGATCACGACCGTCCAGACGACGACCGTCCTTGCCTTCCCTTTCCAATCGGCGCATAATCGCGCCCACGTGGGAGTCTCCCATGCGTCCGCGTGTCGAGTACTCGATCTCGGTCCCCGTCCCTGTGGACGTGGCGTTCCAAGCTTTTCAGAACCTTGAACGCCTGCTGCATCGCGGAATTTACAACGAAGCGGTGTGGGTTGCGGGCGAGCCTTGGCAGGTTGGCAGCCGCTTGCGATACGTCATCGTTAAGCCTGTCGCTGCCGTCGTTTCCAGCGTTGTCACTTCTATCAATCCGCCTCGCTCCGTCAGCCTGCTCAACCACGCGCTCGGTATTACTGCCGAACAGAACGTCACTTTCGGTCCCGATCTCACCGATGGCACGCGCATCCGCATGAGCATGAATCTGATCGGCACATCCACGGAGCTGTCGGAATCCGAGGTACACGAAGCCGTCACGTTTATCACTTACGACGCGCTCGATACCTTGGTCGCGCTCTGTCAACGGCGCGCCTCACCGTCAGAGCCGCCGGAATAGGTGAGCGCCGGTCGGCTCCTGTACACTAGCCGCCATGTTCAGCGCGTCTGGTTCGCTCTAAGACTCCCTCATCGTGAACGCTCCCAGCTCATCTTCGAATTCGACGCAGATTCTAACGCCGGCCTCCATTGCCTCCTCCAAAGTCCGCAAAGCCAGTTTCTTCTACTTCGTCTTCGTGATGTTTTCTTACACCACCGGCGGGCCTTTCGGACTCGAAGGCATGGTCACCACCAGCGGCCCGGGCATGTCTCTGATTTATTTGCTGGTCATTCCGTTCTTCCTCAGTATCCCGGTGTCGCTTGTTTCCGCCGAACTCACTACTGCCATGCCCGTTGAAGGCGGGTTCTATCGCTGGACTCGCGCTGCCTTCGGAGATTTTTGGGGGTTCCTGGCGGGATGGTGGAACTGGTCTGCCTCGTTCCTGCTCGGCGGTTCCTACGCAGTGCTGTTCACCGACTACTTGACTTTCTACTTCCCCGCCATCGTCGGCTGGAAGCACTGGCTGGTTTCTTTCGCTCTAATCGCGGTCATCACCTGGATCAATATTCGCGGTATCCAGATGGTCGGCAAAGCAGCCACGGTCCTTGAAGTCGCCATTTTGCTTCCTGTGATGGCGATGGTCGTGCTCGGCCTTGCCAAGTGGCACCACAATCCGTTTGTGCCGCTGATACCCCCGCACCAGCCGTTTTCAAAGGTATTTGGAGTCGGTCTGGCTCTGGTCATCTGGGGATATTCCGGATATGAGCAATGCTCAACCGTGGCCGAGGAGGTCGAGAACCCACAGCGCAGTTATCCGCGAGCGCTCGCTCTGGTAGTTCCCCTTTCCATCGCCGCGTACTTTCTGCCGACCTTCGCCGCACTGGCCGCGCTTGGCAACTGGCAGCAATGGAAGGATGGATACTACGCCACCGCTGCGCTCCTGATCGGCGGCCCGTGGCTCGGCAGCCTGATGACCATCGGCGCGATGATCTGCAATGTGGCCCTGCTCAACAGTACCGTGCTCACCGCCACGCCTATGCCCTTCGCACTGGCCGAAGACGGATACCTGCCGCCCTTTCTCACCCGCCGCCATCCGCGCTACGGAACGCCGTGGATCGCGATTCTCATCTCCGCCGCTATCTATGCGTCGCTCGCCCTGCGTTCGCTCGGGGAATTGATCAGCATCTACGTGTGGCTGCGCGCCGCCACCACTGTGCTGACGGTCTTTTCTGCCTGGGGATTGCGCCGCAAACGCCCCGATTTGCCGCGCGCCTTCCGCATCCCCGGCGGCAATCTCGGCCTGTTCTACGTCATCGCCATGCCGTTGGCCATGACGTACGTCGTCCTGCGTTACAGTGACCCCGTCGCCATGCGATGGGGACCGTGGGCGCTCGCGGCCGGCCCAGTGTTTTATCTTGTGGTGAAATGGTTTGCCAGGCGCGCTAGACAGAAAAACGCGGCGTAGAATTTAATGTTCGGTCGATCTAATTGCCAACCCCGAACTGGCGAACGAGGATCACGTGCTCCCTACTATTTGTGAACTCGGCAGAAAACTTCGCGACCGCTCTATCTCTCCTGTCGAACTCACGCACGACTGCCTTGATCGAATCAAGAAACTCAATCCCGCGCTAAATGCGTATATCACGGTCACTGCAGAATCAGCACTGGAACGCGCCCGCCTCGCTGAGCGGGAAATATATCGCGGAACTTATCTCGGACCCCTGCACGGAATTCCCATCGGCCTCAAAGACATCATCGACACTGCCGGAGTCCGTACCACGGCGGCGAGCGGAGTGTTCAAAGATCGCGTCCCGGCCGAAGACGCGGAGATCGTCCGCCGCCTGCGTTCGAGCGGAGCCATCATTCTTGGCAAGCACAACCTGCACGAATTCGCTTACGGCGGCAGTTGCATGATCAGCTACTTCGGCGAAGTCCATAATCCGTGGGACACAGCGCGTGTCGCCGGGGGTTCGTCCGGAGGCTCGGCTGCGAGCGTTGCCGCTGGCCTGGGATTTGCCGCCATTGGCACCGATACTGCCGGCTCAATTCGCCTGCCGGCTGCGTATTGCGGAGTCGTCGGCCTGAAGGCAACCTACGGCCGCGTGAGCGCGCGCGGAGTCATTCCGCTGTCGACGTCATACGATCACGTGGGCCCGCTCACCAATTCGGTCTATGACGCGGCACTGATCCTGCAGGTCTTGACGCAGCACGGTCCGGCCGATCCCTGCATTAAGCCCAGCTTCGTATCTGCATTCGACAAGTTGCCGGAAAATCTGCGGATCGGCGTGCCGCGCGAGTTTTTCTTCGATGATCTCCATCCTGAGGTTGCCGACGCTATCGAAAAGGCAATCGATGTGTTTCGCCGCCTCAAGGCTGAGATCAAGGACGACTTTCGCCGCGACAAACTCGAAGTCTCTACCGACCGAACGCTGGCCAGCGCCGAAGCTTATGCCTATCACAAATCGTTCGTCGAGCGCACGCCAGAGCTCTATCAGCCGGCTACGCTCGCCCGCATCCAATCCGGAGCAAAAATTTCCGCCAACGATGCTCTCCGAGCCAGCCAGGAACTACTGGCGAGCCGTCATGCCATCCAGGAGATATTCGATGATGTCGATGTGCTGCTGACTCCCACCGTCCCCATCCCGCCGCCCAAAATTGCCGATCTGCGCGCCCATCCTGAAGACCTGCGCGCGCAAGAGTTGATCATGCTTCGAAACACCCGCCCATTCAACGTATGGGGAATTCCGGCCATTTCCGTTCCCTGTGGATTCACAAAAGATGGCATGCCAATCGGCCTGCAACTCGCCGCCGCGCCCTGGCAAGGCAACGTCCTGCTGCAAGCAGCACACGAGTACGAGCAGGCAACCGCGTGGCATGAGGAAAGGCCGGAACTCGCCAGAAGCACATAAGACGCGCGCGCCTTCGGCGATCCAAACAATTGGGGAGTGAGGGCTGTCACTGCCTTCTTACGTATGCCCTGTCACCCTGAGCGCAGCAATTCCGATCGCAAAGCGAACGGAATTGCGAAGTCGAAAGAACCCCTACTCTATAAAAACCGTTAACAGGGCCATAGGGAATTCCAGCGATGGCTTCCAGGGACGTGCGAGCGCTCGACGTGGCTATTTCAGAGTGTTGGGATTCGCTAGGAGGCTCCCGTACAGTGGCGAAAACTCCCTATCTCGGCCCGACAGCGAGGAGGGAGTAGGGGTCCTTCGACTCCGCAGAACGATTCGCTTGCGAATCGTTCTGCTACGCTCAGGATGACAGGTTGGTATTGGGTGCCGAAGGCGTGAGCTTAACGCTCTTTATCTTGCGGCCGACTCTCACCGTCCTGGGCTCTCCAATAACATTCCAGAATATTACCGGATCGGTCTTAAGCTCGCCGTCGACCTTTACTGCCCCTTGTCTTATCTTGCGCGAGGCATCACCTATAGAATCAGCCAGCCTGATCTTGGCGAGCAATCTGTCGAGTTTGATCCGCGTTTCGCCTGCAAGCGCTTCCTGAAATTCTGCTGCGGAAGGAGCAGTGACGTCAGGAAGGTACACCTCGACCTCTTCTACGTCTTCCGGTACTCCGCCCCTTTGAAACTGCTTGGTCCAATCTTCCGCCGCCTTCGCCGCGCCCTCCGCCGAGTGAAAGTCAGCCACGATCGACCGTGCCAGCTCCTTCTTCAGCGCCATTGGATGCGCTTTCCCGCACGCAGCATCCGACTTCATCGCCGCAATCTGCTCCGCCCGCACATCGGTCAGCAGCTCGTAATACCGCCACATCATGTCGTCCGAAATTGACATCACCTTGCCATACATTTCCAGCGGAGACTCGTGAATTCCAATTGCGTTGCCGAGTGACTTCGACATTTTGTTCACGCCGTCAAGGCCTTCGAGGATCGGTGTAGTTAGCACGACCTGCGATTCCTGTCCGTAAGCTCGCTGCAATTCACGCCCTACCAGCAGATTGAATTTCTGGTCAGTGCCGCCAAGTTCCACATCAGCCTCGAGCGCCACCGAGTCGTATCCCTGCGCCAGCGGATACAGCAGTTCATGCATCGCAATGGGTTTTTCATCGCGGAAGCGCTTGTGGAAGTCCTCGCGTTCGAGCATCTGCGAAACCGTGTACTTCGCGGTTAGCCGGATGAAATCTTCAGCGGAAAATTTCGAGAACCAGCGGCTGTTGAAATCGACCACGGTTTTCTCGGGACTGAGAATTTTGAAAACTTGCGCCTTATAAGTCTCGGCGTTTTCTGCGATCTGCTCGCGCGTCAGCGGAGGACGCGTCGCCGAGCGGCCCGTCGGATCGCCGATCATTCCGGTGAAGTCGCCGATTAGAAAAATGACCGTGTGGCCGAGGTCTTGAAAATGTTTGAGCTTGCGCAGCAGCACCGTGTGTCCCAGGTGCAGATCTGGAGCGGTGGGATCGAAGCCCGCTTTCACCCGCAGCGGCTTGCCTGTTTTCAGCGAGCGCTCAAGCTTCGAGCGCAATTCGGATTCCTTGACGATCTCGGCCGCGCCCTTCTTGATGTAGGCGAGCTGTTCATCAACCGGTGGAAAGTTTGACATGCGTCCTTGATTATAACGATCAACCTGCGACCCGCGAGCTTCGAGTCAAGAGCTCTGAGTCATCACGAACTCTGAGTCACGAGCCTCCGATAGAAGCTCAGCGCCGCGTCTCCCTGCACCAGCGTCCGGTAGCGACGCAATTCTCCGAACTCTTCTCCGGGGTCAAATCTCTTTTGGTGCTCGGCGATCACCACGCTCTTCTCGCCCAGCAATTTCGATTGCGCCAACGTTGCCAGTGTTTTCGCGTACTCCTCGTGCAGCGAGTATGGAGGATCGAGAAACACGAAGTCGGCAACCGATCCCGAGCCTTCCAACTGCCGCAGCCCCTTCTGAACATCCGACTTCACCATCC
>DATEBK010000290.1:0-3084 GCA_035287825.1 Terriglobales bacterium
CAGTGAAAGAAGTACGGGAAATCCGTGCTCTGGGAATCCTGTCGGTCATTTTGTTTGGGCTGCCGGAAAAGAAGGATGAAGTGGCCACTGGCGCCTGGGCAGAAGATGGCATCATCCAGAAGGCAACTCGCGCCATCAAAAGTGAAGTGGCGGATGTTTTGGCCATAGGCGACGTTTGCCTCTGCGAATACATGTCGCATGGGCATTGCGGCATTGTGAAAACGAACGCCGGGCCACAATCGCTGGGTGCGGCTGCCGCGGCACCGCCGGCTGCCGGGGAGTATGAAATCGTCAATGACGCGAGCCTGGAGTTACTGGCGCGTACGTCGGTTTCGCTGGCGCGGTCGGGGGTGGACATCATCGCTCCGTCGGACATGATGGATGGACGGGTCGGTGCGATTCGCCGGGCACTCGACCTTGCGGGTTTCGAAAATACGCCGATTCTTTCTTATGCCGCGAAGTTCGCTTCCGGTTTCTATGGGCCATTCCGCGAGGCAGCCGATTCGACGCCGCAGTTCGGAGATCGGCGTTCCTACCAGATGGACCCCGGAAACATGCGCGAGGCGATGCGCGAAATCGAACTGGATATCGAAGAAGGCGCGGACATGATTATGGTGAAGCCGGCCATGCCCTACCTCGACGTAATTGCCACGGCCCGGCAACGTTTCGATCTGCCCTTGGCGGCATATCAGGTATCGGGAGAATACGCGATGATCGAAGCCGCAGCCCGCAATCAATGGATCGACCGGGAGCGCGTAATGATGGAGTCGCTAGTCTGTATCCGTCGCGCAGGGGCGAACATGATCCTGACTTACTATGCGAAAGAAGCAGCGAAACTGCTGGCATAGTCATAATAGACAAAAAATCAACATACATAGACCGACGCAGTTAAAATGGTTCTGCGATTTGTCGTGCTCAATACATGCCAGCACTCTAGCGGTTACTTATTCATACTTAGATCTTTTAACGATACTTGTAGCAAAATTGTTGTAAAATCCGCTCCACTTGGAGTGGTTACTTGGCGCCCTTCGCGGAGTTTTCGTCTACGGAATTGGTAAGAGCGTGTGCTGGCTCGAAAGACGAGTGGGCATGGTCAGAGTTCCTCCGTCGATTTCATGGAGTGATCGCCGCCACGGTGCTAAGGACTGCCCGCCAGTGGGGCGAACCGTCTCGCGCTCAACTGGACGACTTGATCCAGGATACCTACTTAAAACTTTGCGAGGGCGATTGCCGTTTGCTGCGATCATTTCAACCGCGGCGTCAGGACTCCATCTATGGATTCTTGAAGGTGGTTGCCGCTAATGTTGTCCATGACCACTTCAAGGGTGCGCTGGCTGTAAAGCGTGGTGCAGTTCAAACCATCGCCATCGGCGACCCGGCAGCGGAGCCTTTCAAAGTCGAGCTGAAAACAAATCTCCCCGACAGCTTTGAAGCGGTAAGCCAGCGCGTGCAACTCGAACATATCGACAGGATTCTGAGGCTGGTCACCGCCGGGAAAGATCAGGAAAGAAAACGCGCAATTTTCTGGTTGCGCCACCGCCAGGGACTTACCGCCAGCGAAATCGCAGCCATCCCCTCGATCGGGCTAACCACCGAAGGGGTGGAAAGCGTGCTCATGCGCCTGTCAGCCATGATCCGGAGTCACATGATTAGTTCAGCTCCGCACCGCGAAGTGAAGGTTCTGAACCGACAAAATCGTTCTAAAAGAATAGGGAGTTGATTTTGGAAGCGAATCCCAACGAGCATATCAACGCAGCCGAACTTGCGAGATTGCTCGAGGAATCTCGTCAGCAGACGGAATTCCCGTTGAACGTTGTGGATAAACATCCTCATCTCGTCGCCTGTACGACTTGCCGGCAGCAATTTGACGACTTGTCGTCGCTGGATCGTCAACTCGATCGTCAACTGAAGAATTCGAAAGCTGAGCCTGGACTGCCCCACAACGATTGCCCAAGCGTTGAAGTTTGGCGCGAGATTTCGGGCGGCGTGACATCGCCCGACCAGACGCTTGTCTATGTTGAACACGCCAGCCGCTGTGATCATTGTGGTCCGTTGTTACGCGCAGCCGTCGCCGAGTTTATCAACCTGAATGGCGAGATGACCGCGGCCGAACGCCGGTATATTGCAACCCTGGCAAGCGCGCAAACAGAGTGGCAGCAAAAACTCGCCCGGCGCATCACCGGAGCTTCGCGCACGCGGCTGGATCCGGAGCCTGCACCGTGGTGGCAGAAGTGGTTGTCCGTACCTCGTATAGCGACGGCAGGAGCCACATTGCTGGCCGTGATTGCCGTGGGATGGTGGGTAGCAGTTCATAGGAACCAGCCAGCCACTGCCGGCAAGTTACTCGCCCTTGCCTACACCGAGAAACGCACCCTGGAACTCAGAATCGCAGGCGCAAACTATGCGCCTCTGCGTGTGTCGCTCGGACCGGACTCCTCCTTTACCAACCGCCCACCAGCGCTGCTAAAAGCGGAAGCCCTGATTGCCAGCCAAATCGAATCTCATCCCGCCGATCCTTCCTGGCTCCGGGCCGAGGCGCAGGCGGACGTGCTCGAAGGCAAGTACGACGCGGCCGTAGAAACTTTGCGCCACGCCAAGCAGTTGGACCCGCATTCGCCCGCTCTACTCATCGATCTCGCCACCGCACACTTCCAGCGCGCCCAGCAGGCGGACCGTAAAGAAGACTTGGGCGCTGCTTATGAGTACCTGAGCCAAGCTCTGCAGCTGAGCCCCGACGATCCCGTCGCTCTTTTTAATCGCGCCATTGCCGCGGAGCATCAGTTCTTATATCAGCAGGCTCTTGATGACTGGAACCATTACCTGCACGTGGATGCAAACTCGCAGTGGGCGGAGGAGGCCCGCAAGCGCGCTCATGCAGTGCGGGAAAAACTAAAAGCGCATGAGAGTAAGGCAACGCCGCTGCTTTCTCCCAGCCAGATCGCAGCCATGTCGGCCAGCGCAGACCTCGTCTCCCAGGTGGACGAGCGCATCGAAGAATATCTGCACGAAGCCGTCCGCTCCTGGTTGCCCCAGGCCTTTCCTGAAAACCACGACTCTCCCGGAACCAACACTGGCGTCGATCCA
>DATEBK010000291.1:0-6790 GCA_035287825.1 Terriglobales bacterium
CGCGCTGACCGCATTGGTAACGAAGTCCTCGGCAGTCCCCTTCTCACCCGCCGCGTCGCGAGCGGTCAAAAGGATTCTGCTCCCGGGAAGCTTTCCCTTTTCTGGCTGCAGAAAAAGCAGGCCCATGCTTTTGTAGGAGAGACGCTTGGCCTTCCCGCCGCTGGTTGCCCCATTGACTTGCCATCCCGCCGGAATCGGATACGAGAAGCCGAGACACTCATTCGAGTAGACGCCGTTCGCGATGGCGCCGTCCTCAAAGCTCAGGGTGCTCGATGAACCGGAGCTCGGCGCACCGGAGCTCGGCGGCTGCGCCAAACCAACGCCGCAGGACAAAATCGCGATCGCTACCAGGCAAAACCATCGACGATTCATAACGTCCCTCTTACCCCACCAGGACCGCGCCGCCATTCACATTGAAAATCTCGCCCGTGATAAATCCGGCATACGGCGTACATAGAAACAGAATTGGGCCCGCGATCTCCTCCGGAGTCCCGACCCGTCCCAGGGGAATGGTGGCAAAGACTCGGGCGCGGGTCGGCGGATCGCTGAGCGCTCCTGCCGACATGTCCGTGGCTACCCATCCCGGAGCCACGCAATTGACCCTGATATTGTCTCGCGCCAGTTCGGTTGACAATCCCTTGACCATACTGATCAGCGCGCCTTTCGACGCAGCATAATCGCAGTGGAAGGCTTCGCCGCGTTGTCCCGCGGTGGAACTGACGAGCACGATCTGGCCGCCAGCTTGTTTTTTCATTTGTCCGACCGAATGTTTCACCAGGGAAAACACGCTATCGAGATTCACGGCAATCGTGCGATGCCATTGGTCGTCGGGCATCCGATCCACCGGCATATCTTCCGGCGGCCAGATGCCGTGGTTGGCAACCAGAATGTCGAGCCGTCCGAAGGCTGCGACGGCGGACGACACCAGCGTCTGCGCCGCCTCCGGGGTGGAAAGGTCGGCTTGCAGGGCGCGGCAGTTTTCCGCGCCGCCGCACTCCCGCACCAGATCGTCGGCCTGCGTTTTTGCGGTCTGATAATTGAAAACAACTTTCGCGCCCGCGGCCGCGAACAAACGCACGGCCGCCGCGCCAATGCCGCGCGACCCACCGGTGATCAGGGCAACTTTATTGGGTAGAGTCAGATTCATAGCGCACAATCTTCATAACGCACAATCTTCATAGCGCAATAGCGCACGTTTTCATAGCGCACATCAGTATCGCACGCCAAAACGGCGTCAGTCGTCCGAGTGGGGATGCGGGTGCGGGACGCGAATTGAAGTCTCAGCAGCAATTCGGCTGCACCCCACCTTGACACCTAGCCCACCGTCCGGCATTCTATTTAACTTGGGAATAAGGTCCGTTTTCTCCGTGCCGTTCCGGGCGTGTCCGGAGCGCGGCACGAGCCGGTCCTAGCCTTGCAGGATCTCCGGTTGTATCTCCGGTCTTAAAGATCGCTGGCCATTGGCTGTCGTTGTTGGCTTGGCCTTTGAAAGATAAATTCCCGGACGAAAAGAATTCCCGTGGAAGGATAAGCGGGGAAAGGCAAGCGGCGAAAGCAGCAAACTTGTGCCGAGTTGCGCTCGCCCGGCTTGCAGGAATTGGTTCTAGCGGGCGCGGTTAATCGGATATTTCATGGTTATTTTGTTACAGGGGAGCGACTTGGCGTCGGTAATCATTTTGTCGGGAATGCGGAGCGGATTGGCGTTTTGGTTGCAGCTACCGGGAGGCACAAGTCTGCTTGGGCTGGCGCCACTGCTGTTCATCTTCGCCATTTTCTACTTTCTGCTGATTATGCCGCAGCAGCGGAAGCAGAAAAAGTGGCAGGCCATGCTGGGCGAATTGAAAAACGGCGACAAGATCGTTACCAGCGGCGGCCTGCGCGGGACGATCATCAGCCTCAAGGATGATGCGGTGACCTTGCGAGTGCCGCCAGACAATTTGAAGCTTGAAGTCAGCCGTGCATCGGTGGTTTCGGTGACGTCGGCAGAGGAAGGGAAATAGTTTTTTGGTCTTTGGTCGATTGTCGTTAGTCGCTCGCGGAGCGATCACGATGTCGGCCTTGGTTTTTTCCAACGCCTAACAGACCAAAGACAAATGACTGGTTTTCATGAATAAGAATCTGAGCTGGAAGTTAATCGTCATCGTCGGGATACTGCTCGTATTCCTGTTCGGCATCTTCGGCGTGCCAAAAGACTGGTCGGGCAAAGGCCTATTGGCCTCGATCACCGACCGCATTCATTTGGGCCTCGATCTCCGTGGCGGAACCCACCTTATTCTGCAGGTGCAG
Source organism: Terriglobales bacterium (assembly GCA_035287825.1). Lineage (GTDB taxonomy): Bacteria > Acidobacteriota > Terriglobia > Terriglobales > Acidobacteriaceae > Acidiflorens. Next base: position 2,287 of record DATEBK010000291.1, read on the forward strand.
GTCAACGACGCGGTCAACGTCGATTCCGACAACGCGATTGCGCGCCTCAAAGAGGACATGCGCACGCGCAAGATCAACTATGCCGACATCACCAAGCCCGATCCGGTAAACCATCCTGACATGGTCGTGGTGAAAGGCATTCCTCCTGACCAGACCAGCGAATTCAAGAGCATTGTTTCTGACCGTCTGCCGGAGTACGACGCCACCTCGGGCGCCGAGAATTCCTGGACAGTTTCCATGAAGCCGACCAGCCTCAAGGACCTGAAAGACCGGGCGGTGCAGCAGGCGATCGAGACCATTCGCAATCGCATTGACCAACTTGGCGTCAGCGAACCGGTCATTCAGGAGAACGGTCTCGGCGACCACCAGATTCTCGTGCAACTTCCCAGCGTCGACGATCCCGCCCGTGTGAAGGAAATCATGCAGTCCACGGCGATGCTTGAAATCAAGCAATCGCTCGGTGGTCCCTACTCGAGTGAACAGGAAGCGCTGCAGGCAAACGGCGGCGTTCTGCCTCCGGACTCAGTCCTGATACCTGGCAAACCGCCGCACCCGAGCAGCAGCGACACCGGAGAAGTGTGGTACATCATTTCGCGCGCCTCCGCCGTCAGCGGCCGCGATTTGCGCACTGCGGAGCCCAGCCAGGACGAAAACGGTCAGCCGGCGGTACGATTCATTCTTACCGCCGAAGGCGGACGCAAATTTTACGCTTTCACTTCCGCCCATGTGAAAGACCAACTCGCAGTTGTGCTCGATAACAAAGTGCAATCGGTGGCAACCATCGAAGAGCCGATTCGCGATCAAGGGATTATTCACGGCCGCTTCACCGAGCAAGAAGTGCAAGACCAGTCGATGACGCTGCGTTCCGGCGCTCTGCCAGCCGGCATCAAGTATCTGGAAGAGCGCACGGTCGGGCCATCGCTCGGCGCCGATTCCATTCGTTCCGGTGTGCAGGCGGCGGTTTACGGCATGCTCGCCGTACTCATCTTCATGCTCATCTACTATCGTTGGGCAGGCGTGAATGCCGACATTGCCCTGATCCTGAACCTCATCATCCTGCTCGGCTTCATGGGCTATTTTGGTGCGGTGTTGACGCTGCCGGGCATCGCGGGCGTCATTCTCACGGTCGGCATGGGCGTCGATTCGAACGTACTGATTTTTGAGCGCATCCGCGAAGAATTGAGGAATGGCAAGACGCCGCCCTCGGCCGTGGAGCAGGGCTTCAGCCATGCCTGGATCACCATCGTCGATACCCACGTCACCACCATCGTCTCCGCCGCGATTTTGTTTCTTTTCGGTACGGGACCGGTGAAAGGTTTCGCCACGACGCTGGTCTTTGGCTTGCTCGCGAACCTGTTCACGGCGGTATTCGTATCGCGTGTGATTTTTGATTGGATTCTAAGCCGCAAACAGCGCGGCGAAGCATTGAGTATTTAGCCGCGAGGCGTGCCGCAAGACGGTTTGCGCGCGGCTCATATGTGTAGTTCGTTGCTCGAAGCCGAATTTTGGAGTTTCACTTGGAATTCTTTAAAAATACGAACATCGATTTTCTCGGGAAGAAGTGGTACTTCCTCACCTTCTCGCTCATTTTCAGCGTGGCGGGCCTCATCTCCATGGGCCATCGCTGGGCCACTACAGGATCCCCGGTTCCGCTCGGTGTCGACTTCCGCGGCGGGACGCTCGTCTACGTGAAGTATGCGCACACTCCGGACCCCTCCGCCATTCACGATGAGATCGAACGCGCCGGATTGAAGAACGCGCGCGTGCAACGCTATGGACCAACCGCGAATAACGAAGTGCTGATCCAGCTCGACATCCAGGAAACCAGCGATCAGGCGCTCGACAAAGGTAAGACCCAGATCATTCAGACGCTCGAAAGTCACGCTACTTCCGGCAAACAGGACCTGAATAATTCCAGTTCGATAACCATCCAGAATTATCTTCTTGAAAAGGACCCCCTACACCTCGGCTCCGGCGCCGATGCCAACCCTCGCTACACTGCAATCGCTCATGCCATCGTCGACTACCGCGACAAGACGAAAAGCGGCGTGCTGGATTCGATCGACGAGCTGAAGAATGCAGCCGATCCCGTGGTGGTCGCCTCGCTCCAGGACAACTTCTTCGTTTCCGATTTTGGCATCCGCAACGTTGAGATCGTCGGCCCGCAAGTGGGCGGGCAACTGCGGAAGCAAGCCGTCCTGGCCACACTCTATTCGCTGGGGGGGATGCTGATTTACCTGGCCTTGCGTTTCGAGTGGATTTATGGCGTAGCTGCGGTATTGACCGTGTTTCACGACACGCTGATTACCCTTGGCGTCTTCTCATTGCTCGACCGCGAAATTTCGCTGACCGTGATCGCCGCTATCCTGACCCTGATCGGATACTCCAATAACGACACCATCGTCGTTTTCGACCGCATCCGCGAGAACATCAAACTGCTGCGCCGGGACCGGCTCGCCGACATCGTCAACAAAAGTATTAATCAAACTTTAAGCCGAACTATCTTGACAGCGGGCCTGACTTTCCTTACCGTGCTTGCTCTGTTTCTTTTTGGCGGCGAGGTATTGCACAATTTCAGCCTCGCGCTGGTCATCGGCATCCTGATCGGAACCTATTCCTCGATCGCGATTGCCGCCCCGATCCTGGTCGCCTACCAGGAATGGAGGGGAGAGCGCGGCAAGCCGGCCATTTCCATGCCGTTGCGGACCGGAAGCGGACCGGTGCAACCCAAGGAAAAAGTTAAGGCCTAAATCAGGCCAGTTGGCGTAGAATCATTGACCTGCCCACAGAGGCAGGCATTTTGCAGAAGCTAAATCTGCGAAAGAGCGGGAGCAAAGAGGACGCGGCCGGTGTCTAAATTTCGTATGGTTTGCTGTGTGTAGGAGAAGCCTATGTTTGAAGACAGCCTCATCGAGTCCGGGAATAAGCTTAAGACCAAGCGTTTGCTTACGTCGATTATTTCCTTTATCGGGCAGTTCGCGCTCGTCGGGATTTTGATCCTGATTCCTCTGATCTACACCGACGCCCTGCCCAAGGGCATGACCATGAGCTTCCTGGTGGCGCCACCTCCGCCCCCACCTCCACCGCCCCCGGCAGCCGCTCCCATCAAAATCGTCAAGATGGTTAGTGAAGTGGTGAACGGCCAACTACGCGCGCCGACCAAGATTCCAGACAAAGTTCAGATGATTAAAGAAGATGAAAACCCGCCAGACCTCGGCGGCGGTGTTCCGGGGGGCGTCCCGGGCGGTATTGCTGGAGGTTCGGCTGGTGGCGTCATCGGGGGCATTCTTAGTTCGACCGCGGTTGCTGTTCCTAAAGCCGCGACCCCGACTCGGGTTCGCGTTTCGCAGGGTGTGTCGGCCGGTCTTTTGATCAGGAGAGTTCAGCCCAACTACCCGCAACTCGCGAAACAGGCCCGCATTCAAGGGCAAGTAGTGCTGCAGGCGGAAATCAGCAAAGACGGTACCATCCAGAATTTGCAGTTGATTAGCGGGCATCCGATGCTGGCCCCGGCGGCGATTGAGGCTGTGAAGCAATGGCGTTACAAGCCCTACTTGCTGAACGGCGAACCGGTAGCGGTGGATACCCAGGTGATCGTGAACTTCAGCTTGTCCGGAAACTAGACTCTCCGGATCGGCCCGCTGGATTGCGGTTTGTCCGGCGGTAAAGCTTGATTTTGTGGCAGTTTTTGGGCCTTCCCCGTCCCACCTGCGACCGAGACGGGCGATTGCGGCGCGCTTTTGGCGCCGAAGGCCATCTGCCTACTTTCGGTTTCTTGCATCAAACGTTGGAGATCAAGCGGACTGCGGCGAGTTTTGCTTCACGCGCGCCTGACTTTCGGACTGCGCATTTGCCGGGTTTTAGTATGGGGGTGCAGCTTGCCGCGCCTTCTGCCAGCGAACTGTAAGTTTAGAAGCGTTTAGCAAAGGTTTCAAAAAGTTCCGAGGAGGAAAAGCAACTCATGGTAGTCAACCTAGCAGCAATCGCACTTTGTCATTTCCATCTCTTCGCCGCCTGGCTCTTGCAAGATTCCGGCTCGGTCGGTTGGGACCCGATTTCGCTCTGGAAGCAAATGGGCCTTCTGGCGAAAGCCGTGGTCATTATTCTGTTCATCATGTCGGGTTGGTCGATCGGCGTGATGATCGACCGCTGGATGGCATTCAATGCCGCCCGCAATCAGTCCCGCTCTTTCGCTCCCGCGGTTGCCGGAGCGTTGCGCGAAGGCAAGATCGACGAAGCCATCAAGGTCGCCGAGCGCAACAAGAAAAGCCACCTGGCCAAAGTCGTCACCGCTGGCCTGATGGAATTCAAGGCCCACCAGGATAGCCCGGGCGAAATCCCAGGCGAGACCATCGAAGCTTCGAAACGCGCGCTGGAGCGCACCGAAGCGATCGTCCACGCCGAACTCAAGCGTGGCTTGGGCGGCTTGGCGACCATCGGCTCGACGGCTCCCTTCGTGGGACTGTTCGGAACGGTAGTCGGCATTCTGAACGCCTTCAACGGT
>DATEBK010000292.1:0-27095 GCA_035287825.1 Terriglobales bacterium
AAACGCATCGCCGGCGCCAGTCGCAGGAAAAGTTACGGCCGAGAAAGTCTCTGTCTCATCTTCCTCTTCTCAGCCTGCACCTACCGAAGTCACAGCTAGAGAGCCTGTATCCGCTTCGTCAGTGCCAGCACCGGCTTCGACTGCGCCGGCACAGCCACATGTGACAGTAACTTACGCCGGTGGCATGCTGAGCATTCGCTCTGAAAAAGCTACACTTGCTGAAGTGCTGTTCGAAGTGCAGCGCCAGACGCAAGCTGATATTGCCATTCCGGCAGGCGCCGAGCTGGAGGAAGTGGTCGCGGACATTGGCCCGGCTCCGGCGCGCGATGCGCTGGCAGCGCTGCTCAACGGTTCCAAATACAACTTTATTTTTGTCGGCGATGGAGCGGCGCTCGAACGCGTCATACTAACGCTGCACGATACCGGAAATTAGGGCGTTCTCCGGGAAGTTGCACCTGCCACCTGGGAGGTGCTCGAAGGCGAAATAAGCCGCACAGCCACCGGGGATGCGCCGTTGCCGATCAAGGCGGTTCCTGTGGTTCCTGTCGCTCCTGAGCCGCATCCAGCCATGTTGGTGACCATGGTATGAATGCGATATCTGAATGGTCCAAACGTTCGGATTCCGGCTCCCTCTGGGCTGAGAAACAACTGTACGAATCCGATGACGGTTGCCGGGCTAGAGACTGTACCCGATGCGGGAACATTGATAACGGGAACTGTGACTAGCGAATCGCTGACGAGTATATCGGTCCCAGAGCTGATCGCTTTGCTTTTCACCAATGGGTTCTCGCTGCCGGCCAGAAACTCAAACGGCAAGAATGTAGGAGGGTTGGTCTGATCGACGCTGTCGCCTCCTCCGCTGAAGGGCGACGCATGCGTCAAGCAGTTCACCGCTTGGGCGGTTTCGTCATCGCGATTCGTATCGTCTGACAGGTCAAGGTTAACGCTGGCATTGCACGCAATGGGAGTTTGCACGCAACCAGCGACGCTCAGCTGATTGGAATTAAATCCGCTGCCGCCGTTGCAAGTCACTGAAGCGGCCGGGGGAGGCGGAAAGTCGCCGGATCCGGTGCCAGTGTTTCCGGGATAGTATGTCCAGGTCGATGCGGAGAGGGGCCCGCTGCCCCCGCTACAGTCGCCTGGGCCCGGGCAGCCCACGTGTAAATAGGTTCCCGACTTTGGGTTATTGACGTCTTGAGTTTGCCAGCCAAGCAGGCCGTTGACGCCACCGGTGACGGTCTGGATCGCGCCGCTGTTTGGATCGAAAATCTCCCCGTTCGGCGATGTGCCGCTGGGATCCGAATTCGGCAGCAACCACGGTTTGACGCAAAGTGGCGCGACAGGCGGGCCGGCACTATTAGAGGAGGTCGAAGCAGGGGACGGATTGTAGGCTTCGGCTGTCGCCGAAGCCGACACAGTGAGCTGCGTATTTCCCCAGATGCGCGAGAAAAATGCCGGCAGTGTGCCGACCTGCACCTGCACGGTGACGGTCGGGTTGGTGTTTGAGTTGTTATTAGTACCGCCGGGACCATTTGGGAAAGTGACCTGCTGTGGAGTTAAGTTCGTGCCTGCTACCTGGTTTTGCACTGCTACCTGAGTAGCGACAGCCTGGGCGATGGTCCACGCGTTAGCCATCGAATTGGTGGTGGTGTCCGATGTGGCTCCGGAGTTGGCGAGTACCCGCGCGGCCGCCAGCGCAGCGGAGTCGGCGGCGAGTTGCGCCTCGCTGCGCGCGGTGTAAAGCGTCACCACGTCGATCGAAATCGCCGCCATTGCTCCCACCACAAAGAGCATGACCACTGCCACCAATACAATCACGGTTCCGCGTTCATGGCGGCGTCGCACGAAAACTCGCAAATCAGAATTCTGTCGCACGGTCCTCACAGCTGGTTATGGACGGTTGCACTCTCCGTCACCTGTGTTATTGAGGCATAGGTTGCACCGGGAACCAACAACTGAATCACGTTGTTGAACCGCCAATGATAGGGATAGGAGACTGTCACGGTGGTACCGACAGCGACTGGTGGACCGGTGGAACAGCCTGCGCCGTTTCCACAAACCCACCCGCGGTTAATGGTGATGATCAGATTATCGCTGGGGCCGGAGCAGGGGCCGATGGTGTACTGCCACGTCAGGCCAGCCGGTGCGGTGATCGTGCCCGGGGGCGAGCATGTTCCGCTAGGCACCACTCCATTCGAGGCCAGCGAGTTAAACACTGCGGTCACCACTGGCAACAGAGAGGGTGGGTTGGTAACGGCAGTGCCCCCTTGAGTGTCGGTGGTCGGCTGCGCGCCGGCGACGATGGCGCCTTCCTGCGCGGCTTGCTCGATTTTCTGTTTCTGGTTGAACGCCCCGCTGAAGTCGAAGATACCGACGACGAATACCACAAGCAGCGGCAGGGTGATGGCGAACTCCAGGATGGCCGAGGCCCGGTCTTCACGCAGCAGCCGATCCGTAAGCACACGGCGTGATGCGGCGCTAGAGAGAATCAAAGGAACCAACCGGTTGCGGCCATGCGGAAGGCGCGGGCAGCAATCCATCTAGTTCTCCATTCTGCTCTGCGCCTGCGCTGTCAGAGTAATCTTCTGCAGGTTGAGGGAAGTGAAGGGCAGGTAGAACTGGAATGGATATTGAAAGTTGACGATAGCGCCGCATTGGGTAGGCTGAGTTTGCGTGACGCCCGTCGCCACGGGATTGATTTGCACGTTCTGACAAACGTAGATAGGCAAGTTGCTGCTAGATGGGGCCGCACACGCGCCCGGCGGCCATGGCAGCGGGCAAACCTGACAAGGCAGGCTCGGAGCACAATTCGGAGGATTCGGCGGGAGTGCGATTTGGCTGGAGCTGAGATTGGAGGCTTGCAGTACGTTGGAAACCACCGTATCGACGGCCTGAGCCATAGTGGTGGCGTCTCCGCAGGAAGCGCAGGTGTTGCGGGCGGCGGCGATGGCTCCCTGCTGCGCGGCTTGCTGGATGGTGGAATAGATGTTGAAGGCGCGTCCAAACCAGACAATGCCAAGCAGAAGCATGAACACGAAGGGCAGCACCAGCGCGGCTTCGGCAATTTCCGCGCCGTCAGCGTTTCCGAGTTTGCGCACGACTCGTTTGACTCTCAGCAAGTTGCAGACCCTTCGCTTTCGCTGCTCGTCCAATTACATTTTTCCTGCCGCTCGCCCGATGCCATAAATCACGACCGTCAGCGCCATAGCGACGCCAAACGGAATCTTTGTCGACTGCGGATCGTCGAGCGAGACTGCCGAACCCGGCATCCGCAGGCTGAACAGCGCCCCCAGTAAATGGGCGATGTTCAGGAGTGTCCGCTTCAGCCGCCCTTTCCAGACGACCACTGCCAGTGCCATCGCACCGGCCACCAGAATCGTCCCGACGAGCACAGAGAGCAATTGCCGCGGGCCGAGACAGGCTCCCAAGGCTCCTGCCAGCTTCCAGTCGCCAGCGCCGAGGCTGCGCAGCAGCACGAACGGCAGCAGTAATCCCAAACCCAGCAACGAGCCCAGTAAAGCGTCTTTCAATCCCGGCCAGCGGTAGAGAATCGTGTTGAAGACGAGCCCGACAATCACGCCCGATACCGTGAGCCAGTTCGGAATGCGCCGGTAACGCCAGTCGAGGACGCCCGCCGCCAGTGCGATCAGAGCCGCTGGAATCCATGGCGCGGATCGGAGCCAGATTGCCGCCGGCAGATGGTCGCCCTCCGAGGGTTTCGCTCCCAGTACTTTAGGGCTTTTGTAGAGGACACTCAAGGGGGAAGTTGCCGTGTACGGTTCTCGGCTGTCAGTTCTCAGTGAAAACCGGACGATGGATTGGATTTAAGTGACGACCGAAGTGATGGCTGAAAACGGTCCGATAGAAAGCAAAAGGCCCGGTTTCCCGGGCCTCAGGCTATTCGCATTGAATTGAGTTTAGCGGGTGACGGGAGCGGCCGAATTTCTCTCCGCAACCACTTTTCTGGCGTTATCTGCCAGAGCACGAGCCTGCGGCATCAGGTCGAGAGCCTTGATGACGTCCGGGTCGGTTTCGGCTCGAACTTGCAAACCAGCTTCCTGGCCGAAGGCATCGACAAAAATCTCGCTCTTGATGTTGGAGCGCAACCAGTCATTGTTCTCGATTAACTCGCCCTCGGTGTACGGGATCTTCTCCTCGTCGAGGAACTTGCGGAAATCCTGCAGCAGCACGTCGTCCACTTCAAAGCTTTGCGTGACTTTGTGGTTCAGAGCGTAGCGTTTGGCAAAGTTAAACAAAGCGTAGTGCTCGAGTAACGTGTCCTGAAATTTGGTGGACTTGAAAGGTGGAAGCTTCACGTCGGGAGTAATGCCGCCACCGCCGTACACTGTGCGTCCGCCATCAGTCAGCTTGACTTCATGGTTCGCGTTATTATCCTCGCTGTCACGGTTGTAGTAATAGTCGTAGAGCGAGAGATTCGTGTAATCGCGCTGGATCAGGCGTCCGCTAGGCGTGTAGTATTTGGCAGTCGTGAGCGCGAGGCCGGTGTTCTCAGCCAGCGGATAGACAGTCTGCACCAGTCCTTTGCCGAAGGTGACTTCGCCGACGATCAGGCCACGATCATGATCCTGGATTGCCCCAGCAACGATTTCAGCCGCCGATGCTGTGCCGCGATTTACCAGCACCACCAGAGGATAATCTTTCCCACCGTTGCCATGCGCCGCAACGTATCGCTTTTCCGGTGACGACCGGCCATGGTGGGAGACGATCAGCTGTCCCTTCTTTAGAAACTTGTCGGCCACGCCGACGCCTTCGCTCAGCAAGCCACCTGGATTCTGCCGCAGATCGAGAACCAGGCCTTTCAGGTCGCCCATCTGATCGAGCGCTTCGGCGACTTCGTGCTCGGTGGTTTCCTGGAATCCGGAGACATGCATGTAACCGATGCCTGGCCGGATCATGAAATGCAGGTCGACGCTGTAGCGCGGGATCTCATCGCGGACGACCGCGAACTCCAGCGGGCGGTCGGAACCTTCGCGCAACATAGTGATGCGGACGGTCGTACCTTTAGGTCCTTTGAGCAGATCAGCTACATCGGAGGTGCTCATATTGTCGGTCGGCTTGCCGTCAATGGCGGCAATGATGTCGCCCGGACGGATTCCGGCGCGATAGGCCGGTGTTCCGACAAAGGGAGCGATGACGATCACCTTATTGTTGCGTGGTCCGACGGTCATGCCGACGCCGTAATACTTGCCGCGCTGCTCTTCACGCAGCGCCGAGTAAGATTTCGGATCGAAGAAATTGGAGTGCGGATCGAGCTGGTGCAACATGCTCGGGATGGCGCCGTTATAGATGGCCTTGTCGGCATTCACCGGGTCAGCGTAGTTCTCTTCGATCTTTTCGTACACCTCGGTGAATTGCTTCAGGCTGTCGCGGACGTCGGAATCAGAGCTGGGAGTAGCGGCCGGGCTGACGCGCTGAGCAAACAACATACCCAGCAGACCGAACAACGCCAGCACGAAGACAATAAAGAAGAGTGAGCGACGAGAACTACCGGCCATGTGTCGAAATCCTCGGGTAGGAACTCTGGAGGGATCCACCTACCCCTTCTGAGCGCAGTATATCACGCGAAAGCGCCTGTTATTTGGATGCAAATCGGCGCCGATAGTTACATCGGGGCGACATCTTTTGGTTGCAAAAACGAGTTTTTGAGCGATTGGAAGCAAGGCTTCTCGCGCCGCTGGCCACGGTCTGCGGGCTCCGGCGACCGACTGTGCGGCGTCGAAAACGACACCCCAGGACCAGTTGCTCGCTCCGTGATCCGCCGGTTTCAGAAGATGTGATAGACGAAATGAGCGAGCAAAGCGATTACCAAAACCGCAATGCCGCAAGCCCAAAAGAGAAAATGCTCGGTCAACTTTGGAGATTCGATTTCCTTCTTGTCCATTCCTGAAGCATACTCCCTGGCCTTCGAATAAGAGTGGTTAGAAAAAGCGAGTGACGCCTTCTTCAAGCACAACCACTTTGTCCTTCACTCCGGCTGCTTGCGCTTCTTGTGCCAGCAATTGAAGCGGCTCTTCGATGGGCTCATGCGACAAGCGGAAAGTTCCATAGTGCATGGGGACCATCCATTGCGCCTTCAGATCAAGAAAAGCGCGGGTAGCATCGCCAGGACTGGTGTGGACGTTGCGAAACTGCGGCGGATTGTAGGCACCGATCGGCAGTAGCGCCAGTTCCGGCGAGAGACGCCGTCCGATTTCGCGGAAGCCGTTGAAGTAGGCGGTGTCTCCGGCGTGGTAAACGGAGTGCTTGCCGCTGCGCAGCACGTATCCGCCATAGCCGCGGTGCGAATCTTTCAGAATCCGCGCGCCCCAATGCCGCGAGGGTACATGCGTGATCTCCAGCGCGCCCTGGCGGTAACTGTTCCACCACTCCAGTTCGATAATTTGTTCATAGCCGAGATCGGCAACCAGGTCGAGCACATGATGTGGAACCACGAGTACGGGCGTAGTGCCGGTTTGGCGTCGTGTCTGACGGGCAATGGTGCGGAGCGACTGGCGATGCAGGTGATCGAAATGCGCGTGGGTGACTAACACCAGATCCATCGGCGGTAGATCGCGCAGATTGACTCCTGGTTGCCGCAGACGCTTCAGTATAAAAAGCCAGCGCGCGAAGTTGGGATCGATGACAACGTTCTGTCCGCCGATCTGCAGAAAAAAACTGGAGTGCCCAATGAAGGTGACGCCAAGTTGGCCGTTCGTAGCCAGCTTCGGTTTGTGCGCCGTACCAGTGCGCGGGGTGACGGCCGAATGGCGTACCAGTCGCGTGAACTCGCCCGCCCGTTTGCGTAGTGCGGGGTTCTTCAAGGATGACTTTAAAGATGGCTTTGACATTTTTTCGCCGTATTTTCAAGCACTGTGAATGGTCACAGCCGCTGCGCGAACACCTACCTCTTCATTATCGGCCTTAAGCATTATTATCGGCCTTAAGCATTCAAGTCTCCAGTGCATTTCGCCGCTCTTTACCGTGCCTTCTTAGATGCTCTGTGAACCCAGATCGACTGGGGAGAAGGGATTTTCGGCCATTGAGTCTGCGATTTTTGTGAATGTAAAGAATTGTCTTTTCTTGACCCTGGTTCGCCCGTCCTATTTAATCAAGATTCATTAATCAATTTGACTGCGGAGGATAGGAACGGCAATGCGTGTCGCATTCTTAGGCTTGGGAATTATGGGACGGTCGATGGCCGCGAACCTGGTCAAGGCCGGACACGAAGTTGCGGTCTGGAATCGCAGTGCGGGCAAAGACGTGGAAGGCGCGCGTAGCGCGGCTTCTCCAGCGGATGCGGCGCAGGGCGCGGAAGTCGTGTGGACGTGCGTCTCCGATACGAAAGCGGCTGAGCAGGTTCTGTTCGGCGCGGACGGCGTTGAGCAATCGCTTGCTTCCGGCATGATCATCGCCGACTCGAGCACAATTTCTCCCTCAGCCACCGTACGCTTCGCCCAGCGCGTGAAGGCGCGTGGAGTCGATTATGCGGACGCTCCAATGACCGGATCGAAGATCGCCGCGGAAGCGGGCAGCTTGATTTTCATGGTCGGCGCCGACGATGCCGTGCTGGCTCGCCTGCAACCCCTTTTTCAGGCCATGGGCAAGCAGGTGTTCCACATGGGCGAAACCGGCAAGGGCCAAGCCACGAAGCTGGCTATGAATCTGCAGATTGCGCTCATCTTTGAGGGCTTCGCCGAGGGCCTCACGCTGGCGGCCAAACTCGGCGTGGATGTCGAAAAAATGTTGCCCCTGATCCAGGCTTCCATGGTGCGGTCAGGAGTGGTGGAGTATAAAGCTCCGTTTATTCTGAAGCGCGATTTCTCGCCCAACTTTCCGCTGCGGCTGATGCTGAAAGACATTCGCCTTGCGCTCGATGCCGCCAAGGAATCGCGGGTGCGGTTGCCGGGGCTCGAAGCGGTCGAAGAGGTGTATGACGTTGCGGCCGAAGAAGGACAGGCCGATCTGGATTATGCATCGACCCTTACTTTGCTGGAGAAGTGGGCGGGCGTGGAAGTGACGGCAGGGGCATCCAAGTAGCCAACTCTACTGCGAGGGCTGACTCAAGCGCGCCGTCGACTGTCGCTCCTGGCTGATGACACGGACATTTCCGGTGAGATCTCCCGGCGGGAGTTTAGTTGCGCTTCCGATTCTCCGGTTTCATTTACCGGTACTGAGGAGGCCTGCCATTCTCCCCGATAACGCGGCAGGCTTTCGGGGTGGTTTTTCTGCAAATACCCAATGAGCTTTTCGCGCACCAAACAGCGCAGATCCCAGGCATCGCTCGAATTGCGCGCGTCCATCAGGGCGCGGAGCTGGACGGTGTGCTCAGTGGCGTCGGATGCTTGAAGAACGCAGACTTGACCTCTCCAAAGCGGAGTGGACTCGCAGATCCGTCGCAGCTCCTGGCGCAATTCATCCACGGGGACGGTGTAGTCGGCATAGAGCATGATGTTGCCGAGGAGGTGGGCGCTGGTGCGAGTCCAATTCTGAAAGGGATGATCCAAAAAATACGAGAGCGGGAGGACGAGTCTGCGCAGATCCCAGATGCGAATGACCACATACATTGTCCCAATTTCCTCGATCCATCCCCATTCGCCTTCGACCACGACTGCGTCTTCAAGCCGGAAAGGTTGACTTAAGCCGATCTGCAGACCGGCAATGAGATTCGACAGAGTCCCCTTCATGGCCATGCCCACGACGAGCGTGGCGAGCCCGGCGGAGGCCAGAAGGCTAACGCCGATATGCTTGATGGCCGGGAATGTCATCAACATCAGCGACAAGGTGACGATCCCGACTAGTGTGGCCGTGATGCGCCGGAGCATCTGAAACTGGGTTTGGACGCGTCGCGCGCGTAGATTATCGGCCACGTCGATCCGGTAGCGCTCCGCGAGCACATCTGAGGTGATGTCAATAGACAGCATCAGCAGCCAGGCAACAGCGGCAATCAAGCCAAGTCCGGTGAGATGCTCCAGCGCGGCCATCAACGTCGGAGACAGCGGAAGGCCCGGCAGAATCGCAAGCGCGGCCAGAAGAGGGAAAATCCAGCGGGTCGGGCCCTGGCCATGCTTGATGAGCGAGCGATCGAGCACCGCTCCCTGGCGCTGGGCAAATCGCTGGAGCAACCGGAAGACGATGTAATGAACGATCAGGGCGATCGCAATAGCAGCGATCAGCAGCAGGCCCGACAACAGCAGACTATGCCGGCTTTGCAAGAAAGAGTCGATCATATGAGTCCGACTCTTGGATGCGGCGGAAGTCCGAAGGGCTGGCTAGGGTTGGGGCGTCACTGACTTCAAATAGGCAACCACGGCCTCCGCGTCGGTGCGGTCCATGCGGAACTGGGGCATGGGAAGACGCAGACGATTGCCGGTGTTCCAGATGCCGGTGGTCAGCAGCTTGATCATGTCCGCGTCATCGGCAGGCACAGTGCCGCCAATCCGCGGCGCGCTGATCGGCCAGTCAGCATCGGGGCGCGCCGGCAGGTAGGGCACGGGACCGCCCTGAAGCCACCGCGTGCGGTCGAGATTTCCGCTGCTGTCGCGTGGGGTATGGCACTGTCCGCAGACGGCCACACTTTCAACCAGATACTTGCCTCGCGCGACATCCCCCGCGGCGCTGGTCTTTTCGCTGGCGTGCAGTGCCTTACTGTTTTGCGCAAAAGCCGCTGTGATTCCCCACGAAATCAGAGCGAGCGCAGCAACAACTGCGAGCGAGAAACAGGCAATCCGCGAGAGCAGTGAAATGGGAACCATCTTTTTACTGAACCCTAATTTGGAAGACATGATTGGTAACCTTATTCGAATTTGGCAGCGCCGCAATTCCATCCGCGAATATTGTACCCTTTGACGGAGATGGAAGCGGGCGAAGGTGACAGGTTACTCGCAAGCGCTCCGGCTGGCGGGTTCGAAGCTTTCCATCTGCGCGTCGCGCTGGGTACTGAATCGACCATCGGCGGTTTTTCCGTACTGCTCTTCTCCCGGACAATAGTAGAGAGCCGTATGCGAGTCGATCCACACCTGGATGCCCGGATCGCCCTGAAGGTGAACGGTGGGCGTGGGTGCATCAGCGATTCCGAGCATGATAAGCGCGCGTTGCCATGGACGAAGCGCGCGATGCCGGACTGTTCCAACCGCTGGCCACAATAGAGCGACCACGGCGACGATAACAGCCAGGGTCAAATAGAGATCGGCGCGATGGAATTGCAGCCTGACGCGCCAGTCCGCAAAATGCGTTGTCGACTCCGGCGCGGCATCGGAGGGGGACGCGTCCCCATTTTCGACGAATCCGCCTTCGAGCAAGTGTTCGTCCGGAAGTGACTGCACGATCAAGTTGCATTCCTCGGGCGCGAGCTCTTCCGTCTTCGGGTCCTCAGTCTTCAGATCTAGCGAAGCCGCATCCGCCGAAGCTGCCTCCTCGGACTTGCGGTTCGCGAAAGTCTTTGCTTGCTCGCTCTCGGCATGCACCTTGCGGATGGAGTCGCCAAAATCGGGTGGGCGCTCCAGCCACGAACCCTGTTCCTGGCTCATCATCCACATCGACGCCCAGTTGCGCTGCAAGCGCTCTCCGGGACGAAGGGGTTCGAGGCCGCAACTCGGACAACGCAATTCTTCGTCAGGCTTCGAAGCGCCGCAATGCGGGCACACGCTACTGGCGTCGGGTTCGGAGCTGAGTTCGGGAAGCAATTCCAACTGCACGGGGCTTTGCGCCAGCCGCGCTTTTTTCACCTGATCGTTTCTTACCTGATCGTTGTGTTCCTGGATGGTGAAGGCCGCCGCCAGCAATCCCTGAAAGGATTGCTCGTCCAGTGTCGGGGTTAACCGGGTCTGATTGGGGCGGGTCGAAAGCATGATAGCGGAGGGAGAAAGACGATCTAGGCTCTGATCATTGTAGTGCAAGTCGAGACCGTGGGGAACGAAGAAAAGGTCGCTTTTGGGAGGGATTCCCGTTCCCGGAGACCGTTCTGGAAGCGCTTCATGAGAAATCCCTAAGTTGCTTCGGAAGAAAAGCCGTCTTGCCGATCTAACTGCATGGTTCTAAAAGTCATCGCCATGGAGCGAAGATTTGGCGAACGGCTTGCTTGTGTTGCGGGTGGGTCGCGACCCCAAGATTGAACGGAAGGAGCGGAACGAAAGCCAATGATTAATCTGAATGAGATCAAGATAACGCCGCGGGACCAGCAGGTGCTGCGTCTGCTCGTCCAGGGGTGCAGCAACAAAGAAATCGCGGGCCATTTAAATATCAGCCCGCGCACCGTTAAACAGCATCTGCGCACATTGTTCTTGCGCGCAGGTATCAAAGAGGGCCGGAAGCGGGTCAAGCTCGCTACTGCCGCCTTCATTAAGGAGCAGATGCCGCCATGCAACCCCGTGATCGGTTGACCGTCAAAGAAGTTCAAGTTGCGACCCTGGTTTGGCAGGGCCTCACCAACAAAGACATTGCCCGGGTGCTTATAACTAGCGAGCAGGTCGTCAAGAACTACCTGCGCACTGCCTTCGATAAGCTGGGAGTCTGGACCCGACTTGAGCTGGCGCTCTATGTAGCCAGCCACGGCGGAGCGAACTGGCACGTACAATTGGGAAGCGGCAACGGCCTGCTATCGACGGGTGCCGTCGAGTGGGTCGCAGCTGGGAGCGGCGAAGCGGTTGCTTTCGCAGAAGCTGGTGCAAATCCAAAGCCGCAAGCAAAAGTGGCCGCTGCGGCCTCGGCAAGCATTCGCTAGAACCCGGCATTTACCTCGTACAATCAGCAGTGCCAGCTGTAATTTTTCCAGGCGGCAAGTTTTGGAGCTCGGACGACCCCAGTCCGAGCTTCATCTGGCTTAGCTCCAAAGCGCTACCTGAGCGTAGCTTGCCCTCCTGTCATGACCACGCGACGGAAAGAGATTTCACATTCAACTCACCGCCTGGCACCGGATTCGCCCTCCTGGTGCGCGCTTCCACCTTGTCAAAGCCGCATGTTTTCATAGAAATAGACCCACACGAACCCGCCGCGATGGCCTCCATAGAGCGCTTACGATCTTTTCTTCCCCGGTACTCAAATTGCTCACTTGGACGTGGAGTCGCTCGTTTGGGCGTGTAGGTTTTGCTCGCGACTCGTTCCGAGTTTCACAAACCTTGACGATCTTGATTTCGCGGTTCTTGATTGACAGGTTTGGTTTGCAGAATTGTTTTAACAATCTTGGCTTCACGATCTTTTTCGGACCCGACTGGGGTGGGTATGGCTTACAAGGACATTTTCTGGATGGCCTGCGATTCGATCGAACAACTGCGGGCCGAATACGGCCCATTCCACACACGCGAAGAAGCTGAGATTGAAGCCCGCAAGCTGGGTTTTGGATACCTGCTCCGTTACGAGCACATTCTTGGTGCGGATGACGAGCTGGAAGAAGTGCGCTGCGTATTCCTCGAACTCCCACTCCAAATGCAGCTCGAAGCTCGGGCCCTGCAGGCCGCTCCGAAGGACGGCGTCACTTTTCATACTCGCTGCGCCAGCTGCGGAGAAGCTGCCGTGCATGAGACCTGGTGGATGGCCGAGGTTTGGGCCGACATCCACGAATTCGAACACACTCGCCACAGAGTTCGCTTGTTTGAGCACGCTCGTGGAGAGGGTCTGAAGGAAATTGCCGGCTGGCGCGGAAGCGCCGCCTAGGACAATTTTCGGATCAGGCAGAGCGCGCTGAGGCCGGAACGCTCGTGGTAAATCGGCTGTAAAGCGCCAACGGGGCCAACCTCAAGGACCGATCAGCAGGGCGAAGTCAACGAAACCCCGACTACTAACCATCAACCACCAACCACCGAGCGGTGTCAGCGCTAAATGTGCTAGCTCCAATTTCGACGCGAGAATCTTCGCCGCACCGGCCCGGCGATCGCGACCAATCCCGTCACCAGCAAAGGCAAAGTGGAAGGTTCGGGAGCCGTCAAACTCCCCTTATAGGCCAGATAAGTGGATCCTGACATCTGCCCTCCGCTCAAAGTCTGGGTGGTGTTACCGGTCACATATCGGCCGGTGATCACGGTGCCTCCAATAGTGCCGGACAGGGTCGCTACTCCTTGCGGATTGGTCGAGATCGAGGTCGCTCCGATAAAAGAGCCGACGAAAAGGTCCCTCGGATTACGTCTGCATCCGCCGCAGCCATACTGGGTCAAGTCGAACGTACCCCCAGCCGCAAACATCCCATTCATCATGGTCCCGCTTTGCAGTGCTCCCGTGGTGAAGGTCAGGATCGGCCCGCTATTGCCACCGTTTCTTCCCAACACCTGGGCTATGCCGGAAATCGTGTTGCTACCAAGCGAGTATCCACCTAGGTCGTAAATCGTGTTTCCCCACAACAGCGGCGTCGAGACACTCAGGACAAGCGCGATGGACAGGACCAGCAGCATCGTTTTCATGCGTGTACCTCCCTTGGAAGCCCCTTTATTGTTGTGAGTCAAGTTTGACCCGACGGGATGCTATGACGACAGCCACGCCTTGTCAATGAGTAGTTTTGGGTAGAAGCCGGCCTTCAGGGCCTGGTTTGGAGGCGGCTCGAGGATTGGTAGTCCCCAATCTTGGCTCTTCATTCCCCCTGGGGATTCAGCGGGGATCCCGCGAGCCTACAAGTACGAGGAAATGCGGCGGATTTCAGCGTTTCAGTTTTGCTGCAGCTGCTTCGTCGAGCATCCACAGCAATTTCCCGTCGGTGGGCTCGATTCTCTGCGCGGGAAGCGGAGGCGTCATCTTGACCTCGAGAACTTGATGCAGCATGTCGGCTTTGTCCGGACCGCTCGCAAGGAACATGACTTCGGCGGCGCGATTGAGGACGGGGAACGTCAAAGTAATGCGGTGGGTGTTAAACTGCGCGACCCAATTGGCGACGACCAGGCGCGATCTTTCGTCGAGCGCCGCGGAGCCGGGAAACAGCGACGCGGTGTGTCCGTCGGGACCCATGCCGAGAAGGACCAGATCGAAGCGAGGGAACTCTCCGGGTTTGAGTTCGAAGAAGCTGCGAAGTTGAGCTTCGTAGTCGGCAGCTGCGGCGTCGGCATCGGGATTCTCAGCGGGCACGCGAAAAACATTGTCGGCGGGTATAGCGATCTTCGAGAGCAGCGACTCCTTCACCATGCGGTAATTGCTTTCGGGATCGGTTGGCGGAACATGACGTTCGTCGCCGAAAAACAGAAAGACGCGGTTCCAGGCGAAGTCGGCGTAGTTTGAAGCCAGCAGGGAATAGAGACTCTTGGGAGTCGAGCCGCCAGAAAGCGCGACAGAAAACCGCCCCTGGGCGCCGATTGCCGTGCGGGCGGCACGGATGAATTCTTCAGCAGCCGCGTGGAAAAGGTCAACTGCGGCAGGGAGCACGTCGATGGATCGAGTCGAGGGCATGCGGAATCGGTAATTTATGATTGGTGAATTGTGACTCAGCCGTCCGGTAATGCTTTGACTTGCGTTTCAATTACCAATTACAGACTTACAAATTACGAAATTACAAATTACTTTTCAAAATTTCTCCAGCGCCGTCCATCGCGTTCCATCAATTCCTCGGATTCTTTCGGCCCCCAGGTTCCGGCGGCATAGTTGGGAAAATTCCGCGGCGGAAGCGCCTTCCACACGTCGAGGGCGGGATTGACGACGCTCCAACCGGCTTCGACCATGTCGGCACGCTGAAACAAAGTGGCGTCGCCGATCATGCAGTCATGCAGCAGACGCTCGTACCCGGTGGAAGAGCTGACCCCGAAATAGTCGGAGTATTCGAAATCCATATTGACTTCGCCAAGCTGCATGGTTGTGCCGGGAGTTTTCGCGGCGAAGCGCAGGGAGATGCCCTCTTCGGGCTGAATGTGCAGCACCAACTGGTTCGGCATCATATTCTCGACCTGCGTCTCGCGGAACAGCATGAACGGAGCGCGCCGGAACTGGATAACGACATGGGTGTTGCGCGCAGCAAGCCGCTTGCCCGTGCGCAAGTAGAAGGGAACTCCTGCCCAGCGCCAGTTATCAATCAGCAGGCGCATGGCGACGAAGGTTTCGGTGCGCGAATCGGGCGGAACGCCCTCCTCGGAGCGGTACGCGGGAACGCGCTCGTTGTCGATCACGCCTTCGCCGTATTGTCCGCGAACGGTTTTGCTGAGCACGTCTTCATCGCTGAAAGGTTGAATGGCGTGCAGGATCTTGGCCTGCTCGTCACGTACCGCGTTTGCCTCGAACGAGATCGGGGGCTCCATCGCGGTAAGGGTAATGAGCTGCATGATGTGGTTGGGCACCATGTCGCGCGTGGCGCCGGCCTGGTCATAGTAACCCCCGCGCTGTTCGACGCCCACCGTTTCGGTGACAGAAATCTGCACGTGGTCAATGTAGCGCCGGTTCCAGATGGGTTCGAAGATGCCGTTCGCAAAACGGAGCGCCAGGATGTTCTGGACTGTTTCTTTGCCGAGGTAGTGATCGATGCGGTAGATCTGGTGTTCGGCAGCGACCTTCAAGAGGTGCTGGTTCAGGTCTTTGGCGGAGTCGAGGTCGTGTCCAAATGGCTTTTCGATGATCACTCGCCGCCAATGGCCGTTCTCTTCGGTCATCAAGCCGACTTTAGCAAGCTGCTCGACTATCGTTCCGAAGTAATTGGGCGCGGTGGCGAGGTAGAAGAAACAATTGCCGTGGGAGTTGTGCTCTTTGTCGACCTTGGTAAAAGCTTCTTTTACCTTATCGTAGGTCGCGGCGTCCTTGAAATCACCGCTAAGGTAGGTAATGCGCTGGACAAACCAGTTCAGTAAATCATTGTCGATGGGGCCGGTGGCGAATTGCTTGAAGTCTTCGGCGACTTTTTTGCGTGCATCTTCGTCGCTCATGGGAGTGCGGCCGATCCCGATGACGGCGAACTCGCGTGACAGCAATTGCTGGCTGGCCAAGTTGTAGAGAGAAGGAATCAACTTGCGCCGTGTCAGGTCGCCGGAAAAGCCGAAGATCACCATGACGCACGGATCGGCGGTGCGTCCGCCTCGCGGTTTGATTGCTGCTGGCAGAACTTCTGTTTGAGCCATCTGTTCCTCTGGTGTGAGTTTCTAGCCTGAGCTATGAGGGATCCGACCCGCTTCCCCATGGATGTCAGCTCGTAAGCGGTGCGTCTCGCGCAATCTCTTATGCCGTTTTCAACTATGCTGCCTCTTTCGGCGGCTTCAGTTCAATATGTCCGCCGAACTTCTGCCGCATTGCGGAAAGCATTTTCTCTGCAAAGGTGTGTTCCTGCCGCGAGCGGAAGCGCGTGTACAAGGCCGCGGTCAGCACTTCGGCCGGGACCGCCTCTTCGAGTGCCGCCTGGATCGTCCAGCGGCCTTCGCCGGAATCCTGCACGAATCCGCTGTACTCGGATAGTGTTGGATTTTCGACGAGCGCCATCGCCGTGAGGTCGAGCAGCCAGGAACTGATTACGCTGCCGCGCCGCCAGACCTCGGCGATATCGGGCAGATTCAGATCATAGCGGATATCTTCTGGGAGGTCTTTGCTGGTCGAGTTCTTGAAGATGTCGAAGCCTTCGGCATAGGCCTGCATGATTCCGTACTCGATGCCGTTGTGCACCATCTTCACGAAGTGCCCGGCACCGGACGGGCCGCAGTGAATATATCCGCTTTCGGCTGTGCCGCTACGTTTATCGAAGCCCGGAGTGCGGGGAATGTCGCCGCGTCCGGGAGCGAGGGTTTTGAAGATGGGGTCAAGACGACTGACAGCTTCGTTCGGACCGCCGATCATCATGCAGTACCCGCGCTCGAGTCCCCACACACCGCCGCTGGTGCCAACGTCGACGTAGTGCACACCTTTGGCGGCGCAGATTTTGGAGCGGCGAACGTCGTCTTTGAAATATGAGTTTCCGCCGTCGATGATCGTGTCGCCCGGCTGCATGCGGCCGAGAAGGGCCTGCACAGTTTTCTCCGTGGGATCGCCGGAGGGAACCATGATCCAGGCGGCGCGCGGGGCGGTCAGTTTGCCGACCAGATCATCCAGCGAAGAGGATGCGACAGCGCCTTCACCGGCGAGGCCTTTGACGGCATCGGGGCTAAGATCGGAAACGACCAGGGTGTGACCGCCGCGCATCAGGCGCCGGGTCATATTGGCACCCATCTTTCCAAGACCTACCATTCCGAGTTGCATTCTTGCTCCTTACAAAATTTCTTTTATCAGGTTGCTCAGTTTCGTGATTCCCGCTTTTACGTCGCTACCGAGGTGCACGCGCAACGCGCGGCGGTTGCGGTCGGCCAAGACCTGAAAGTCTCCTCGGGCCTGTGCCGCCTTGACGATTCCGAACGTGTACTTCTGTCCGGGAACGGGTAGATCCTGGGCATCGTCGCAGGTGACTTGCAGAAACACGCCGCTGTTGGGGCCGCCTTTGTAGGCTTGTCCGGTGGAATGCAGAAAACGTGGGCCGAAGCCGAGGACCGTGGCTACGCGTTTGCGGTCGCGCACGTTCGTCCGGAGAGTTTGCAGCAAGGCTTCGTGTTCGGCGTTCATCTCGACATAGGCAAGCAGGGCGAAATAGTCGCCAGCGCCGAGACGCGCAATATGCGCCCGCAGGTAGTTTTTAAGCGAGCGATCAGAGCCAGTCGCCTTGGCCAGAGCGGCAGCATTTTTTTCGTCGGTAAAGAGCTTGATACCTGCTTCTTCAAGGATCGGATTTTCGGCGGGAAGCGAACCTTTCGTCTCGTACTCGGAGGTGAGTTGCTTAGTGACGATCTTGCTCGCTTCGACGTCGGGTTGGTTGAAGGCATTGATGCCGATGATCGATCCGGCGACTGCGGTAGCGATTTCCCAGCGAAAGAATTCCTGTCCGAGGCTGTAGGTGTCCGCGACGGCGATGCGGATGATGGGCTGCCCGACTTTTTCGAGGGCTGAAACCTTCGCGTCCTGCGCGGGGTCGGACGCGCCTTCGAGGTGAAGGTAGGCGAAGATGCGGTCGTTTCCGTAGGCTTCAGGCGCGCCCAGCGTTTCGCGGTCGACCGGAATGATGCCTTTGCCGACTTTGCCGGTGGATTCGGCGATCAATTGTTCAAGCCATGCGCCGAGGTCAGAAATTCCTGGCGAAGTGATGAGCGTGATTTTATCGCGGCCAAGTTTTGCGGCGCTGCCGAGAACCAGTCCCAGCATCACCCCGGGATTTTGGTCGACGGCTGTGGAAGGTTTACAGGCTTCGACCATTTCTTTTGTGCGCTCGAGGAACTTGCCGATGTCGAGACCCATGGCGGCGGCGGGGACCATGCCGAAGTTCGAGAGCGCGGAGTAGCGTCCGCCGATCGATGGCACGCCGTAGAAAATGTTGCGGAAGTGGTCGTGCTCGGCAACTTGTTGCATCTTCGAACCGGGATCGGTGATGGCGATGAAACGGCTTCCGGCTACCTCGGCTCCAAGGATCTGCTGCACGCGCTCGAAGAAGTACTGTTTGTAGATGTTCGGTTCGAGCGTGCTGCCGGATTTGCTGGAAACGATGAACAGAGTTTTGGCGAGGTTGATCTTCTTTTCCACGTCGCGGATTTGCGCGGGATCGGTCGAGTCGTTGATGTGGAGACGCGGGTAGCCGGGCGTTTGCGGGTAGGTCAGCGAGAGCACTTCGGGACAAAGACTCGATCCACCCATGCCTAGCAGGAGAATGTCGGTGAAGCCGGCGGCTTTGACCTCATCGGCGAACAAACGAAGCTTGTCGACGTTGGCGAGTTGTTCATCGGTGATCCCGAGCCAGCCGAGCCAGTTGGCTTCGTCTTCGTTGGTCCAAAGCGTGGCATCGCCCTGCCAGAGGCGCCTTACTTTTCCTGAGGCGCGCCAGTCGTTAAGGTTTTTTTTTACGCCCGCATCAAGATCAGCGGGGAGTGATGCGTTCTGTTGACTGACCTTCGGCGTGCCGGGGCGTTTGGTATTTTTCTCTACTGCGGCGAGCAGAGTGTCGAAGGCGTCGGCGAAGAGCTTGACGCCGTCAGCGGTCAGCTTGTCGGTCACATCTTTCATGACAATGCCCGCCGCGGCGAGATCGGCCATGGTTTTGCGCGCACCATCGACATCTTCAGTCAGACTCTGGCGCGGTTTGCCATGATCGCGGAAAGCATCGAGCGTCGCCGGGGGAACCGTGTTGACGGTATCGGGACCGATCAATTCTTCGATGTAAAGAACATCGCGGTATTTCGGGTTCTTGGTGCTGGTGCTGGCCCAGAGCACGCGCTGGGTCTGAGCTCCTTTTGCGGCCAGAGCTTTCCAGCGCGGAGAAGAAAAGATGCGCTCGTAAGCTTCGTAGGTCAGCTTGCCGTTGGCGATGGCTACTTTTCCTAAAATGTCTTGCAGTTTCGCTTTTCGGGTGGCGTCGGTTTCAGTCTTGAGTTTGTCGCCGACCAGCGAGTCGACTAAAGAATCGATGCGGCTGATGAAGAAGCTAGCGACACTGGCCAACTTGCTTACGTCGCCGCCGGACGCGGCGAATTTCTCCACGCCGTCGATGAAAGCGGCGGCAACTTCTTCGTAGACCGGCTGCGCGAAGAGCAGGGTCACGTTGATGTTAATTCCCTCGCTGAGCAGTTGCCGGATGGCGGGGATGCCTTCGGCGGTGCCCGGCACCTTGATCATCACGTTCTCGCGGGCCACCGTCTTCCACAGGCGGCGCGCCTCGGCGATAGTTCCATTGGTATCGCGCGCAAGGTAGGGAGAGACTTCGAGACTGACGTAGCCGTCGCGTTTCCTCGTGCTCTGGTAGACAGGACGAAGCAGGTCGGCAGCATCCTGAATATCGCGGATGGCGAGCAGTTCATAGCGGCCTTTGGCGTCGAGATCGGTGCGGCCGGCGAGCGAGTCGAGGAAATCCTGGTACTGGGTCGAACCGGCAATGGCCTTCTCGAAAATCGCGGGGTTCGACGTCATGCCGCGCAAACCGTCTTCGGTGATCAAGCGTTGCAGTTCGCCGTCCTTTAGCAAGTCGCGGCGAATGTAGTCGAGCCAGATGGATTGGCCGAAGGCCTGAAGTTGGGTGAGAGGGTTCGCGGCTTTTGCGGTTTCGAGCGTGCTGACTGGATTCATAACCATCTCCTAGATCTAGCTATCGACGAGTCTCGGCGTCGGCGCGGGTCTCCACGACGCATTTACTTGCCTAACACTTCATGTGCGGCCTGCACGACGGCGTCGATGGTGAAGCCGAACTTTTTCTGCAAATCTTTCAGCGGCGCAGAGGCTCCAAAAGTTCGCATCCCTAAGATGCGGCCTTTCGGTCCCGCGTACTGCGCCCAGCCGAAGGTCGAAGCCATTTCCACGGCAACCCGCGCGGTGACGCTCGGCGGAAGAACCTCGTCACGATAGCTCTGGCTCTGATGTTCGAACAGGTCCCACGAAGGCATGCTGACGACCCGCGCTTTGATGCCCTCTGCTTTCAGTTTTTCGTAGCTGTCGATGCAGAGCGAGACTTCGCTGCCGGTCGCCATCAGAATGACCTGCGGTTTGCCGTCGTCGGCGTCGGCGAGGATGTACGCTCCGCGAGCAACACCTGTGGCGGATGCGTATTTTGTACGATCGAAAGTCGGCAGAGCCTGCCGGGTGAGGATCAGTGCGACCGGCTCCTTTTTGAGCCCCATGATGACTTTCCATGACTCGACGACTTCATTGGCGTCCGCAGGACGCAGCGTCATGAGACCGGGAATAGCGCGCAGGGTGATCAGTTGCTCGATCGGCTGATGTGTCGGCCCATCTTCGCCGACGCCGATGGAATCGTGGGTGAAGATCCAGAGCGAGGGGATTTCCATCACGGCTGAGAGGCGGATCGGCATCTTCATGTAGTCGCTGAAGATGAGAAATGTCGACCCATAGGCGCGAATGTTCGACAGCACCATGCCGTTGACGATCGCTCCCATCGAGTGCTCGCGGATGCCAAAGTGAAAATTGCGCGCGTTGTAGTGGTTGGCTTCAAAATCTCCCGCGCCGTCGAAGGTGAGCCGCGTCTTGGTGGAAGGATACAAATCTGCCGAGCCGCCCATGAGCCAGGGATCATTCTTGGCGATGGCGTTCAGTACCTTGGAGGAGGAATCGCGGGTCGCAATTCCTTTGACATCAGGCGCGAACGTGGGAAGGTCTTTGTCCCAGCCTTGGGCGGGTTGGTGAAGTTTCATGCGTTCGTATTGCGCGGCCAGATCGGGATACTGCGCGGTGTATTTGGCGTACAACGCGTTCCACTGACTGCCGAGTTGGCGGCCGCGCTTGCCCATGACGTCGCGGAAGTTCTCGCGAACACCGTCGGGGACAAGGAATTTGGCATCTTCCGGCCAGCCGTAAAAGCGCTTGGTCAGCTTGACTTCTTCTTCGCCGAGAGCCTCGCCGTGGGCCTCTTTTGAGTCCTGGCGGTGCGGTGAGCCGTAGCCGATGTGGCTGTCAACGACAATCAGCTTCGGTCGATCCTTCACACTGAGCGCATGGCTGTACGCGTCAGCCAGAGCGACCAGATCGTTGGCATCATGGACGTGCTGAACATCCCAGCCGTAGGCGGCGAAGCGGGCGGGTACGTTTTCGTCGTAGGCGAGATCGGTGTTGCCTTCGATAGTGATGTGATTGTTGTCGTAAATCCAGCACAGGTTGGAGAGCTTCAGATGGCCGGCAATGGAGGCGGATTCCGAGGAAATTCCTTCCATCATGTCTCCGTCGCCGCAAAACGCCCAGATGTTGTAATTAAACAGCTCAAATCCCGGACGGTTGAAATACTCCGCCAGCCAGCGCTCAGCTATGGCCATACCCACGCTGTTGCCGACGCCCTGACCGAGCGGGCCGGTGGTGGTTTCGACGCCGGTAGTCAATCCATATTCGGGGTGCCCGGGCGTTTTGCTGCCGATCTGACGGAAATTCTTAATTTCGTCGAGTGAGAGCGCGGGGGTCGAGAGAATCTTGCCGTCCGGAGCCACCTCGCGAATGCCGGTCAGATAAATCAGGGAATAGAGGAGCATCGAGGCGTGACCATTCGAGAGAACAAAACGGTCGCGGTCCGGCCAGAGAGGATCATCAGGGTTGTAGTTCAGGAACTGCTGCCACAGACAGTAGGCGACTGGAGCCAGTCCCATCGGCGCCCCGGGATGACCGGAATTTGCCTTCTGGACGGCATCAATGGAAAGCGTGCGAATCGTGTTGATGCACAACTGATCGAGTTGTGTGCCCGTCGCGACAGCCTGGTCACTGACAGCCATCTATCTTCTCCTTGCAAAACAGTTTGCCTTGGCCACTGCAAAGTTGGATGAAACTGGGGCCGAATGGATACAACCGCGCCCAACAATTTCAAGTTTACCCCGTGAACGGAGCTTAAGCCGATGCACAAGTGGACAAGGCCTTGATTTTACACGACAGGAATTTGGCATGGAGTGTCATCGGTGTCTCGAAATTTGGGTTTATCGCCTCACGGATGCAAACCAGGGCTTAGAAAAGACGGATGCGTGATCGACGCAGGGAAGATTCAGGTGTGAAAAGTCTTATCATGGGTGATTCTGTGCTGCAAGGTGGAGGCCAGTTCGTCCACGTCGGTGGCGGAGAGATTCATGAGTTCAGGCTCGAAAATCGGCACCCGGTTGGTACCAATGGCATCGCGCCGCACCTGAATTAGCAAGGCGTGCAGTGACTGCGGATCGTATTTTTGCGGAGCCATGCGGATCAATTCCTGCAGCGCCGCGCCGACGGACAAGCGCTCGCGGTAGGGGCGCTCGCTGGTCATGGCGTCGAACGTGTCGGCCAAGGCCACGATGCGCACGGCTTGCGGGGTTTCGTTTGCGTGCAGACCGTCGGGATATCCGGACCCGTCTTCGCGTTCATGGTGCCAACGGACGATCTCCGGAATCTGCGGCCAGGGGAACTGCACCTGGCTGACGATCTGATGGCCGACGGTGGTGTGGTCGCGCATTTCGCGGGATTCCTGAGCGTCGAGCTTCGAAGCTTTTTCGAAGAGCCGCCTGTCGACTGCCACTTTGCCGATATCGTGCAGATAGCCGGCCGAACGCAGCGACGCCACGTCGGTCGGATCCATAGCCATTGCTTCGCCGATGGCTTGGGCGTAACGGCCTACGCGCAACGAATGGCCATGAATGTTGACGTGCTTGACGTCGATGGCGGTGGCGAATGCCTCGAGCGCGTTATCGTAAAAGCCGTGGAGTGAGGCCAACAGGCGCAGGTTTTCGGCAACCCGTTGGGCGAGCGTTTGGCCGAGCGCATGGTTCTGAATCGCCAGCGCCACATAGTGGCTCAGCATTTTGAGAGCTTCCAGCGCGTCTTCTTCGTAAACCGCATCGGCCGGACGACGTCCCAGGGCGATGACTCCCACGAGCTTCGCCCGTACTTTCAACGGGCAAATGCACTTGAACAGTTCGGGCGCGACATTGCCGTTCGCACTCAGAAATGCGTCATAGCTCGATGCGTTCAGAACCACAGGACCACGCGCGGCAGTCAGGCTGTGAATGTGGCGGGGCAGCAGCGGAATCAGCGAAGGCTCGGGTAGCAGCGCGAACCCCGTGGCATCGACCGAGGTTAGCAGGGAAGGCCGCTCGCCGAAGGAAAACAAGACTCCCTCGCTCGCCCCCGCCGCTTCCATGACAGCAGTCAACATGGTGTGGGCGGTTTGACGAAAATCGCGGTCGGCTGTGAGCTCGGACCCCAAATCGGCCAGAGTTTCGACTGTTCTAAAGAGCGTCCTGAGATTGGTTCCCTGCAAGGCCCCTTGCGGAGGTGCTGCGAGAAACCAGAGCGCTATCAGCGTAGCATCGCACTGGCGGCACGATTGTTAGTTAGTTTGGTGCCCAGCGGAGGAGCTACAACTCTTAGGTACTGGCTACTAGCCAGGGGCTAAAGGCTTATTAACTCAGGATGGCGGCCCGGTCTTGCCCGATCTCGCAAGGACAGTCTTACAGGGCGAAGCGTTAATGCGGGACTTTTCCGCGACTTTTCTTGACAGGCGCGGGGAGTTGGCTCATACTTCGGCCAAATCGCCCGCGCCGCTTGCGTTCCGCCGGATTTATCCGGGAATTTTCCAGCCGAGAGAAGCCTGTGGTTGTGCCTCAGTTCAAGTCGAACGGTTCCGGAGAACTATCCAGCGGGCTTGATGACGTTTCCACGTCAGAGAACTCTTCCAGTCCGCCGGTCAACCTCATTGGGAATCCTGATGGAAATCGAGGCTTAAGTGTCGACGAGAACGAGATCCTTTCCTCCCTGAGAGATTTGATCGCAGCCGGAGACCGCCGCCTGGACGCCATGCTCGCGACGATTGCCGACGCGGCTCGGCAACTGACTGGAGGGTCAGGCGCTGCGCTGGCCATGTGGAAAGATGGCGCGATGGTGTGCCGCGCCCGCAGTGGGGATACCTCTCCCGCGCTCGGTGCGCGGCTGAACGCAGACGCGGGAATTTCGGGCGAGTGCTTACGCACCGGCAAGATCCAACATTGCACGGAGACAGAGAGCGATCCGCGGGTGGACGCGGCAGTCTGCCGCAGCCTAGGGTTGCGATCGATCGCCGTGTTGCCGATTCAGGGATGGCGCGGAGTCAGCGGAATTCTCGAAGTCTTTTCTACTCGGCCTGGGTCTTTCACCGAAGGGCACATTATTCTGCTCGAGCAACTCGCCGCGCTGGCCGAACAGGCTCGCGCAAAACAACCGTATGATGCGTCGGCGGCTACACCCTTGGCTGCGCCCGAATCCGCGTCGCGGCCGGCACCCAGCGCTTCACAAAATATCCTGCCGGTTGGGGTTTCGCCGGCGAAGCTTGTCCCGGCAAAGCCTGCTAGTGCGAAGCCTGCAAGTGCGAGTCCTCCGGCTGCCAATGAGAATGCACGCCCGTCGGGCTTGCTGCCCGCCTCGGACCGGGTTGGCGATGTGGCTTTTGCATTCTTAGGAGGCCGATCGCGGGCCGTGGTTTTGGGCGCCATCGGCCTCGCGGCAATATTGCTGGTGACGCTGGTGATCTGGCTGGGATGGCGTGGCTCGGATGATGTCGAGGGCAAGTCCGGCGCGCCGGCGGTTGCGACGGGTGCCGCGACCGTCAAAACCGCGTCCGCCCGACATGCCCCCGACAGCGACCCGGTTTGGAAACCGAATCCTGGTGGCGAGACGCTTTTTGCTTCCGCTGGAAAACCTTCGGCTGGAGCTCCGGTGAAGCTCGCATCGAAGGTGGATGTGATTGGTAAGAAGACTTCGGGGGGCCGGTTGCCCTTGCTCGCCGATTTGGCCGGGAAAGTTGCTGCCGATCCTTCTATCGCGCAGGCTAGCGCGCAACCCGGTCAGCCCGCTATTAGCCCGTTGACGACTGCGCAGCCGATTCCGCAGAAATCTCCTAACTCGCGGGCCGAACCGGGAGAGCAAATGGCTTCGATTGAGCCTCCGAATCTTGTTGCTTCGACCAACCCATCGTCGCTCAGCTCGGTTCTTTCCGCGAAGGCGTCTTTGCCCAATCTGACTGCGCCGATATCGCGCGGAGTTTCCGGTGGGCAGTTGGTGCATCGGGTTGCTCCTGTTTATCCGGCGCAGGCGCTTCTGCTGCGCTTGCAAGGCACTGTCACGCTACAGGCCGCGATTACCGAACAGGGAACGGTGGGCGAGGTCAAGGTGCTCGGCGGACCGCCGACGCTTGCGCAATCTGCCGTGGAGGCGGTCAAGCATTGGCGCTACAGTCCTTTTGTACTCGATGGCAAACCGGTCAGGACCGATATCAAGATCAGCGTGGATTTCAAATTTCCCACGCCCTCTGCTTCACGCTGAAAGCTTCCGAGGGTCCCTCGCTTCCTAATAATCGAGCGTCTCTTCGGTGGCGGTTACGTTGAGCCCGTAGTTGCATTCCGGGCTTGTGCCCTCAGTAGCGGGCGTTCCGACCCAGCCTGGATTCGAGATCTGATTCAGATTTTGGTCATAGAGTTGCACAGTGAAGACAACGCTCGAATCGGCGGGAAAATCGCCGCACTGTTTAACGCCGTAATCCTCAGACACCGCACCGAAGGCCCAATTCCAAGTCTGGCCCTGGCTGGGAGATTGGTGCAGCACCGACTTTTTGCCGGTGGTCAAATCCTTGGTGGCGATTTTCCAGACGGCGCAGGAACCGACGGCCGGTTTACACATCGGGGTAATCGTCCCAAGAATTGTGTCCCCGGTGCTGACCTTCTTGCGCACGCTGTACCAGACGGTGCCGGTCACGCAACAATTCCAACTGGAGATCGACCAGTAGTCTCCGCCGCCCGCGGCCGAGGGGCCAAACTGCAGTACAGGCTGAACAATGCTTGCGATATCCGAGGTGTCTTCGAAGCCGGGAAAGAAGAACAGGGTTTGGCCTTCGTCGGTCGTCGGTGGCGAGGGAACGGTCCAGGTGGCAGCTATTTCGGCGTAGGAAGTATTGGTGGTAGTCGATATGTACTCGAGCCAGCCGTTGATGGCGGGCACAGTTTTTCCGCTGCTGACAGGCAATCCGGTGGCTGAGTAGTGCGGATAATTGCAGGCCGGGACCTTTGCGTCGACGGTTCCATCCTCGTGGGCGACGCGTCCGTCGGAGAGAAGCGTGGCATCATCTGCGAGCTGGCGGGCGCAGGAGGGATGAAAATAGCCGACGGGTGTGATGACGTAATCGGCGGGGACACTCGCCGGCCGGCTCGGCGCGGTCACCTGCGCGATTGTTTGCCCGGCCATCTGTCCGCGCGCTTCTTCGCTAAAGGGCGCAGCACACAGAATCAGGAGACCCAGGGCGATGAAGACGGCTGAAGCGCGACTCTCAAATCGTTGAATAGCGGTGATCATAATGAGTCTCCTAAAAATCAAGGCCAGACCGCGTAAAGAGTAAGGATTGCTTAATAAGGGGGAGATACAAGTGTATGTCAGATTTGAGCGGGAGAACAGTGGGCGAACAAATAGTGAATACTGACGGGCGGCGGGAACTGCTTCTCCGTGTAAGCATCCTCTGTTACGTCGATATTTACACGTTGATTTAGCCCTCAATTTTCATTCGCATAGGGGGAAGGCTATGATGACAGACATGCCGTTCGCATGTTAGCTCCAGAAGCATGCGAGATGCTGAGAGATAGCCGACGGTCTGAGGTCCTAAACTCCCACCGGGAATGGCTTGCTGTGGGTTTCTCCTCCAACGGAGAGGCCGGCGAAGCGGCCTTGCAGCA
>DATEBK010000293.1:0-2939 GCA_035287825.1 Terriglobales bacterium
CTCGAAGCGGCACGCCCTCTTCTGCAACCGCGTTATAGCGGGCTCCCGCCGAACCTTTTTCGGCCGCCTTCTCCAGCGCCAGCCGGTAGAGACACGCTGCATCAAGCCGATGCGCCGCGGGCCAGCGATTCTGCCCGGCGCCCACATACGCCGAGACACCTTTCTCTCGGGCCAAAGCGATCAGGTAGGTGACGAGGCCTTGCTTGACTGGATCGTGCACCTGCGGAAGGCGCATCACCGAAACGCGCACTCCCTGCGCCGCTACAGAAGCTGCTGCCTCTTCCGAAGCGACACGCGGAACCGGAGAATTAGGCGCATCTTCCTCAGTGGTAAGTCGGCCCGGTGTATGGGCGACGGCAGTCCCGGAGGTGACAATCAAAGGCCGGTCAGAGCCAACAAGGGCGGCACCGAGAGTCTCGATGGCCCGTCGGTCGATCTCGCAAACTTCCTTGAATCTCGCGAAATCATGGACGAAAGCTGTGTGGATCACGGCATCCGACGCGGCAACTCCGCTGCGCAAGCTGTCCAGATCTTCAACGTCGCCTCGATGGACTTTTACATTTGCTCCAATTGCGGCAAGCGATTTGGCGCCAGCGTCTGAACGCGCAAGGCCGAGCACCTGATGACCTGCGCCGATAAGCTCTTTCACGACTGCAGAACCAACGAAACCTGTAGCACCGGTTACGAAAACACGCATATTCTTTTCCTCCTAAGCAATTTGTGGTTCGGCCGATAAAGACGAAGTGTTCACTCGACTGGCGAGCCGAGTGGAAACCTTTGCAGCGACTACCTTCTCGGTAAGCACTCTTGCGGTAATCAACCGCCATTCGCGGGCTGAAGCGGGCAGTGCATCCGTCTCGATCAATTCCTGCAGCCAGTCGGCGGCGGAAATCTCGGCCTGTTCTCGCCCGAACAACTGGGAGACGGCGTTGAAGAACGCTGACAACTCCCGTTCCGCCATTCTGATGAGGTCGGGGCAATCAGGGTTGGAAGTTTTCGACGGTTTGTAATGGGCGACTGGATTCATATTCCTCACCTCTCTATATGCCGAAAATCGTATGCCGAAGATCGAGGCCGGAGATCGACGCCGTCCCATCCAGAACCGGCTATTGACAAGCCGCCCGGTTCCGATTAAAACGGAGAGTGTCTCCGCATCTGTAGATTAAGATAACCGGAGAGTTCCTCCGGTTGCAACTTTTTTTTATGCCTGCCAAAACCCGGAAAATTGCCCCCCGCAAGCCGCGGACCGACGCGCAGTTGAATCGTGAGCGCATTCTTGAAGTTGCAAAGGAGGCGTTTACCCGGTCCGGCGCGAATGCCAGCCTCGACGACATTGCCAAAGCGGCGGGGGTTGGAGCCGGAACCCTGTATCGCCACTTCCCTACGCGAGACGCACTGATCGAAGCGGTCTATCGGACTGAAGTAGAAAAGCTAGCGGCAGCAGAGCGAAAATTCTCTGACGCCATGCCGCCGGTTGAAGCCTTGCGAGCGTGGATGCTCTTGTTCGTGGATTACATCGCAACCAAACAGATCATCGCGCCGGCATTGAACTCGGTTGTCGGTGGGCCTTCGAAACTGTTCGAGGGTTCGCGCGTTCATATTCAGGGAGCGATCGATTCGCTGGTAAAGCGCGCAATCAAGAGCCGCGACATTCGCCGAGATCTGGAACCCTTCGATCTGCTTCGCGCACTGATCGGCGTCTCTCACGTGGCATCGGGCCCGGACTGGCAGCAAAGCGCGAGGAGACTGGTGGACATCCTGATTACGGGTTCGCGGCCAAGCAAATAGACGCAGTCCAATCATGCGTGGCGCGGCTCGTTGACAACTACTCACGCCTCCGCCGATACTGTTGGCGCATGTAAGGATGCTACGGCACGTCGCCGAAGGGCAATGCCCACCTACGATCTCATCGGTGGAGGCCTGCGTGCCCAATCTAGAGAACCTCAAAAAGCAAGCCAAGCTCATATTGCGGTGGCATCGCGAACGGCACTACCCTGTCGCCGCACAAATCCGCGGCCAGTTGCCGCGTTTCGTGAATATGCCCGACTCGGAGATTCTTGCAGCGAGTTTTAAGCTCAGCGATGCGCAGGAAATGGTCGCACGGCAGCATGGCTTCGATAGTTGGAAAGCCATGAAAACCGGACTTGCGAAAACGCCGCCATCCAAAGCAGCACCATTGAAAGCAACGATTGTGGGTGCAGAGCCGCAACTGTTGGTCACCGATATCAAGAGATCATGCGAATTTTTCTGTGGGAAGCTGGGCTTTTCGGTTGTATTCAGTTATGGCAAACCTCCCTACTACGCGCAGGTGGGTCGCGACGCGGCGCGTCTCAATCTCAGGTGCGTCGAGCGAGCAGTCATCGAGTCGACGGCTGGTAATCGGGATCAACTGGTGTCGCTATCACTGTTGTCTGTATCGATGACGGTCGCAACGGCGGCGGAGATCAAGCTGCTGTTTCTTGAGTTTCAGTCCGCCGGGGTTGCCTTTCAGCAGACGCTGAAAAAGCAGCCTTGGGGGGCCAAGAATTTCGTCGTGCAGGATCCGGATGGGAACCTGCTGCTGTTTGCCGGACCCGCAAACTGACGGCTTCTCTGATAACTTTACGCTTCATAACTTGCGGTAGTGTGGCCCGGCGTCGCACTCGGAGGAAGGGCAAAGAGGCATTTGTGATGCACCCGATAGCTTCTTCAAACGCAGCTCATGCAGAGAGGAACTGCTTGACGAGAACCGCGGTGCCGTCAGGATTCTCTTCGGGAAAAAAATGGCCGCCCTTCATCGCCTGTCCCTGAGGATGCGGCGCCCACTGCCGCCAAATGCCGAGTGGGCCGCCGTCTTTTGCGTAGAAAGTGTCGAGCGGGCCGCCTTCGGCCCACAGATGCAGCATGGGACATTCGATTCGCTTCGACGCTTCCTTATCCGCACGATCGTGTTCGACATC
>DATEBK010000294.1:0-6148 GCA_035287825.1 Terriglobales bacterium
CCGCCGACCTCGCCATGCTGGCGCAGATCTTCGCCGACGATTATGTGCAGTACAACGAATCCGGTCAGCCCTTCACCAAGCAGGATGTACTGAATAACTTCAAGAGCGGCGCGATTCGCTATCCTTCCATCGTTTCCACCGCCCGCCTGATTCGCGTCTTCGGCGACACCGCTGTTGTCCACGGATCGGAATCCGACGAGGTCGAAATCAGCGGCAAGCGGACCGCCGTGCGCTACGTTTACCTGGATGTGCTGCGAAAGCGCGAGGGCGAGTGGAAACTTGTAGCCTCGCAGTTAGCGCGACCACTGGACTAGAAAGCCGGACTAGAAAGCCTCGAAGCTAGCTTTCCTCCGGTCGCAGCCGGTTCTGCCAGTGCGACCAAAGAAACCAAACAATCCCAGCCACTAGAAATG
Source organism: Terriglobales bacterium (assembly GCA_035287825.1). Taxonomy (GTDB): domain Bacteria; phylum Acidobacteriota; class Terriglobia; order Terriglobales; family Acidobacteriaceae; genus Acidiflorens. The sequence continues at coordinate 414 of DATEBK010000294.1, forward strand.
CGCCGATGACGGCATCGAACTTGTGGAAGTATTTTCCCAGCGAGCGCCAGTTCTCGCCAAGCTTCATTCCGAAGTAAGCCAGCGCGAAACACCATGGCCATGACCCGAGAAAAGTGTAGACATGAAATTTGCCGCGCGGCATACGCGCAATCCCCGCCGGTAACGCAATAAATGTCCGGATCATCGGCAGCAGCCGCGCAATAAACACCGCCATGTCTCCCCAGCGCAGAAAAAAACGATCGGCCCAATCCAGCTCGCGGCGACCCATGAGAATCCAGCGTCCATAACGCTCAACCAGCGGACGCCCGCCGTAGCAGCCGATCTCATAAGCGACCAGCGACCCCAGATTGCATCCGATTGCGCCCGCCGTCGCCGCCCAAACCAGCTTCATCGCGCCGGTATACACCAGGTACCCGGCAAAAGGCATGATCAGTTCCGACGGCAACGGAATGCACGCCGACTCAATCGCCATCAGCAGCGTAATGCCAACATATCCGGTCGCCGCGACAAGAGAATTGATGAAGATGAACAACAGGGTGAGAATCTTCTCGGTCATGCAATCAGAGGCGCACACTGAGGAACAGCAAGCTCTTCGCAGCGCGAAGGATAACAACCAGGCAGGCGAGCCACCGTCAGAACGCCCCTTCCTGCGTAAAGCTGAAACCTGGCAAAGTAACTCCGTCGGCCGATTTCGCGACCTTCACCTTCACGGTTGGCGAGTCGGGCGCAGTCACCTCGGCCAGACGCAGCACCGCATATTGTGTGAAAACTTCGCTGTAAACCTTGGTGACGAGGTGATCCTGGCCGGTCGCGTCCTGGCGCCACACTTGCCCGAGTTTGATGCTCTTCACGGCCAAAGATTTTTACCTGATTCCACGGATTCGAACTCTTAAGATTACATTCTCAGACTACTCATGCCCCCGCCAAGCCGTCAATTGCAGCAGGGTTACCTTTGACGCAGGTCGAAGCAGCCAACTGGCTCCTTTGTTACCATAAACCCTGCTCAGGAGGGACTCGATGCCTCGCGGAAATGTGCCGCGTCAACCCAGTCGCAGCGGACGTCACGAAGGCGCCCACCGCGTGAAAGACTCTCCGGCGCCTGGCAAGACTCGCGTTGCAACGGCACTCCGTCCCGTCAAGTCGGATCGAAGCCCCACCGCCACGCCAGTAACGCCGAAAAAGAAATCTGCATCCGGCACGAAAGCTGCGGCACGCCGAGACTCCGCTTACGATCCCTTGTCCCCCGAGCGCGTGCGCCAGATCATGGCGGGCCTTGACCAGATGTATCCGGGAGTAACCTGCGCTCTCACCCACCGCAGTGCCTGGGAACTCTTGGTAGCAACCATCCTCTCCGCGCAATCAACCGACGTTGGAGTAAATAAGGTCACGCCGATAATCTTCGCAAAGTATCCGACGGTTCAGGATTTCGCCGCGCTCGAACCGCAACAGTTGGAGCCCGATATCCACTCGACAGGATTCTTCCGCAACAAAGCGAAGTCGGTCGTGGGCGCGGCCCGAAAGATAGTCGCCAACTTTGGTGGCCACGTTCCGCAAACAATGGATGAACTGCTGACCCTTCCCGGAGTCGCCCGTAAGACGGCCAACGTTATCCTCGGCACGTGGTTCAAGAAGAACGAAGGCGTAGTCGTCGATACTCACGTCACGCGAATTTCGCGCCGGCTAGAGCTAACCAAACAAGAAGACGCGAAGAAAATTGAAGAAGACTTGATGAAGATTATTCCGCGCGATCGCTGGACCGACTTCTCTCACGAAGTGATCTGGCACGGAAGAAAACTCTGCATGGCGCGCAATCCAAAGTGCGCTGATTGCGGCATCGAGACGCTCTGTCACGCCGCCGACAAAACCTGGTCGACGGTAGAAATCCACAAGGACGCGAAGCTTTAGCCGCCCGTGTAAGACAACTCCACCACCGTGCAATCGTCGTTCAGGGGAGTCCCACCACAGAAATCGGCCACGGCTGTGAAAACGTCTTCCATCGACTTGCTCTTCCCCGCCACGTGTTCGAGCCGTTCGCTGTCAAACATATCTCCGCGGGCATTTTCGGCTTCGGTCACGCCGTCGGTCACCAGAATCATCCGGTCTCCCGGCCTCATCTGGCAGCGATCGCTCGAGTACGTCGCATCCCCCAGCAAACCTACTGGCAGGTTTCCATGCGACGGACGAAGCACTTCGTTCCCGCAGATCCACACCGGCGGAACGTGCCCGCAATTCACGTATTCCAGATCGCCATCATTGCGCAAGCGCGTAATGATCATGGTCGCGTACTTCTCGCCAATGTGTTTGTAGGTAAAAAAGCGATTGACCGCATCGACGATCTCCGTCAGCGGCATGCCGGAAATCAGTTGCGAATAAACCATCCCCTGCAGAATCGAGGCTAGCAGCGCCGCCGACACGCCCTTGCCGCTGACGTCGGCCAGAACCACCGCCAAGCCCTGCGGCGTGTTTACGGCCTCAAAAAAATCGCCGCCGATTTCCTTACACGAAAGGTTGCGCCCGTTCACGCGCGCAAAAGGAACTTCAGGCAAAGTCACCGCCAGCAGCCGCTGCTGAATCGAGGCCGCAATCCCTAGCTCCTGCTGGTAGCGCCGGCCAGCTTCTTCCGCCTGCACCAGGCGCGCGTTTTCGATCAACTGCGCGGCTTCTGTCGCAATCGCGCGCAAAATATCGTGACTGACGCTGGTGATGTCGCGCGACGCAAAGCGAGAATCCACGTAGAGTGCGCCCATCACTTCTCCGCCGGCAGGTTGATCGGCGCGGGTGGTTTGCACCATTGGCTTCCGCAACGGCATGCAGATCACCGTCCGCAAATCGAAGGCGACAATGCTCTGCCGCTCTTTCACGTCGAGCATCTGGCTCGTATCCGTGACCAGATATTCGGAGTTCGACGTCAACGCTCCTTCCAGCACCGAACGTGAAATCGTCTTGTCGTCCAGCAGCGGCTCGCCTTTGGAAGTACGTCCGGCCGCAAGCGTCAGCGTGCCGCCAACATCGCGTAGGAAAATATATCCGCGCTCCGCGCGTGTCAGTTTCAGCGTGGCATCGAGCAGCGTTACCAGGATTTCATCGAGCACGCCAATTGTATTCAGCTTGCGTGCCGCTTCCATGAACAGCGTCAGTTTCTCCAGGTCGCTCGCTTCCGGAGCAATCTGTATCCCTGAAATCTGGCTGAGAAACTCGCGCGCCGTGTTCGAAGTGGTATGCAGCGGATGGAAAATCAGATACGCAATATCGCGCGCCCCAAACTCCAGTCGGTCGTTGCGCTGCAGTTTGTGGCGATCCACTCTCTCGCCATTCACGTAGGTGCCGTGCTTGCTGCCCAGGTCAACGACAAAGAACTCGCCGTTTTCCGCCACGATCGTCGCATGCTCGCGCGACACGCGGGGATCCGCAATCACCAGATCGCGGTCCACCTTGCGCCCCACGGTATAAGGAGAGTGGTTCAGCGACAGCGTCTGCTGGTCGCTGCCCTGCACAAAAATCGCGATGGGAAAAATGCTCGATATTCCCGAGTGCGACGAAGTCGACATTTACCCTGAATTCTCCGCAAGCCCTTATGCCCGGCGATGACAAGAAAAACGACGCCAGTACCCGGCACGGGCACCCAAGCATTCTACCCCAAGCATTCTACGACGTCGGTTGCCCCAGCGATGGAGCAAAAGTCGTCTGATAGTAATGCAGCAACAGCAACGCCGTCACCGCCACCGGAATCTCCGGCAGCGTCACCAGCGGAATTACCCACGCCCTTTCCACCAACTCCGGCCGCACAATGAACGAAAGCCCCGCCAGAACCACGCTCGTAAGCCATATCCACGCCAGCGACACAGCGACCACGACAAGCACAAAGCGGTGAATCGCGCTCCCCTGCCAAATATCCCTTCGATCACGGACAATCAGCAGCGTCGGGGCAAGCAGCAGCGTCTGATTGTAAAGAGCAAACTTGGGCACCAGCAGCACGCTCACCGCCATCGCCAGGCATGTGCAGGCTTGGAAGGCTGGCGTATTTTCCGCGTATCGAAACCACTTCAGACACGTCAGCGCGGTCATCGCCACAAACAGCAATTCCAAAATTCTGCCGCCCCACGTCGGCAGAAAGATCTCCAGCACTGGAATGCCCTTCGCATATTGCCTGTACGCGACAACGGCATGCCAGAAGCGCACAATCCAGTGCGGCAGAAGTAACTCTGAGGCAACGCAGAGGATCGTCATCACAATCAGAAACGAAACTATCCAGCGATAGCGTCGCCGCACGTCGCCCATACTCCACAGCCCCAGCCACAACAACAATGGCAACACCAGTTGTGGCTTGATGGTCGCCAGCGCCAGCACAACTCCAGCCGCAATCGGACACCCCGCCACCAGCAGCGCCACCCCCGCCGCGCACAGCGCCGCCACCAGCAAGGTGAGTTGCTCCAGCCTCAGCCCTTGCATGACCGTGAAACTCCCAACCGTCAAAGCCATGAAGCTTAGCTTCGTCACCAACGGCACCGAATAACGCAGTACTCCCAGCCATAGCTGAACCGTGACTAGAGTAAGACCGAGCAAGCCCCAGAAGAATCCGCGTCGCACCGTCGCAAATGGAAGGCGGATGGTGGGCGCGAGATAAAACACCACATAGACCGGGTAAGCAAACGCCTGCTGGTCTTTTGGATCCCCAGGTTTGTTTGAATCGAGAGCACGACCGTAATAGCCTTCCTGAATCTCGCGCGTCACCTCCGGACTATACGGATCGCGCCCGTGCAAAAGCAGTTCCTGCGCGCCGATCCACTGCGGATAAAGATCGGAAAAATTGCCCCGTGGCCGATTGTGGGCCGCGCCCTCGGCGATCTGATACGGAATCAATACGCGATCCGCGTAAAGCCAGACACCGGCTGCGCACAAAAGCGACGCCAGGAGTAACCAGACCTTTTTGTTGGAAAACGCGAAGTTCATCACGAAAGCCGAGAATCTGGATGTTACGATGCCCGGAGTTTCCCTCGCCGGTAAATTTCTTACGCTCGAGTCCCAACTTCCGCGGCGTGACCGTGGGGAAACTTCCAATAAATCCAACCGAGAACCGGTAGACACCACCAGGGACTTAACCATTGCCACAGCAACGAGCCGAAAAATAACAAGTAAATCGAGACCAGCAGAATCACGTCGGCCCGCATCCCGCCGCGATTCTCAGCTCCTGGCGCTGCGATTGGCCTGGCTCCTGGGCTAACGATGACCGGCGCTGCAAAGAGCAGAAGCACAACTGGCAGCAGGCAAGTCAGATCGTGAGGATTCAAGTGATAGCTGATCAGCATCGTAGTGACGGTCGCCACCACAAATACGAATCGCATCGAAACGTCAGGTTTCCTCACCTGCCACATTGCGATCGCCAGCACGGCCATCGAACACGCGATGGTGAGCATCAGTGCGAGGACGCTTCCATCGTGCACTCCCGACAACCAGTACATCAAGCCGCGTATATTCCCCATTCCCATGGCGGAGATTGCACCCGCAGCGCCCGTCTTTTCCAGATGCAGAACAAACGGCACGTAACTGGCCGCACCTCTCCAGCCCATCAGCATCACCGATAGTATCGCCAGCAACCCCGCCACCGGGGCAAAGCCTAACAACAATCGTGGCCGCTTCACCGCCAGAATCAGTGTCAGCGGCAACGCCAGCTGAAACTTGAACAAACCCAATCCCAGAGCCACGCCGGCCGCAATGTCGTGGCCCTCCTCCAGCGA
>DATEBK010000295.1:0-16865 GCA_035287825.1 Terriglobales bacterium
AGCGCAGACGGCAGATGGGAATCAACGGACGGCGATATATCGTCAAGAATCTATCCCGTGAGAAAACAGCTCGCGACTATATTGCGGTGCTGGGAGCGATGGGGTTAGGCGCGGGCAATCCAGGCTTGCAACCCGTCACCGATGAAATCGAAGCGGATGGGAGAATCCGCCGCACAGGAACTTAATGTACCGCCACGACGGCCAGGGCGGCTATCGAAACCGCTGCGTCAGCTGTGCGATAGGCAGCCCCCTTCGCCGCGCTTCCCGGTACGAACAACACGTCTCCCTTCACTAGGGGCAAATCGGGGGCCTTGGCATACAGAATTCTCTTAAGGTTAACGGGAATTTCCTGGATGCCATTCGGTGTTTGCCGTAGGATCTTCGTTTTGCCCAAGGCCGAGGTGCGCGTATTGCCTCCGGCAAGCGCGAGGGCTTTGAGAACGGTGAGAGAACTATCCTCGATCGAAAAGCCGCTGGGATGCTGCACGTCGCCGACGACATAAATAATGCCAGCGCGCGAAACGAAGATGGTGTCTCCGGGAAGGACGTCTACGTTGCTCTTAGAATCATCAGCCAAGTTTGACGTCAACTGAACCTCAACCTTCTGATCGGAATTTCCGCGGTGTTCAATGGTCACGTTGTGGCCCGCTTTATCGGTCAATCCCCCTGCTGCCGAGATCACGTCGAAAAGGCGACGATCACCGATGGCAGGGTAAGGCCCTGGCCGATTGACTTCTCCCAGCACAGTAATTGCCTGCGACGCAGATTCGTCGACGAAAATCGCGACATGAGGGCCACGGACGAACCCGCCATCCTCCAGCCGTTTTTGAATCAGCTCCTGCGCCTCATCCGTAGTCAGGTCGGCGACGTGAACATAGTCGATCAGCGGGAGATAAACGTCTCCCGAACCACTAATGCGGGTCTTGGTGGAGAGATCGGGCACCCCGAACACAGTGATTTCGACGAGATCGCCGATTCCAAGCCTTACGTTGGAATTTGCCAAAAGAGGTGCCGAAGCCGGTTTTGGAGAGGAAGCAGCATCGTTGGCAATTCCGGATGACGGCTCCTGAGGTATTATCTGCCCGGGAACAGTCGTCTGTGCCACTAGGGAGAGACTGCACAAGCCCGCGACAAACACGAATAAAATGCGTAAAAAAAAGCGGCGGTTCCGCCCCGGCATACCCAGTCTCCAAGATTGATGCGTGGGATGAGTTTAACACACGCCTCGCGTCAAAACTTGCGCCGAACGCCCGGTTTCTCGCCGGCAGTAGCGGCGAAGTTAATGGCAAAAATTTCCCCAAGCCGTTGCTCATTCTCAGCAACCAGCTGTATAGTTTCTGAAACTAAACTTCTTAACATTTATCACAGCGTCACTCACAAGGGGAAACCCTGTTCTGAAGCAATTGACTGAAACATCGGGATTGCATCGGCCAACCGAATTCCTGATCGTTTCGGCTCTAGGGGGACTCTGGTTTTGACCGTACTGTTTTTTTCTTTGTTCGCGTTTTCGCTGGGCATCTCGTTCGCGGCAACGCGTCAAGTCCGAGACATAGCGAACCGCCGTGGCTGGGTTTCAGCTGCGCCGGATGGACGGCATATCCATCAGACGCCGCTTCCCAGATTAGGGGGCGTCGCTATTTTTCTGGCATTCTCGGTCACTTTGGGCCTGTGGCTGGCGCTTTCTCTCGTATTCCCACGTTTGCTCGACGGCCATGCGCCGCAAATGCTTCTCCGCATCTATGTCCCCGCTTGTGTGATTTTTTGTCTTGGTATCTATGACGACCTCCGAGGCGTCGGTCCCTACCTGAAGTTTGCCGTGCAGGCACTTGCCGGGGCCATGCTTTTCGCCGGCGGAATGCGGATTCTCGATCTCCCGGTGATCTTTCCCCACGCGCTACCTTGGTACGTCGATTTGCCTCTCACGGTTTTATGGGTGGTTGCGGTCACCAATGCCTTCAATCTGATCGATGGCCTGGACGGTTTGGCCGCTGGATCGGCGCTGTTTTCGACCATGGTGTTTTTTGTCGTCGCGCTGGTCTATCATTCCTGGCTCGGTTCGCTGATCAGCGTGACCCTCGCCGGCGCGATCCTTGGATTTCTGCGTTTCAACTTCAATCCCGCCACCATTTTTCTCGGTGACTCCGGTAGTTTATTTATCGGGTTCATGCTCAGCGCGCTGGCCCTGGCAGGATCGCAAAAGGCGCCGACGTTTGTGGCGGTGGCCATCCCAGTGGTTTCGTTCGGATTGCCGATCCTGGAAACCTTGCTCTCCATCTTGCGGCGGCTCATTAGCGGGCGCCCGATTTTCACCGCCGATCGCGAGCATATTCACCACAAGCTGCTGCAAATGGGATTTTCGCATCGCCAGGTTGTGGTCGTTCTCTACGCCGTTTCCGCCGTATTCGCCATGCTCAGCCTGTTTCTGCTGTGGCCGACGGGTAGCACGTTGGGATTGGTGCTCGCGGTGGTCGGAACTGGAATCTGGCTGGGGGTGCAACACCTCAACTATATCGAGTTCGGCGAACTGCGGCGCGTGGCCCAGCGCACCATCGATCAGCGACAAATTGTGATCAACAATCTTTCTGTGCGCCGTGCCGTCCAGGAACTCAAAGTGGCCCGCAATTTCGATCAGGTGCGCAGCGTGATGGTGGCCGCTTTTGACAGCAACGACTTCGATGCTTTCGAATTGCAGCTGAAGACGCTTCCCGGGGACCAAGCTGCGTCCGCCGAAGCAAACCTTCACTTTCATTGGAGCAAGTTTCCTCACATGGCCGCCATCTCGATGCAGCCTTCGTGGAAGCTGACCCTCGATCTTGTAACGACATCGAACCGTCGTCGCGGAACAATGATCGTCAGCCGCATCTACAGCCAGCGCGACCTGCAATTGGATGTCAACCTCCTGACCTCCGAATTTCCGACGACTCTGGCCGACGCTTTGGATCGGGTGTTGACGATGCCCGAAGTTCTTGTGCCGCTCGCGCAAAGCGATAGGCCACCTTTGGCTGCAAGCCTCTAACCCCCCGGCACAGTCTCAGCCGCCTGATATTGCACCCTTCCCGTAGGTCGATGAGTTAATATGGAATCGATTGCGGACCTGAACAATCATGGATCGCAGCATGCCTCGGTCGCCGGACCCAGCAGCACGCGCTCCCCAAAGTGAGCGACGCCGCTGTATTCGCCAGAAACTGCACACTCCGGTTTACGCCAGCTTCACCGGTCCTCAGAGCGGCATGGTAGTGGATCTGAGCGAGTTGCTCGATCTGCACGAAGAGGGTTTCGCCATCCAAACCAGTGAACGCCTGGAAGTGAACCGGGCCCTTACGCTTTGTCTCGATCTGCCAGAAACGAAAAGCTATATTCATAGCGTCGGTAAAGTGATCTGGAGCGACGACCTCGGGCGCGGAGGCATCCTGTTTTCAGCGCTTCCCGAAAAATCCCGGCGGATTTTGAAAGAGTGGCTCTTCGTTAATCTGTTGATCGGCTGTTCAAACCACGCGGCCCGGAACGACCAACTTGCGCTTCTCGAGCGACAGAAATCGACGGAGGCAGTCCCGTTGGCCGAAGTGTCTGCTAACGAACCAGCCAATGAACCCGCGATCGTTATCCCAATCTCTGAAGACAGCGAAATCTCGCGTTCCTTGGAAGCAGTTCGCGCTGAGGCTAGCGAACTCGGTGACGATACCGATGCCGTTCTGACGTTCGTTGCCGAGCGTGCTACCAGCCTCATCGGGGTTGACGGTGCGGCCCTGGCGCTTTTCGCCGGCGACCAGATGATTTGCCGCGCGCGCGCCGGTGAACCCGCGCCCCCGCTCGGAGTGCCCGTGGATATAAAGCACGGTCTCTCGGGAGAATGTGTTCGCAGCGGCCTTCCCGTTTCGTGCAACGATGCAGAAAATGATCCGCGCGTCGATCCCGAGGTCTGCCGCGTGCTGGGTATCCGCTCACTCATGGCCGTTCCCATCGTTTCCGATTTTCGCGTAGTCGGCCTTCTTGAGATTTTCTGTTCGTATCCCCGCGTTTTCACACCGTCCGACGAAACGGTCTTGCGCCGGCTGGTTGAGCTGATCCCCAATGCTCATCGGGAAGAGATTCACCGGGAGAGGACACAGCCCGCTATCGTCGAGAAAGCTGAGATTCGGCACGAGCCGAGCGAGGAGCTTTACCGGGAAAATCCAGTGCCCGAAGAATTCGCAGCGGAGCCGCTTTCCGCGGATGAAATCAAGACCACGCCTACCGCTCCGTCTCGCTTGCTGTATCGGGCGCTGCTGGGGTTAGTCGTTGCCGTGCTGGCCGCGGTCCTCGGATACTTACTTGGTCCTGTGATAGCCAGGCGTGAGACGAGTTCAGTGCAAGCCTCGCAGCAGCCCGCAGGCATCGACACAGTATCAGAGCGCGCAACTGTCCCCAATCCGTATCCGATGTCGTCGTCAGAGTTGCAAAGACTCGCTGCCAACGGCGACGCGGATGCGCAATGGCAGATGGGTGTCCGTTACCATAACGGAGAGAACGTTCCGCGTGACGACGCGCAAGCGATGCAGTGGTTTCAGCGCGCTGCAGAGCAGGGTAATGTTGCTGCCCAGCGGGCGCTCGGAGCCTATTATTTTGCCGGACGGGGAGTTCCTACCGACTTTTCCAAGGCCTACTTCTGGTCTGCGATCGCCGGAGCGCAAGGCGACGAGATGAGCAAATCCCGACTGCCTGTGCTCGCTCTGCAAATGACTCAGTCACAAATCGCTGCCGCGCGCCAGCAGGCCGAACAATGGATCCACACCCATAGTCAACAGATGAAATCCGCAAACTGAGCGCCATTTTCCTCTGCTTTGCCATCCACTCCAGGCTCGAATAAACAAGCAGGATAAAACCAGGATAAGCAAAGACGGGCGCAATCTCGCAGCCGTAGAATGGAGTCATGGCCACGCTGCATGACATTCTCGCGGCCGACTCATACGTCCGCGAAGCCGACCCCACTCTCTGGGAGAAGCTGGATCGCAATCGCGTCCGGTGCTATGCCTGCGGACATTGCTGCCCGATTCCCGACGGGCAACCTGGTGTGTGTAAGGTCCGATTGAATCGTGGCGGCACGCTCTATGTTCCGTGGGGATACGTTGCCGGAATCCAGTGCGATCCCATCGAGAAGAAGCCATTTTTCCACGCCTATCCCGGCGCACTCGCTTACAGCTTCGGAATGATGGGTTGCGATTTGCACTGCGCCTATTGTCAGAACTGGGTTACGTCGCAAGCGTTACGTGATCCGAATGCCGTCTCGCCGCCGCTTCATGCCGATCCGGAACTGCTGGTGAAAGATGCGCTTGCCCAAAACGCAAAAGTTGTGGTCAGCACTTATAACGAACCGTTGATCACCAGCGAATGGGCGGTTGCGATTTTTCGCGCTGCCCGGCAGGCTGGATTGCTGACTGCATATGTTTCTAACGGCAATGGGACACCCCAAGTGCTCGAGTATCTTCATCCGTGGGTTGACCTCTACAAGGTGGACCTCAAGAGCTTCAACGATCGCCACTACCGCGAGCTGGGTGGGCGCTTGCAGCCAATCCTCGACACCATCCGCAGTCTGCACCGCATGGGAATTTGGCTGGAGATCGTGACCTTACTTATTCCCGGTTTCAACGACAGCGACGACGAGCTGAGAGGTCTTACCGAATTTCTGGCCGGCGTTTCGCCGGATATTCCATGGCATGTGACGGCATTTCATCAGGACTATAAAATGACTTCGCCCGCCGACACGCGCCCCGAAGACTTACTGCGCGCTGCCGCTATCGGTCGCGAAGCCGGACTGCGCTACATTTACGCTGGTAACCTTCCCGGCCGCGTTGGAGAACTTGAAAATACACGCTGTCATCGGTGCGGTGAACTACTGATCCAGCGTTATGGGTATTTCATCCGGGAATACAAGCTGACTCCCGAAGGCAATTGCCCGCGCTGCCATGAGCCTGTCCCCGGCCGCTGGCCGAATAAATTTGACGGCCAAATCTCGGCCTCGCCTTTTCTACCCCGAAAGCAGGCCCAATTGGTTAAAATCCTCTCGCAGCGATAATCACTCATAACGACAATCATCATTAGATAGATGTGCGGGCTGAGAACATTCCGAGGCGCATTATTGTTTCTGGTTGCGCTATGTTTGCTTGGGTGCTCTCCGCGTGATTTCCTGACGCGCCGTTTGGCTGCCGATTTGATCTCCGCCTCGGACGCGTTCAAAGCGCCGCAACTGTTTTGGCTTCGCACCGGCGTCGTTTCTAACAAAGACTACAGCTCTCCCGATTCAATGGTGCTGCAGCGGCGGGGATGGATTATCGCTACCGAGCAGAAGTGTCCAGCGGGAGTCGAACCTTCGCCGTGCTGGGACATCGTGCTATCACCACTCGGTGTGGATACGATTCGCCCGTTGATTTCGAAGACGCTTTCCGATGAAGGGCTGATCGGGATTCAGGTTGCGCGCCGCGAGCTCGTCGAAATCTCCGGCATCAGCAAGGCCGGCAACTTTGCCGACGTTGAGTTTATCTGGCGCTGGGTTTCTCTCAACCCGGTGGGAGCGGCGCTTTACGACCGTGGCGTGCGCTACCAGTCAACAGTCGGATTCCGCGGCTACGATGACGGATGGCGCGTGGTCGAGCAGAATGTACGAAGCGCTCAGCCACTGGATGATGCACTGCACAATGCCAGACCAGTCACACCCTAGAACGACCTCTATGCGACGACATTCTCTCCGACGACCTTTTCTCCGATCAATCCCGTGCATCCCGCTATTGGCGGTCATCTGCGCTTCGATCTTTACGTATTCGGTCGCGGCTCGGGCCCAGACGACTAAGCCCAAGCTCACAATCGACGATCTCTTCAACTCGGTCAGCTTCGATGGAGTATCGGTTTCGCCCGATGGCAACTCCGTCATTGTCGCGACCGAACGAGCCGATTGGGAGCAGCAGATCTTCCGCAAGGATCTCTGGCTTTACCGGGTCGCTAACAGGGACCTATCCTCCGCGAATCTGGTCCAGTTGACGCAATCGGGACACGACAGCTCGGCGCAATGGTCTCCCGACGGCGAGTGGATCGCGTTTCTCTCAGAACGCAAGAACGGCGATGCCAAGGACGCAGATACAGGAGATGACAAGACAAAAGAAGTGTCTCAGCTCTTTCTGATCTCGCCCGGCGGCGGCGAGGCGATTGCCATTACATCGGGAGATGAGGAGGTCCACTCCTTTGCGTGGGCCAGCGATTCGAAGGCCGTTTACTTTGCCACGCGTCAGCCTTGGACGGCCCAGCAGACGGACGATCACAAAAAGGAGTGGAAGGATGTGATCCGTTTCCGCGGCGATGAGCGCGGCGACGTGCTTTACCGGTTGAGTCTCGGCGAAGCGCTCTCGCGACACGCTGGGCTTGGAGCGAAGGAAAGCGCGGACGCGGAGAAGGATCCGAACGTGACTCCTGGGGCAACGGTGATTGCGCGGTTGGCGTTGCGCATGGATCAGATAACCGTGTCGCGCGACGGAAAGCGGCTGGCATTTGTGAGTAACTCGGTTTCGCAGCGACAGGAGAAGATGGACGACAACGAGATCTACCTGGTCAACCTGACTGCCGATTCGACTACCGCGACCGCCGCGGAGGTCGCGCCAATTCGCTTGACGCGCAACGAAGCGGAAGAAGTGAGTCTGCAATGGGCTCCCGATAATCGGCATCTGTATTTTCGTGTTGATCTGGGATCGACAGACAAGAAGTACGAAGATCCGCAACCGCGGCTGTACTGGGTGAATGCCGATAACGGCGCGATCGAGCGCTGGTTTGCGAGCTTTCAGGGAGAAGTGGTGCACTACACGCCGATGGCGGATGGATCGGCGGTTTGCGCATGTCGAGTCGGAACCGAAGTGCAACTGTATTCGCAGGCAAATCCAACGGCTCCGATTGTGAAGCTCGAAGGATGGGCGGGAACTTACGACATTCCTGATGCGGCGCGCAAGTCGTCTCGCTTTGTGTTTGCATATTCTACGAGCGAGAAGCCGAGCGAGATTTATCTCGCGGATGGTCTCGACAAGCTGTCGCAGGCGCGCGTGATTACTGCTTTCAACAAGTCTTTGACTGAGCGTGATCTCCCCAAAGCAAAACCTTATCGCTGGACTTCCGATGACGGAACGCAAATCGAAGGCATGCTGATGTATCCGCCGGAGAAATTTGAGGCCAAAGGTTTGCCCATGTTTGTGTTCATCCATGGCGGTCCTCAAGATGCGGATGGCAACCGCTTCGAGGCCGACTGGTACCAGTGGGACCGTCTCGCCGCCAGCGCGGGCTGGCTGGTATTTGAGCCGAACTACCGCGGATCCACCGGTTACGGCGACGCCTTCACCCTGCAGATTGTGCCGGATTTTTTGTCACGTCCGGGGAAAGACATATTGACGGGCGTCGATGCCCTGGTCAAAGCTGGAATCGCAAATGGTGATCGTCTGGCCGTTGGCGGGTACAGCTACGGCGGTTACATGACCAACTGGCTGATCACGCAAACCACGCGCTTTAAAGCCGCAGTGACCGGCGCCGGCGGAGTGGAGAACATCGCCGACTGGGGCAACGACGACTCGACAGCGGATGACGAATTTATTCTTGGTGGTCCGCCCTGGCAGAATCCTGAGCGCTGCCGCGGCGAAGCGGCGATTTTCCAGATCGACAAAGTGCGCACACCGACACTCATGGTGGCGGGAGCGGACGATATCCGGGTGCCTGTGCTGGAGAGCTATCTGATGGAGCGGGCACTCCATCGGCTCAACGTTCCCAGCGAACTGCTGATTTTTCCTGGCGAAGGGCATTCGCTGGATAAGAATCCATGGCATGGAAAGATCAAGGTGCAGCAGGAATTGAAGTGGCTGGAAAAGTATGGCGGCGTGTCGGCCAGCAATCCTAAATAAAACGACGACAGATTTTAGAACGACGCCCGATTTAGAACGAAGATAGTGCCGAGCGTTTCCAGTGATTCGTGGCTACGCAGATGTAGATATAGTTTGTGTCAGCCCCGATTTGTCCGGCGATGCAGGGAGACGAGGAGCCAGTCGGGGTTGACAGATTTATGTGAAAGCTTCCCGTGGTATAGACGCCGGTGGCGTTGACTTGCAGGCTGCCGCCGGTGACGGTGTTGACGGTTAGTTGTCCGTTGGCGTCATTGATCATTCTTACATTGTCCTGTGTCGCGAAACCGTTCAGGTCGATGTAGGGTGTCGCGGACGCGTTCGCCACGTTACCGACATCGGCAGAGCCGTTAGTAGGATCGCCGTTGAGTTGAACGTCGCCTAGATAAAGACTGTTTCCGGCGATGTTACCCAGGCCATCGACGGAAAATAATAAGTCGCCATTCTTGGCATATTGCAGCGCGTATTGCCAGGAGGCAGTGGGACTGCTGTTTTGGATGAGAACTCCAGTGCCGAGCGCTCCGTAATCGGCAGTGTAGACCGCGCCGATGTAGTCTCCGTTAATGTGGTCGAGAACACCTTCCTGGACGTCGATGCCATAAGTGAGAACGTTCTGGACCGGGTCGACGATGGATGACGCGAACTCTGTCGCGGAGAGAAAACCATGGCCCTGGTTCTGGACGTTGATCAGAATTCCTGAGGAGTCGGAGTGCGGGCCGTTCTGGCGGACGAACACATCGAGACCATCGACTTCGCCTACCTTCCCACCAGTCCACCAATTGTCTTTTTCGATCGTGACAGACATCCCAGCCTGAGCGGTGGCAGGACCGTTGATTCCGCTTCCCCGCGCATTCGCAGTAACGGTCGCGGCGGAGCATGGCTTATCGATGCAATTGAGTGCCACGGGACCGACCACCAGCGGAGGATGACGGTCCTTGGATTGGGTGGTCTGGGGCTGGGCGACTTGAGCATTAACGCTCTGTGCGACCGCTAAGTGGCCAGTTACAAGCAAGGTCAAGGTCGTTGATAGGAAGATCGTCGATAAGAAGATTTTCCTGGTGAAAATCGAGCGGAGACTAGGCATGAGGCCTCCCAAAGTAGTTTCATTATAAAACGACAGTTTTCGACTGCTGGCTGGCACTCCCAGGTTAGTGCGTTAATTGTGTCCCTTGGTTAGCGGCGCGGGGTTTGCAATTGGGCCACTTTGGCGCGGGGAGATGACTGCTCGTAGCGGGCGATTCCCTGATAGAGGGCTTCTGCGATCTGCTGGCGGTAGGCCGCGCTCTGCAGATTGTGCTCGTCGGCGGGACTGCTGACGAATGAAATTTCGGTGAGAATGGCGGGCATCGTCGTTCCGGTGAGAACGGCGAAAGAGGAATCTTTGATGCCGCGGTTGCGAATGTCGGGACTGCTGGCGGCGAGCGTAGCGTAGAGAGACCGCTGCACGCTCGAAGCGAGACGTTGCGATTCCTGAATTTTCTCGTGCAAGCCGGCGGGCGACAGCGAGACGGGCGTAAGATGGGCGGCGATAGCGTCATCATTGTTCGCGCCTACGCGTTTTTCGGCAGCAAGTTCTTTTGCGCCAGGAGCGGAAAACAAGTTGGTGTAATAAGTCTCAACGCCGCGCGCATTGGCCGAGTTGCTGTAATTGGCGTGAACGGAGACGAATAGATCGGCCTGCGCCTGGTTGGCGATGTCAGCGCGCTGATCGAGCGGAAGATAAGTGTCGCTGCTGCGGGTGAACAGGACTTCGGAGCCGAGACGCGACTGCAGCAGCTTGCCGAGGCGCTCGGTGACATCGAGCACCAGATCTTTTTCCAGCAATCCCTGACGCCCGACGGTGCCGAGGTCCCAACCGCCGTGTCCGGCGTCGAGGACGATGCGGAATTTGCCGGTTTTGGCCGGGATCACGCGGTCGGTCCTCGCGGTTGCCTGGGCTATTGGAGTAGAGCGATCCGCAGTGGCATGGCTCGGTGCGAGGCTGGTATTGCTATTACGGAGATCAGCACTGTGGGCGTCGGTATTGCGCAATTCGACGACGAGGCGATAAGGGTTCGACTCCATGCTCACGGAAAAGTTTGATCCGTCTTTGGTGTCGAGCACGATTCTTGTGACTCCAGCG
The DNA here is from genome assembly GCA_035287825.1 of Terriglobales bacterium. Classification (GTDB taxonomy): domain Bacteria; phylum Acidobacteriota; class Terriglobia; order Terriglobales; family Acidobacteriaceae; genus Acidiflorens. Next base: position 11,023 of record DATEBK010000295.1, read on the forward strand.
ACCGGTTGGGCGATCCGGACGCGAGTCAGGGAAGCGTCGCCGACATCCATGGTTTTGCCATCTAATTCGTGCAACAGAACGGTGTCGTGCAGATCGAAGTAAATGCGTTCGGGCGACATCAGACGATGTACTTCGTAGGGGACCTGGTCCTGCATGTCGATGACGACGGTGCTCCCGACCGATGATGACCAGTGACGAATACCAGTAACCTTCGGCAGCGCAGCTAATTTATCTTCGGCGATGGCGATGGGCGGGGCAGACATGGAATCGGCTTTGCCGGGATCCATGAGATTATCTGCGACTGTGGGCGCCAGAACCTTTGCAGGAGGCGCGGGTGGTGCGGTCGCGGCAGGCGCAATGCCGGCTTCCTTCGTTGCTTCGGTTCTATGCAGCGCTTTTGTGCCACCAACCTCCATGCCATACCAAGCTCCGGCGGAAAACAGAGCGGCAATGGCGATCAGACCCATGGCTACGTTGAGTCCGGGGCGGGGAGTGGAAGCGAGGGGCGGGCGGTAGGGAAATGGGAGCAGTTGCGGTCGTGGCGCTGGAGTTATATCGGCTTCGCCGATCGCATAGCTGTCTGGCGCATCGTCTTCCGGCGACTCGCAAAGTGCCTGGTCCGCAAAGACGGGCTCGGGCAATTCGTGCGCGGGCGCAGCAACGGCCACTGGTTGCGAGACCAGTTTGAGTTCTGATTCAGGACTTGAAGTCGGCGCCGCAGCGGAAGACGGAGTTAGCCCAGTCTCTAGGGCGAGGCCGGTTTCAGGAGTAACAATTTCGGCGGCAATTTCCGGGATGTCGATCCCCGGGACGTCTATTTCCGGGTTTTCGATCAGAGCCGCGCCGACATCAGTTGCCGCCGGCTTGGTTCCCATGACTTCCTTCGTTCCCAGAACTTCGTTGACTACTCCTGAGAGCCAGTGAAAGCGGCGGTCCTGATCTCCTGGTTTAAGCGCGGAGAGGATGAGCTCGGCAAACAGATCGAAGCAGCGAACGTCCTTATCCGTGAAGGCGTGAACCGATTTGGAGAAAACCTGCAGCACGCCGAGTTTCTGGCGACGGCCTCGCAGAGGAATCAATACGGTAGAACGCGCTCCCAGGGCGCGCGCCACGTCAAGCTCCACGCGGCTGTCGACGTCGCAGTTGTCGCAGCGCAAAACGCGGCCGGTTTCGAGGCAATCCTGCAGAAACTCGGAGTCGCCGATCAGGCTGATGCCGAGCGGAATGATAAGCTTGCCGGCCGCTGCGCGGCACAGCATCTCGTAAGCTTCGGCTGGCGAGCCAGGATCGGACCCGTTCGGCTCGGATTGCTGGGCCAGAGCGATCACAACTCCATCAGCCTGAGTGATCGATTGGGCGCGGTCGCAAATTAGTTGCAGAACTTCATCCTGCATGAAGCGTTCGGTTTCAAGCAGGTCGTTGGCGGCGGCATATCCCGGAGCGATGCGGCGATCTTGTATGTGCTCGTGGAATTCAGAGAAGGCGAGCAGAGCGCGCAGGGCTTCCTGGTGTGCGATTGATTCGAGGACGCGGTTGCCCTCCAGCAGCGGAGATCCAGGGTCGAGCGTCGGCGGCGTTTCCCAGTGAACTCGGGTTGGGGTGGCGCTCATGCGTATGCCGTCCGATTGCGGGAAGCCAGTATTTATCGTATGCGGGGTATGGCGGAGGGCTCATTGCCGGTCTTGGTTCCGCTAAAACCAGTTCCGTCCGCCTGTCGCACCGCAACCTTCAGCCTAATAGTCTTTCGGGAGGGGCCGCAATGTCCGTTGGTACATGGCCTACCGGGGTAGCTGCGATTCGGTGGTCCCAAAACATCGCGAACCGCACAGTCAGAGGGGAACATCGACGACAGGATTCGGCGCAGTACGACCCTTCAGATTTTGCCCTTGGGTCGGATTCATCCTAGTCTGTGAAAGCTACGGAGATGCACTTTCGGAGACGGATCAACAATCGATGAACAATACAGGCGAGCCCAAGACTTTCGCGAAGCCGAAGAAATCTGGCTGGTGGGGTGGAGCGATGGCACACAGACTGGCAGGAGCGGCGGTGTCGGTGTTTCGTGGATGCTGGCACGAGAAGATGAGCTGGCCGGTCGGGGTGCAGGGATATTCGTATCAGGTATGTCTCGGGTGCGGTGCGAAGCGGCTGTTCGATGAGACAACGTTCAGTGCGTATGGGCCGTTCCGGTATGACTTGCAGGAACTGGCGGCGTGGGGCGAGTGCGAATCGCAATCCGCCTCGATGCGAGATGTGCAGGGAGAAGTGCGGGGAGAAGTGCGGGAAGGAGTGCTGCAGCAGCCGCCATCGTGATGTGCTGGAATGCAACGCTGATGCGCTGCTCCATCTGGAAAAAGCGGCGTTCTCCCCTCGAATCAGGCTCCAACCGGCTGGCGCTGGGTGGTGTACCACTCTACAGTGCGGCGGAGGCCGTCTTCGAAGTTCACCAGGACCTTGTATCCCAAATGCTTTTCCGCCTGGCTGATGTCGGCGAGCGAATGCTTGATGTCGCCGCTGCGCTCGGGAGCATATTTGACTGAGCCGGTGTAGCCGGTGAGTTGCTTCAAGGCCTCGAAGACCTCGTTGAGCGTGATGCGGCGACCGGTAGCACAGTTGAAGACGCGTCCGGCGCACTCTGAGGCGGGAGCAGAGCAGGCGAGTAAATTACCAGAGACGGCGTTGTCGATATAGGTGAAGTCGCGGCTGGTTTGGCCGTCACCAAAAATTGTCGGCTGTTCTCCGCGGAGCATTTGCATGCTGAATTTTGCCAACACGCCCGAGTATTGCGACGAAGGGTCCTGGCGCGGTCCGAAAATATTGAAGTAGCGCAGGCAGACAGTCTCAAGGCCGTAGCAGCGGTAGAACGAAGTCATGTACAGCTCGCTAGCCAACTTCGCGACGGCGTAGGGAGAAATCGGATTGGGAGGCATGGCTTCATATTTCGGAAGCGTTGGCGTATCTCCATAGGCCGAAGAGGATGCGGCATAGACGACGCGCTTCACTTTAGCATCGCGCGCCGCTACCAGCACGTTGACGGTGCCGTCGACATTGGCGCGGTTGCTGCCGATCGGGTCGAGCACGGACTTGGGCACCGACGGGATCGCAGCCTGATGCAGCACGTAATCGACGCCTTTGCAGGCGTCCCGCACCGAGTCGAGATCAAGAATGTCGATTTGCCGAAAGTCGATCCGGCTGAGCACTTCGGTGAGGTTCTCACGGCGGCCGGTGGCAAAGTTGTCGAGGCCGCGAACTTCGGCTCCGCGATCCAGAAGGGCCCGCACCAGCGAAGATCCGATGAAGCCGGCGGCTCCAGTCACCAAATATTTAGCCATAGATTTTATGATAACGGATGGATTGCCCGGACGACGCATGGCGACCGTGACCGGAGTAACTCTTGTCGACGTCTCCGGAGCCCACCGAACGGGCTGTTGCTCGGGGGTGGGTTACGGCCGGCGAACTCGTTTGGCGATCTCGTGAAATTGGTCGCGTGAGAGTAGTGACTCTTTGCGAAAGAATTCCGTTACCTCTTTTAACAAAGCCCTGGGATCGGCAGGTTGTGAAGGATCGTCAAGCAGATTCTCCTGGGCCGGCGGTGTGGAGGCGAAGGCGTTGCTCCCGGAGAGCGCAGCGAGCAGCCGACCCAACTCCTTGGCTTCCTGAGGCACCAGCTCAGCGAAGAGAATGCCCATGCCCAGGGCCGGATACGAAGTGCGAACCTCGCCTGAGACCAGAATGCGGATGCCGTACGACTTCAGTACCAGGTGCACTTTTGTGCCGATCGGAAATGTGTTGCTCATTTCCACATAGCAGCCGTGCTGGCTGATATCCGTGATGGTTCCCCAGAGACGAACGTCGCTGCCATCGGCCACGAACTCCGCGCTGCCCGAACAGCGAATGCGCGGGCTTCTTCGTCGTTCTTTCCAATCGCCTCCGTTGGCTTTGGTGTTTGGGCTTGAGACTGGGGTTGCCGGCGCGGTGTCCGCTTTGTCGGCCTTCAGACGACGAAGATAGCTCGCGCCGTCATCAGCGGTGCTCGAGTTTGGCGAGAAGTCAGGGTATTCGGAAATACCATTCGGGTTCACGAAGCTGCCCTCCGGTGGCAAGTCTTTCCATCAGGGGGAATCGGCAGATTGCGGGAGGACTTTAGGCGGCGGGAAATTGTGTCACCGAGGCGCGAATCTGGCCCCACAACTCATCCTTGCCGGCTCCGGTTTTGGCGGAAAATGGAACGATCGGTACGCCAGCATAGGCCTGTTCCAGGGCGCGCATCGCGTGTGCCAACTGGTTACTCGACAGACGGTCGCACTTGGTGGCCACAATCGCGTGCGGACGTCCTTTAGCTGCCAGGAACTCCATCAGTTGAGCGTCGCTCGCTTGCGGAGGGATATTGGCATCGACCAGCGTAAGGCACAGCGCCAGGGTTGAGCGTTGATGCAGATAGGGATCGACGAAACGCGCCCAGTCATCGGATATTTCGCGGGAGATTTTGGCATAACCGTATCCGGGGAGATCGGTGAAGAGCATTTCGGGTCGAGGTTGGCCGGCGCGGCGGACTTCATAAAAATTGATGCTCCGCGTGCGTCCGGGAGTGTTGCTGGTGCGCGCCAGCTTGGCGCCGACCAGCGAATTGATCAGGCTCGATTTGCCGACGTTGGAGCGTCCCAGAAAAGCAATCTCGGGAACACTGGGAGCAGGGAACTGCGCCAGGTCGCTCGCCGAGAGCATGAATCGCGCCATGATCCGCATAGAGATTAGTTTCCAGTGTAGGGGATGCGAATGGCAAGCGGCGCAGGAAAAAATTAAGAAATGAAGCGGACCGATGAAACGACCTAAAGACCGAGCGGGCGCTTGGGATGGACGTCTTCTTCTTTGATCGGATGCAGTTTGTGCCAAAGGGAGAGCGCGCCGGCGATAACCAGACCGATGAGAAGGCTGATCAGAAAAAACCAGCGATAGGCCGGCAGCATGATGAGCAAAACCGCGACAACAAGGCCCGCGACAAGGAGACTTGCGGATCCCTTCAAACTGAATCCAGACCGGCCGGATTGCGGCTCCATGAACCTTATTTTACGTCGTTTTGAGAGCCATGCCGAGACTGAAGCCTCTCCTGCAGGTAAAGGTCTGTCAATGAACTGAACGGCCGTGCCTCAGCGCCGGTTGATCACGACTGTGAGGTCAGCAGAGCCAGAGTAACTAATATCGCGACCGTGACTAAGTCGAAAATCACGTGCAGCGTGTTCGGCCTGATGCCATTGCGCTCCGGTAAAAAAGCGTGAGTAGTTCCGTACATCGCCTGATATCGGGCGACACGTTCCGCCCCCGGTCGAGAAAAATACGGAATCCACCACTCCTTCAATGAGCCGTAGCACGCAAGCCCGTAGAATATCCAAAGCCACCAGAGGAGCCATCCCGGATAAGCTCTGCCAAAGTAAATGGCGCTGCCAGTGAGTCCGATCGCGACTGGAATGAAATTGATGAGTGTAGTTGTGACGAGTTTGCTGCCCGGAAACTCGGCCCGAACCGCCCTCACATTATTGAGGCTTCCCAGAGGAATCCAATTATGCAGCCCGACAAACAACGCCGCGAAACACTGGAGGCCCAGTAAAACGCTCTCGGTGATGGGATGCATGAAGGCAGGAATTATAGCGTAACGTTTGTCGCCTTTGAGCCAATTAGACGCAGCGACGTTAGGGGTGTTTAGCTCGATGGCAAGAGAAACGTGGGCAAAGGACTCTTACTGTTATGGTCGCCTACTGACGCGCGGTGGGAATCTCCCCGGCCGGCGGGGTTACGATGGGAGTCATAGCCTCCGCTTCCGGCGGAAGTTGCGGGAGCGGTCCTTCGAG
>DATEBK010000296.1:0-3106 GCA_035287825.1 Terriglobales bacterium
CCAAAGATCGATATTAAGTTGGTCGATGCCATTGGACGCTTGTGGCAGCTCTCAACCGTACAGTTTGACTTCAATCTGCCGCAGCGCTTCGATCTCGAATATGTCGCCGAAGACGGCACCCGCAAGCAGCCCCTCATGGTCCACCGCGCACTTTACGGATCGGTCGAGCGCTTTTTCGGAGTGCTGATTGAGCATTATGCGGGAGCGTTCCCTGTATGGCTCTCTCCTGTGCAGGTGGCGATGATTCCAATCGCGGAGCGTCATTCCGAGTATGCGGAGAAAGTCGCTTCGCAGCTGCGGGCGTCGGGTGTTCGTGTGGAAGTCGACTCCCGCAACGAGAAGATGAACGCAAAGATTCGCGAACACGCGATGCAGAAGGTGCCATTTCTGCTGGTGGTCGGGGACAAGGAAGCTGAAGCGAATAAGGTTAACGTCCGTACCCGCGGCAAAGAGAAGACTGAGGACATGACTACCGCGGAGTTTGCGGAGAGGATCAAGAAGCTAATTGCGGAGAAGAGCGCAACGCTTTAGCGCGTGTATGAGTTTTGTCCACGGGGAAGGAGCTGGATTCGGCGGTGTCGGTTGCCAGCTCTTAGGTTCCTAAAATATACCATGAAAATCCCGCATAGACTGCGGGATTTTCATGGTGTACAATTGATGGGTGATTGTTCGTTTCGCTGATATCACCTTGATCCGCACCGCTTTGCGGCGCAGCCGCGTGGTCGCCCTTCTCGGACCTCGTCAATGCGGTAAAACTACGCTGGCCCGCGAGTTTGTAGCGCCCGACTCCCTCAACTACTTTGATCTTGAAGACCCCCGGAGCCTCGCCCGACTGACCGAGCCGGACACCGCTTTGCGTCCGCTCAGGAAGTTGGTGGTGATTGACGAAGTTCAGCGGCGCCCGGATCTATTTCCTCTGTTACGTGTACTGGCGGACCGCAAACCGCTCCGAGCGCGCTTTCTCGTTCTCGGTAGCGCTTCGCCCGATCTGCTCCAGCAATCTTCAGAGACACTCGCCGGACGCATCGAGACCGTTCCGCTGGAGGGCTTCCGCCTTTCCGATCTCGGTGCCAATGCCCAAGGTCGGCACTGGCTGCGGGGCGGTTTTCCACTGGCCTACACGCCACGAACCGAGACAGACTCGCTCTCCTGGCGGCGACAATTTCTACAAACTTTTCTGGAGCGTGACTTGCCCCAGCTAGGTATCACGATTCCGGCGCTCGCCTTGCGGCGATTCTGGAACATGGTCGCTCACTATCACGCTCAAATCTGGAATGCCGCCGAGCTCGCTCGCGCCTTGACTGTGAACGAGGCTACGGTGCGCCGTTATCTCGATCTCATGGCCGATGTCTTCATGCTCCGGCAGCTGCCGCCGTGGTTTGAGAATCTCGGCAAGCGCCAGGTGAAGGCGCCGAAAGTTTACGTGCGTGACAGCGGTCTTCTGCATGCGTTGCTCGGCATCGCCAATCACCGGGATCTTGAGCTTCATCCAAAGGTGGGCGCTTCGTGGGAGGGTTATGCCGTCGAGGAGGTGCTCAAGTCTTTTCGTCCCGACGAAGCTTACTATTGGGCCACGCATAATGGGGCGGAGCTTGATCTTCTTCTATTCAAAGACGGGCGTCGCATCGGGATCGAGTGCAAGCGCGCCGATGCACCGGTGCTCACTTCTTCTATGCGAATCGCGCTTGCCGACCTGAAACTCGACCGGTTGTGCGTTCTGTATCCCGGCAAGAAGTCGTATTCGTTGGGGAAAAAAGTTGACGTTATCCCGCTGGCAGAGTTTGTGAATGCAAAGTAGCGTCATGGAAGGGCTACGGCTTGACCTTTGCAGACTGATCCCTTCCTTGAGCCTCCCCACCCCCTGTGGTAGCATCCAAAGTTTCGCAGGCAGCGTGGCCTGTAACCTGTACTCATAATAATTCCGGGCCATACCACCTCTTACCGCAAGCCTGCGGAAGGAGACAACCCGTGAAAGTGTACGAAGGAGCCCATCTCCGCAACCTTGCCCTGATCGGACACGGGCATGCCGGCAAAACTACCCTGGTGTCCGCCATGCTCTATACCGCAGGAGCCGCGCCGCGCCTCGGACGCGTTGACGACGGCTCCGCCACCACCGACTACGACGAAGAAGAGATCGCCCGCAAGATGTCGATTGGGACGGGCCTTGCTTTTGTCGAGTGGGGCAAGACGGATGCCGACAAAGTAAAAATAAATCTGCTCGATACTCCTGGCTTCAACATGTTCGTTCACGAGGCCAAGATGGTGCTGCCTGTGGTCGATGCCGCGCTCGTTGTGGTGGATGGTGTCGCCGGCGTCGAAGTCGTGACGCAGCGCGTCTGGGGATACTGCAGCGACATCGATCTGCCGCGCATGATTGTCGTCAATCGTATGGATCGCGACCGTGCCGACGCCAACCGCGTCCTCGAATCGCTGACCAACGCCTTCGGCCGTGCCGTTACTCCGCTACAGCTTCCCATTGGCAGCGAGAAGAGTCTCAGCGGCATTATCGATCTCGTCCGCATGAAGGCCTACACCTATGAGATGGGTGGCAACGGTAAGGGCAAAGAAGGGCCGATCCCGGCGAACATGGCCGATGTCGCCAAAGAAGCACACGAAAGATTGGTGGAACTGGTTGCCGAAGGCAAAGACGAGTTGATGGAAGAATTCTTCGAGAAGGGTACGATTCCGGAAGAAGATTTGGTTCCGGCGCTGCACGAAGCAATTCGTGAAGACAAACTTTTCCCGGTGCTGTTCACCTCTGGACTCGGGAACATCGGTGTTGACGAGTTGATGGATTTCATTGTGGACTACACGCCAGCCGCCAGCGAGCATCACGCCCTTACCGAATGGATGCCCGACGGCCACGCCGAACTAGCCTCGCGCAAAGGCACCGACAATGAGCCGGCATCAGTCTATGTCTTCAAAACCATGTCGGATGCGTTCGCCGGGCGCATTTCGTACTTCAAAGTTTTCTCCGGGGTGTTAAAGAACGACGCGTCGCTGCAGAACTACAACCGGAATATTCAAGAAAAATTCGCGCATATTTCGCTCATTCAGGGAAAGCAGGCGATTCCGATTCCGGAGCTGCATGCTGGCGATATCGGCG
>DATEBK010000297.1:0-12044 GCA_035287825.1 Terriglobales bacterium
CCGCCGTTTCGATTCCGCCATCGGCGGCCTGGGCGGATGTCCCTTCGCGCAAGATGACTTGGTCGGAAACATCGCAACTGAGACGGTGATCGAAGCTTTGCGTGGACGGGGCGCACAACTCCCCGCGCTAAAGTCGCTGGATGCGTTGGTGAGAGCAACGGCGGAGATCGGTGCACGGTACAAGATTTCGACGGCCGCTGACTGATCGCAACTGTTATGACTTACAAAACCCTTCAACTCGCCTTCGATTCTGGTATCGCCACTATCACACTCAACCGTCCCGATAAGCGCAATGCCGTCAGCTATGAACTGATCGGCGATCTCATCAATGCACTCGAGGAAGTAACGAACTCCGACGCGCGCGTCCTGGTTCTGACGGGCGCGGGCAAGGCGTTTTCGTCGGGCATGGATCTGGACAACCTCAAGGCCCTGATTGGCCGCACGCACGAGCAGAATCTTGAAGACTCGCGCACCATGGTCAAATTGTTCCGGTCGCTGTACGAATTTCCCAAGCCGACAATCGCCGCGGTTAACGGTGCGGCGATCGCGGGTGGGACCGGGCTCGCGCTGCTCTGTGATTTCACCCTCGCCGTTCCCGAAGCGAAGTTTGGATACACCGAAGTTCGTATCGGGTTTGTGCCTGCGATCGTCGCCACGTTTCTGCTACGCCAGGTGGGAGAAAAAATTGCCCGTGATCTGCTGCTCACTGGGCGCCTGTTTGACGCGGCGGAGGCCCTGAAACTGGGCTTGATCAATGAAATCGTTGCTGCTGAAAAATTGCTTGACCGGGCCCGCGAACTGGCGCTGCAGTTGGCGGAGAACAGTCCGCTCTCACTTTTCCAGACCAAGCGCCTGTTGACCGAGCACGCCCGCGCCGAACTTGACGTGCAGATCGAGGCTGCCATCCGCGAAAATGCCGGAATCCGTGAGAGCGACGATTTTCGCGAGGGTATTGAATCGTTTCTCGAAAAGCGCAAACCCAAGTGGACGGGCCGATGACTCGGCCGCACTCGTCAATACCCAACTCGTCGATACCCAATTCGACGCCCGGTGTGATTCACCATCCGACCGTGAATGAAACCCGCATTCGCGTGCGTTACGCCGAGACCGATCAGATGGGCGTGGTCTACCATGCCAATCATTTCATCTGGTTTGAAGTTGGGCGGGTTGAACTGCTCCGCCAGCTGGGCTTCAGTTATAAAGATATGGAGCGCGAGGACGAGTGTTTTATCGCCGTGGTCGATGCGCGGTGCCGCTACAAGGCGCCGGTGCACTATGATGACGAAGTCGTCGTGCGGACGCATTTGAAACATGTCCGAGATAAAGTGATTCGATTCGGGTACGAACTACGTCATGCTGACACCGGCAGGTTGCTGGCCGAGGGTGAGACGACGCACATCGTTGCTGGCTCCAAGATGGAACCGCGAGCGCTGCCGGCAAAATATTTGAAGGTATTTCGCGCCGCACTGGGGAGATAGGGAAGATATATCCGATGCAAGAGTTTCTCTACAAACTACAGCTGGTGCGTGGAGATTTGCTTCGTACCGGTCCCACCGAATCGGAACAAGCCATTGTGGCCGAACACTTCGCATATCTTCAGGATCTCAATGGCAAAGGCGCCGTGATCCTGGTCGGTCGCACCCTGAATACAGATGAAAGTACGATGGGACTCGCCATCTTTCGCGCCGAATCTGAAGAATCCGCTCGCCAGATCATGAACGCAGATCCGGCCGTGAAAAAGAACTTGATGACGGCAACGCTGTATCCCTTCAAGGTGTCGTTACAAGGCAAGTAATAAAAATTCGACTCCAGAGCCGCAAACAAGGAAGTGCTCTTGCAAGCTTTGCACATTAACGGAAACGATCTGACCCTCGAGGCGGTGCGTGATGTCGCCGTCGCAAGACGGCCCGTCCTTCTCGAGGCGAGCGCTCGCGAAGCCGTGAATCGGGCCCGCGCCGTGGTTGACACCCTGGTTGCCAACAACAAAATTTCCTACGCCATCACCACCGGAGTCGGCAAACTGAGCGACGTGCACATTGCTGGCGACCAGGTGCGCGAGCTGCAAGTCAACCTGGTGCGCTCGCACGCTGTCGGCGTTGGTGAACCGCTGGCCGTTCCCGACACACGCGCCATGATGCTGTTGCGCGCCAACTCGCTGGCCAAAGGCAACTCCGGAGTGCGCGCCATCACCATCGACACCATCTGCGAAATGCTCAATCGCGGCGTCACTCCGATGGTTCCGTCGCAGGGAAGCGTCGGAGCAAGCGGCGATCTGGCTCCGCTGGCTCATCTGGCGCTGGCGTTGATCGGCGAAGGCGAATGTATTAAAGAGGACGCGCACGGGACGGGCCTTCCAGGGACAACCATCCCCAGCGCCGAAGCGCTGAAGGGCGCACAAATCAAGCCGCTGGTGCTCGAAGCAAAAGAAGCGGTGTCACTCATCAACGGCACCCAAGCGATGCTCGCGATCGGCACGCTCATGCTCCTCGCGGCCGAAACGCTGGCCGACAGCGCGGACGTGATTGGAGCCATGGCATGCGATGCGCTCAAGGGAACCAGTGTGGCGTTTGATGAGCGTATTCAAAACGCCCGTCCCCATCCTGGGCAAATCCGGACTGCTGCCAACCTGCGCCGTCTGCTCGACCAGAGCGAGATCAGAGAATCGCATCGCGACTGCGGCCGGGTGCAGGATGCATATTCTCTGCGCTGCATTCCGCAAGTGCACGGCGCAGTGCGCGACACGCTTGCGCATTGCCGCCGCGTGTTTGAGACGGAGACGAACTCGGCGGTCGATAACCCGCTGGTATTCGTGAAGAATATGAAGGCGACTGATGGCGAAGGTGATGTGATTTCCGGCGGAAACTTCCACGGCGAACCTCTGGCTTTCGCGCTCGACTTTCTCGCCATCGCGCTGAGCGCGCTCGCCGGAATCAGCGAACGGCGCCTGGAGCGCATGGTGAACCCCGCTCTCAGTGAAGGCTTGCCCCCGTTTCTTGCGCCGGGCGCGGGAATGAACTCCGGTTTCATGATGCCGCAAGTCACCGCGGCGGCCTTGGTGAGCGAAAACAAAGTGCTCGCGCATCCCGCGTCGGTTGACTCGATCACCACTTCGGGCAACAAAGAAGACTTCGTTTCGATGGGCATGACCGCAGCCAATAAACTGAAAAAGATTGTCGAGAACACGCGCAACACGCTGGCGATTGAAGCCATGGCGGCAGCGCAGGCAATCGATTTTCTCGCTCCGCTTAAGACTTCCAAGACGTTGCAGCGGGCGCACGCCGCCATCCGCGGGGTCTGCGCGACCATGGAAAAAGACCGGGTCATGTATCAGGATTTCGTCCGCATCGCTGAATTGATTGCCAGCGGCAAACTGGCCGAGTTGGTGCGTTAGGCGCTCGTGCCTTTGTGCGTCCGCACCCAGAGCCGCACTCGAGTCGTCATCCCGCAGAATATTGCAGCATCGATGCAGCGCATTGCACCTCGCGCAGATTTGACAATAGCGTTGTTTACACGCGCCCGTCGGTCGCGCTAAACTCGCGTTTCTTCTACCTGTTCTCTCTTGTGCTCCGCAGATGCTTGGGATAACAAGTGCGAGCGGACAAAAATCAGATCACGTAAACAACAAACAAAATATTGTATTGAGGATCACAACATGCTGAAGCTCTGCCAGCGGAACTCCCTCGGCGTCGCTATTGCGCTCTCCCTTATGGTTATGCTCGGAACGACGGTGCCGCGCGCTGCCGCGCAAACGTCTATTACCACATATCACTATGACAACTACCGTACTGGCTGGAACCAGAACGAAACGACGCTGACTCCCGCCAACGTGAAGAGCAAAACCTTCGGCCGCTTGCATACTGTTACCCTCGACGACCAGGTCGATGCTCAGCCGCTCGTCGTCCCTGGCGTGCAAATCACCGCGGGAAGTTTTCAGGGCACGCACGATGTGGTCTATGTGGCGACGGAAAACAACTCCATCTATGCCATTGATGTGCATAGTGGGACGGTACTCCTGAATCCAAATTTCGGAACGCCGGTAGGTTATCCGCTGGGATGCAACAACAATGGCCCGAGGGTCGGAATTAACTCGACGCCGGTGATCGATCTCTCGACGAATACGCTTTATGTTGTGGTTTACACGCAGGCCAAGAGCGGACCGACCTATACCATTCATGCGCTCAGTCTCGGCAGTCTGACCGACCAGGTTGAGCCGCAAGTTGTGGTCGCGTCGCAAACCCTCAATAACGGATCGACCTTTAATTTCAACGCCACCTACCAACGGCAGCGGCCGGCGTTGTTGCTAGCCAACGGCAATGTTTATGCGTCCTTCGGCAGTTTCTGCGATCTGGGAGCGAACCTTTCGCGCGGCTGGGTCCTCGGTTGGACAACAGGAACGCTGACGCCGCTGGCGAGCGCGCAGCTTAATGACCTGCAGGCTACGGACAGCGATAGCTTCTTTCTGTCTTCCGTCTGGATGTCAGGATACGGACCGGCGGTCGACGATGAGGGCAACATTCTGTTCGTCACAGGAAATTCCGACCCCGGCACTTACGACGGCGTAACCAACATTCAGGAAAGCGTGGTGAAGCTTTCCTCCACGCTGAACACGGTGCTTGATCTGTTTACACCGGATGACCAGCAGAGCCTGGATGACGGTGACGTCGACTTTGGCTCCGGCGGCGTGCTGGTGCTGCCCGATCAGCCGGGGTCGATTCCGCATCTGGCCGTTGCAGCCGGCAAAGACGGCAACATGTATCTGATGAACGAAGATGATCTGGGCGGCTATTCGCCGAACAAGAACAATGTGCTCGGCACTTACGGCATTGGCGGTTGCTGGTGCGGTGAATCGTACTATGTGGATCCCACCGATGGCGCGGGACGCGTCGTCAGCAGCGGGAATACAGAGTTGGAGATCTGGAAGGTAGAGACCTCGCCCAAGGTTGCATTGTCGCAGGTTTCTAGCTGGGCCTCGGTTGGCGGAAATCAGCAGGATCCTGGTTTTTTCACCACGATCTCTTCGAACGGCACCGCTAGTCCCGTGATTTGGGCTTTAGGACGTCCGGCGTCCGCCGGCCAGGCGCCGCTTCATCTCTACGCCTTCAATCCGGACGGGGGCAAGAAAACACCAACGCTCAAGCATCTGTATACAGCCAAGGCCGGCAATTGGCCAAACCTCGGCGGCAACGCGAATCTGGTTCCCGTCGTGGCCAACGGCCTGGTATTTGTCGCGAGCAATAAGCAATTGCAGATTTTTGGATTGCTCGGACAAAATACGGAGAAGTCGAACAAGAAATAACTGTGGCGGGGAAGTGGACCAGCTTCATCGGAGGTTGGTCCACGGCCCTCAAATCCTACCCGCGTTGAATCTGTGGCCGACGCTGGATTCGGAGCCGAGGATCCGGCTAACAGCTATGCCGATTTTGCCGCCGTCCCATCCAATGCTGACCCGCTCGACGGCGACCCATCCAACCCCAGCTCTCCCGCAATGCCTTTCATCGCTCCGATGCAGAATGCGATGTGTTCTTCAAGGTCGATTCCAAGATCGGCCGCGCCCTCGATGATGTCTTCGCGATGAACGCTGCGGGCGAAGGCCTTGTCCTTCATTTTCTTCCGCACCGATGGCGCTTCTACTTCGGCCAGCGATTTCGCCGGTTTGACCAGCGCGCACGCGGTAATAAATCCGGCCAGTTCGTCGCAAGCAAACAGAGTCTTCTCCATCTGCGAGACGCGCGCGACGCCTGTGTACTGAGCGTGCGAGAGAATAGCGCGCCGGACTTCTTCGGAATATCCGCGGTCGTTCAGAATCTCGGAGCCTTTGTAGGGATGTTCCTCCGCCGTGGGATATTTCTCGTAATCGAAGTCATGCAAGAGCCCGACCAATCCCCACAATTCTTCGTCCGCTCCGGCTTTGCGAGCATAAGCGCGCATGCACGCCTCGACGGCGAGGGCATGTTTACGCAAACTTTCCGATTGGGTGAACTCAGTTAGTAAACACCACGCTGAATCGCGCTGACTCATGTCGTCATCCCTGTTTTCGCGGCTTCTGAACGCCAATTATCGCATTATTTGAACTATCCACGTTGTTCTCACGTACTTTTGTCTTGACTTCCACAGGGCCGATCCAGCAGATTACACAGCAGTTGGCTTTGAGAGTAGCCCCTGCTCTGGCACTCGCAAAACCTGAATGGCCACCACACTAACCCCCGTGGACTCACGGGAAGTTGTACGATGCGACCGCTGTCTCTTGGTGCAATTCCGCACATCCAACAGTCTCTGCCGCCGTTGTCATCTGTCACTCGACGAGGACGAGGCGGAGATCGCCGCCATGACCCCCACGCCAGAAGTGTTGCCCGTTACCGTTGATTACCACGGACGCGGACATCTCAAGCTGGCTCACTCCATTCGCTCGCTGCGTTTGCGCAACGGCTTAAGTCAACGTCAACTGGCGTTGCGTATGTCGGTGCCGCGCACGTACGTTTCGAAAATCGAAAACGAAAAGGCGACTCCGACGCTGTCTTCTCTGGAGCGGCTGGCAAAAGCGCTCGAGGTGAGCGTGCCCGACTTGCTCTCCGGTGGAGAACGCAACCGGCAAGAGGAAGTGCGGGAATTGATGGAAGACCAATTCGTCGCCGACGTCATGCCGTATCTGTCGCAGCTGAACGGAATGCAGATGTCAAGCATTCTTGCGCAGGTGCGGGATTTGACGGTACGGCCGCGGCGCAGCGCATAACGCGTCCATCGTCAGTTCTCGATCTGCGAATCGTTTGGATCAGTGATCGCTGATCGCTGATCGTCAATTGTCGGGGATGCTGAAAAGGTTTTATCCGGGCACACAACCAACTGGACAGCCGGGGCCTTCGGGTTCCGGCTTTTTCTTGCCTGTGCGCAATACCGTGCACTTCTGTGTCCAGCGCGTGCACAGCCCCAAAGGCGATGCGCAATTATTTGCATGTTTGCTGGATATTTCTTTAAGAATCTGTCGGTTTCCGCTTGACCCACTTTGGTAAACACGCTAACCTCAGCCCCAATCCCCGAGAGCTGGGGAAGATCCTAGCTCGAAATCCTTTGGTGAACAGGATAACTTCGATGAAAATCTTCCAGATGTGTGCGTTCGTCCTGATGCTAATGTTTGCCTCGGCGATGGCCTTTGCCAACGGCATCGATGATCCGAAAGTCATCCTTCACGGCGCCGGTGGCGGAAGCGTTGCCCCGGGACCTTGTCCGAATTGTCAAGGGGTCGGGCAGAATTTCAGCTTCACGATTCCTGCCAGTGGATCGGGCGAACTGTTTTTCACTAACGACAGCGGAAAGGCGTGGACCTCACTGACCCTGATCGAGACGGGCGTGCCGGCGGCCGATATCAGCTGCCATTCAGATCTGTTCTCCAGTTGCACCACCAAGACCCTCAAGAACGGTTCGGTTGAGATCCTTCTGTCAGGCGCCAACGGTCACGCTCTGTGGAGAGACCATGGTATTCAAGCCGGACAGAGTTTCGCAATGCAGTTCTCTTGCGTTAAGGGTAGCTGCTGGGATGGCGGAATGACCTTCGGGGCCCATGGCGGAACGGGAACGGTTCCGGAGCCGGGCACGGTCGCTCTCATGATGACTGGAGTCGCAGCGTTGGTCTCGCGCCGAAAGTCGTGGATGAACCGCAAGAACTCCTAGCGAATCACTAATCGGATTGCCAGGGCATGGCCTTCGAGGCCTGCCCTGAGCAAAACCCGTAGACCCTGCCTGAGCAAAACGTCTCTGAGCAAGTCCCCTCGCAAGTTCTGCTTGTAGTAAGAACCTCTCAGTTTGGAAGCGAAAAGTTGTCTTCCGTTCGCGAAGCACGACGAATCTGGTGGAGGATTTTCTGCGGAGAGAGATTCTCGCCAGGAGATCAGTGGCTCTTCTTGGAAAACTCGTTGCGTAGCTGCGCGAACTGCGGCAGGGCCTGCAACTTCTGCAGTTCGGGATCGTTCCAGGCTTCTTGCGCTGGATAGCCCTTCTCCAGCGCCAGCCGCAGCGACTTCAAGGCGTCCTCGGGCTTGCCGATCAGAGTTTTCACCTGCGCTTCCGAGTACATCAACTGCACGTCGTCGGGACTGATGGCGCGCGCCTGATTGGTGTACTGCGTGGCGTTCGCGGCATCTCCCTTCTTCGCATACAGCAGCCCCAGATCGCCCATAATGCTGGACGATCGCGGGTTCACTTGCAGTTCCTGGAATGCCAGCGAGATAGCTTTCGCGTAAGCGCTCGACGCCTGATCGGAGTGCCCAGACCAGCGATACGAATCGCCCAGATTGCCGAGCAGTTCCTCGTTGTTCGGCGTCATCGCGACTGCTTTTTCGTACATCTTGGTCGCCTCATCGTAGTTCTTGAGGAAAAAATAAGCGGTACCCACATTGGAGTACGTTATCGAGTCAGCGGCCAAGGTCAGGGCTTTTTGATATTGTGCAATCGCCTCGCTCCACTTGCCTTGCCGCAAAAATACGGACCCGATGCCTTCGTAGCCCAGGGGATTATCGGATGCGATCTCGGTAGCTTTTTGAAACTCGGGCAGGGCTTTTGCAGCGTCGCCCAGGCCCAGGTAAGCGTTGCCAAGCGCGACGTGGTTGGTGACGTTGTAGGAGTTCGCAGCCACCGCTTTTTCGTAGGCAGCAATCGCTTCATCGGTCTGCCCGTTCTCGGAGTAAGCCTCGCCCAGATTTCGATAGGCTTCATCGGAGTTCGGCGCCAGTTCCAGCGCTTTCTTCAGCTCCGTGACTGCTTCCGTGTTCTTGCCAGTCGTGGAATACACGCTTCCCAGCGACATGTGGACCTCGGGCAGATTGTTGGAGAGCCGTTCCGCCTGCTGTGCCGCCAGAGTTGCTTTTTGCGCCCAGATGCTGTCCTTGGTTTCCTTGTACATCAGCAGACTCGAGTCGGAGAGGCCGGTGTACGCAAGAGCGAAGTTCGCATCCTTCTCAATCGCCTGTTCGAACAAGCCTTCCGCCTGTTTGTAAGCGTCCTGGCCGTGGCCGTTGCGTAGAGTGTTCCGCCCTTGCAGGTAGAGGTCGTAGGCTTTCACGTTCTCGGTCGGGTGGGCGCCCACGCGGGCCTGCTCTTCGTCGGTCAGCTTCAGCGCGAGGGCGGAAGAGACTGTGCCGTAGATCTGGTCTTCCAGTGAGAGCACATCGCCCGGCGCCCCAGGAAACTCCTGGCTCCACAGCCGCTTGCCCGTAGTGGCGTCGTCAAGGCTCAGTGTGACCCGGATCTTGTCGCTGTTACCCTGCACCATGCCCTGCAGCACCAGATTGACGCCCAGTTCGCGCGCCAATTTCGCAAGGGGCAAATCTTTAGCGGCCGCTTTATCAACAGCGTCCGCCGATGCCAGGTGCACTTCCTTCAACTGAAACAGCTTCGCAGCCAAAGCCTCCTGAATGCCGTCTGCCACATAGCCCAGGGCTTTCTCGTCACCCACATGCTTGAGTGGCAGGATGGCCACATATTTTCCCTGCTTCAGCGGCGGAATACCCTCTGCGATTGCGTCCGAACTCGCTCCATGATTCAGCAGCGTGCGTCCGGCAAACGTCGCCAGTACAATCACCAGCACCGCTGCGGTGATCCACATCCAGCTCTTTCCGGGAAGATCGAGGCTGAAACGCGATCGACGCACGACCGGATGGGCGATCATTGCCGAAAGAGATTCCGCGCTGATGTTGGGATTGGCTTCCCATGTCGCCAACTGCTGCAACAACTCGACCGCGGAGTGATACCGGTTCGCCGGTTCGCGCTCCAAGCAGCGGCTAACGATCGCGCTTAGCGTTTTGGGGACAGTTGCCTCGACCTCCGAGGCCGACTGCGCGTCCTCGCGCGTGCGCTTCATCAGGCTGGCGATCGCCGTGTCGGCTTTGTACGGAGCTTTTCCTGTCAGCAGCTCGAAGAAGATCAACCCCACGCTAAAAATGTCGGAACGCTGGTCGAGTGTCGTTCCCAGCGCCTGCTCCGGGGACATGTACTCCATGGTGCCGACAATCGCGCCGGTTTGGGTCAGCCCCGAATCGCCGAGCGACCGTGCCAGCCCGAAATCCATCACCACCACGCGTCCTTGCTTGTCGCGCATAATGTTCTGCGGCTTCAGGTCGCGATGGATGACGCCTTCGGTGTGTGCGGAATCAAGTGCCCGGCAGATCTGCTCCACCACCGAGATGGCCTCTTTCGGCGAAAGTTTTCCCTCGCGCCGCAGCACTGTGCGCAGGTCTTCGCCATCCACGTACTCCATGCTGATGAAGCGGATGCCCTCCGCTTCACCGAGATCGAAAATGCGCACCACATTCTTGTGAGTGATGTTGCGGGAGAGAATCAACTCCTGCTTAAAGCGCGCGAGAATCGCAGGATCGGTTGCCAGCTCGGGACGGATGACCTTGAGCGCAATCAGACGATCGAGTTCGCGGTCGCGCGCCTTGTAGACGGCGCCCATCCCACCCTGCCCGAGCACGCCGATGATTTCGTAGCGGCCGCCGAACAGCACTCCCGCTTGCAGACCTTGAAACGCGGAAATATTGCTGATCGGGGTAAAGGCCTGCTCCGCCGCCCGTATATAAGGCATGGCCGGTGTCGCACCGTGCAGCGCCGTGCCGTGCGGAGACGTGGCTGCGTCGGAAGACGGCGCGTGCGAAAGCGGCGGAGGCGTCAGCGCAGCGACAACGTCGTCGGGCAAGCGAGTCCCCGGCATGGTCGGGCTATCGGAATCTTTGCCCTTACGGTCGCGCTCATCCATGGCAAATACCTGGACGGAGAGCCGGCGGGGGAATGCAGCCTCGGTTTCCTGACAAAGGCAAACATTCGCCTCAGGTTGTCGAGGGGAAATCGAGAACCCAGCACTCCAAATATCTCAGTGAGTATAACTCGGAAATCTTCTTCACGAAAGTAGAAGGGATGTGTCTTCGGCGTGCCTCCCCCCAAACGTCGCTGGTGAGCCCAAGTTCGACATCCCGAGCGCCGTAATTGAACTGTTCTGGCCATGCCGGAGGACAAACCCGAAAGAGCTACGACCTAGGCGACGTGCGGCCACTACCCGGTCTGGTGTGTCATATCATAAGTCGTAAATCGGTCGTAAATCGTAAGAGGACGCGCGGCGCCCCCAAGCCAACCGGTCGGTAAGACGATTTCGCCGATTATGCTCCGCCATGCTTAAATAAAGAGTTGGGCGACGTTTTTCGCGCCATCCCCGCACACGGCATCCAACCTGAATTTTCTGTAGTTGATCCGCACTTCGAGCGGTTGTCATCCCCGAGGAGCTTTACTTGGACTTCCAGTTAAACGAAGAACAACTGCATCTCAAGAAAACGGTGCGAGAATTCGCCGAGCGCGAAATTGCGCCGAACGTCATGAAGTGGGACGAGGCCAGCGAATTTCCGCTCGCCACCATCAAAGAGCTCGGCAAACTGGGCCTGCTGGGCATAATCTTTCCGCCGGAGTACGGCGGCGCGGGCATGGGGTATGTCGAGTACGCGACCGCCGTGGCCGAACTCTCTCGCGTGGATGGATCGGTCGGCATAATTGTCGCCGCGCACACTTCGCTCTGCTCCAACCATATCTTTCTCGCCGGCAATGAAGCGCAGAAGAAAAAGTATGTAGCGAAACTAGCGACGGGCGAATACATCGGAGCGTGGGGGCTGACCGAGCCTTCTTCAGGTTCCGATGCCGGCAGCGCACGCATGACGGCGACGCGCGCCAAAGGCGGATGGACGCTCAACGGCACCAAGACCTTCATCACTAACGGCCACTATGCCGACGTCCTGGTTGTGATCGCCATCACGGACCGCGCTGCGCATACTCACGGCCTCTCGGCGTTCATCGTCGAAAAAGATGCCAAAGGATTCCGCGCCGGAAAAAAGGAAAACAAGCTTGGCTTGCGCGCCAGCGACACCTCCGAACTGATCTTCGAGGATTGCTTTGTACCGTCGGAGAATTTGCTGGGCGGGGAAGGGAATGGATTCATCGACGCGATGCGTGTGCTCGATGGCGGGCGGATCTCGATCGCCGCGCTCTCGATGGGGATGGCCGAAGGCGCCTAC
>DATEBK010000298.1:0-3465 GCA_035287825.1 Terriglobales bacterium
GAGCGGTGGCTTTCATCGGTGAGTTGAAGTTAATAGTCAGCCCTGCTGGAGAAGGAGGGATCATCGGACACCTGGCGAGTAGCGAGAATGGCACGTTTCTAACGTTCCCAGAGGAGCCCGTCACCGGTTCGTTCTCGGTCGATACGGACTGCAGGGGCAGGCTTACGATACAGCCGAAGGGGTCCCCCGAAATGCACTTCAGCTTCGTGGTTGTGGACGGTGGGAAGGAAATGCTAGCCATCGAGACGGATGCCGATACGGTTGTAAGCGGTGCGCTGCAGCAATTGTTCAAGCAGGAAATGCCGCTTTAGACCGATACAGGCTTGATGATTGAGGAGAGGTAGTGTCCGGCTAGTCGGATTAGCGGAACGCAGCGCACACTTTCGTCCGAATTCCTGTGGCAGCATTGCTAGCCTACGCCGCCACTTCCGGGCTTCCGGCGCACAAAACACCTTCTACAACGTGCCATCAATTAACTACGAAGGAGGCGGAGGGTGTTGAATGCCGTGATCAGCATTGAGCTTGACTATTCAAACGAATTGCGACAGGCTGTGGCGCAACGGACCCCGCATCTACCACGGATGTGCAAGTATGTCTGGCGCGAATTTCTCCACGGTCACATTGCTCATTGGCGCTGCCGACCGAGGGGATCCTTCGGCTGCGGACGCTCTTTTCTCCACGCTCTACTCCGAGCTGCACCGGCTGGCCAAACGCGAACTGGCAAGGCAAAGCCTCCCGGTTACGCTGAGCGCCACCACTCTGCTGCACCAAGCCTATCTTGGCATGGCCGAACGTGAGGGGCCGTCATTCCCCGACCGCGCGCGCTTCATGGGTTATGCAGCCCGAGTGATGCGCGGGCTGATTATCGACCATGCTCGAAACAGGCAAGCCCAAAAGCGCGGCGGTCAATTTGAGATTACTTCACTGCGCGACGACGTGGACGGCTCCGCTGATTACCAGGAGCTCAAGAACATCAGCGAGACGCTCGAAGAGCTTGCTCGGGTGGACCCTGCTCTGGCCGAGATTGTGGATTTGAAGTTTTTTTGCGGATTCTCGTTTGCTGAGATCGCCGCCATGCGTGCCGTGTCGGAGCGTACGGTGCAGCGGAACTGGGAAAAAGCCCGCATTTATTTGCACCGCAAACTTCGCACGGATTTATCGCTCTAAGGAATCGCGATGTCCACACTCAGCCCCGATCAGTGGCAGGTTCTGAGTCCATATCTGGATCGGGCGCTCGCTATGACAGACGATGAGCGTGCCGCTTGGTTGTCCTCTTTAGCCGAGCGAGATCCTGCCCTGGCTTCTCAGTTGGCAGAACTTCTAAGCGAACACCGTGTGCTGGCGCAGGAAGGTTTTCTGGAAAACAGGCAATTCGCGGTGCCGAATGCCACCGGACTTGCGGGCCAGACACTTGGTCCCTACACCCTGATCTCCCAGATTGGCCAAGGCGGAATGGGCAGCGTCTGGCTTGCGCGCCGCAGCGACGGCCGGTTCGAGCGGCAAGCTGCCGTGAAGTTCGTGAACATTGCGCTCGCCGGGCGAGCGACGGAAGAACGTTTCAAACGCGAAGGCAGCATCTTGGGCCGCCTTACGCATCCGCACATTGCCGACCTCCTCGATGCCGGCGTTTCCTCCGATGGCCAGCCCTATCTCATCCTTGAATACGTTGACGGCGATGCGATCGATCGATATTGCGACGAGCACAAGCTCGATGTGGATGCGCGCGTCCGCCTCTTTCTGGACGTTTTGGCGGCAGTGGCGCACGCACATGCCAATCTGATCGTCCATCGCGACATCAAGCCTTCCAACGTGCTGGTCCGAAAAGACGGCCAGGTGAAGCTCTTGGATTTCGGCATAGCCAAGTTGCTCGAGGACGAAGGAAGCTCCGCGGCCGCGACGCAACTTACTCTGGAAGGAGGCGGAGCCTTGACTCCGCAGTTTGCCGCGCCCGAACAGGTCACTGGCGGAGCAGTGACAACGGCAACCGACGTGTATGCCCTGGGGGTGCTGCTGTATTTGCTTTTGACCGGACAACACCCCGCCGGCCCAGGCCCGCACTCGCCGGCGCGTCTCGTCAAGGCCATCACCGAGACCGAACCGCTACGGCCATCCGACACAACGTCATCCACGAATGCCGAGAGCATAGCCGAAAAGCGGGCCACCACGACCGACAAGCTCCACCGCCTGCTCCGCGGAGACTTGGACACTATCGTCGTCAAAGCGCTGAAGAAGAATCCGCAGGAGCGGTACGCCTCAGTGACTGGATTTGCCGATGATCTTCAGCGTTACCTGAAGCACGAACCGATTAGCGCGCGACCTGACGCACTCGCCTATCGCACTGCCAAATTCCTCCGCCGGCACCGCACGGTGGTGACGCTAACCGCCGCTGCCGTTGTACTGGTAATCGGCAGCCTCTCCACCGGTCTCTACGTGGCGAACCGGCAACGAAAGATCGCCGAGCAGCGTTTCGCGCAGGTCCGCCAACTAGCCAATAAATTTATCGACCTCGACAACAAGATCCGAGGTTTGCCCGGTGCTACAAAGGTTAGAATGGAGATGGTTTCGGATTCGCTGCAATATCTGACTTCGTTGGGCAGCGACATTCACGGCGACAAAGACCTCGAGCTCGAAATCGCCTACGCCTACATACGCGTGGCGCATGCACAAGGGGATCCCACCTCTCCCAATCTAGGCCAATTTGCGGAAGCAGAAGCGAGCCTGAACAAAGCGTCAGCATCCGTGGATCCTGTGCTCTTAAAAGATCCCACGAATCAACGGGCGCTGTTCATTGCCACCACAATCGCCCACGATCGCATGCTCTTGGCTAGGCGCCGGGGCGACCAAGCGGAAGCATTGAGGGATGGCGCCACCACCGCTTCTCTCATAGAGCAGTTCATGAATACCCATCCCACCGAGCCCCACGACTTGTACAGCATGAGGTATTTCTATGGAAACGTCGGCGGCTCTTATTACGGGGCGAGGCACTTCGATGAGGCCACTCGCTATTGCCAACGGGGTTTAGACATCCCGTTATCCAGCGACAAAGGGATTGGTTCTATCCTCATGATTTTGGCAGCTGCGCAGTGGCAAGCGGGGGATCTGGATGGCGCCCTTAAGACCAGTCTCCGGGCGATTGAGCTGGAAAAAGGAGAGGCGGCAAACGGACACGCTTCGCTGCGCATGAATCTCGCGAACGTCTACGATCTTGAAGGTGAGATCCTGGGCGGGGCAGATGCAGAACCAAGCCTCGGCCGAAATCAAGAGGCGCTCGCCGAGCTTCAAAAAGGGCTGGATATTTCCGAGGATCTCGCTAAACAGGACGCCAATGATTACCTCAGTCGCAATAGCATTGCGGGAAAAACTTTAGAGATTGGCAATATCCTGCGCCACCAAAACCCGCGAGACGCGCTAGCAGTTTACGATCACGGCCTCGCGCGCATACGCGAGGCAAGAAGCAGTCCCACC
>DATEBK010000299.1:0-2157 GCA_035287825.1 Terriglobales bacterium
GCCGGTTCTTGAATGCACTGAACCGCGATTGGCCGTTGCACGGCAGTTGCAATGCTTATTTGTTCCGCAGAAGCCTTGTGGGCAACGGCCTGGCGAAACCCACCCTCGGGAATCCATATAAAACCGTGAGAATCCGGCGCCAGCTTCGGCGATTCCGGAGGCTTTGGGTCACGATAGAAAACCTTAGCCACGGTCTCGCCCTCATCCGGAGCGAGCGCCGCGATATAGACCAGAGACTTGACGCGGTCTTCCTGCACGGCGGCGATCACGGCGCCAGAGTAGGCGTGTCCGACCAGGACCACGGGGCCGCTAGTCCGCTCGAGCATCTGGCTCAAAGCGGTAGCGTCATTGGTTAAGGACGTCATCGGGATCGGCGCGCACATGACGTGAAGACCGCGACGCTCTAAAGGCAGAATGACGTTGCGCCAACACGAACCGTCGGCCCACGCTCCATGCACCAAGATTATGGTTGAGTTCGGAGGGAAAGTGCTTGTCTTCAACGCGGAAGCCGGAGCGGTGTTTTGTGCACGCGCAACTTTAATGAGAGAGCCATCGAGTGCAACACCCAGAGATGCGGCTGTGAGCGCACCAAGAAATCTTCGACGTTTCATGTCCTCCTCCTGGTTGCTGGCCCGCTTTGAGTTCGTAGCGCCGCCGTCCCTTCGACAAGCTCAGGGCAGGCTCGGGCGGGCGTCGCGCTGGCCGCTGCGTGGGCGAGACGCTCACGCGACAGTCGGCAGGATGCCGGCGCTACAAGGACTTGAGGAACTGTTTCATCGCTGCTGCAATTTCGACGACGTGAGTCTCGATTGCAAAATGCCCGGTATCGAGAAATTGCACCTGCGCGTTCGGCAAGTCTTTTTTAAAAGCTTGTGCTCCGGCAGGAATGAAGAAGGGATCGTTCTTTCCCCAGATCGCAAGCAAAGGCGGTTTCGATTTACGGAAATAATCCTGGAATTTCGGATAAAGCTTTACGTTCGAGGCATAATCCAGAAACAAATCGAGCTGAATCTCTTTGCTCCCTGGCCGTTCGAGCAAAGCCGTATCCAACGTGTATGACTCAGGCGGAACAGACTCGGGATTCGCGACGCCTTCGGTGTACTGCCATCGTGTTCCGCCTGCGGTCAATACAGTTTGGCGGAGTATGTCGCGATTCTCTGCCGTGGGTGACGCCCAATACTTTCGGATCGGGCCCCACGCATCACCGAGGCCTTCTTCGTAGGCGTTGCCATTCTGCGAGATGATGGCTATGACGCGCTCAGGGTGAGCCATGGCCAAACGGAAACCGGTTGGCGCGCCATAGTCAAACACATAGATTGCGTAGCGGTCAACTTTGAGTGCACGTGTGAAGGCGTCGATGGTGAGCGCCAATTGATCGAAGGTGTAGGAATA
The DNA here is from genome assembly GCA_035287825.1 of Terriglobales bacterium. Classification (GTDB taxonomy): domain Bacteria; phylum Acidobacteriota; class Terriglobia; order Terriglobales; family Acidobacteriaceae; genus Acidiflorens. The sequence continues at coordinate 1,393 of DATEBK010000299.1, forward strand.
TTGCCGCCCAGATGGAACCTCCGTGAATCCGAAGCCCGGAAGGTCTGGCGCGATCACGCGGTAGTGATTGGCAAGGCGCGGAATGAGTTCGCGGAACATGAAGGACGAGGATGGATACCCATGCAGCAGCAGGACGACCGGTGCGCTTGCTTCGCCGGCCGAGCGATAGAACACCTGCACGCCGTCGGCTTCGACCCTGTGGATGGATGTAGCAGGTACATTGAATCGGGCGTCGTCCTGACTCGGCATTAGGTGTTCAGTCGCTGTTCGTGACATCGCATCACTCATAAATTCATCTCCTCATTCCGTCGGTCTATTGTGCAGGTGGGATACCAAGAGATGCACAGCTCATTCAACGAGAGTGCATTCAACGTAAATGATTCTGGCCGTTGAAGTTCGTAGAGAAGGATCGCGCCGGATCCGTCGCACCGTAGCTGACAAATTTGTGACGGACATCCGCCACTGACGGATTTCCGTCGGATTCGCTGCTACTGACAGGGCAAGAGCTAGGAAAGTGAGCTGCCACCAGCCGCGCCGTCGACGCTGCCTTGCTGTGGGGCCGCGGCAGGCCGGCGAATGCGAAGCTTCTTCATTCTATAGGCTAACGAGGTTCGCTTCATTCCTAAACGCGCGGCCGCGCCACTGATTACCCAGTTGCTAGCTTCGAGCGCACGAAGGATATGATCCCGCTCTACCTCCGCCAGACCATTCATAGAGACGACAGTGGATCCGTTGTGGGGATGGGGCGGCTCCAGTTCAGAGGTG
>DATEBK010000300.1:0-5048 GCA_035287825.1 Terriglobales bacterium
CCGAGTCGCGAACTCGAGAACCTGCTTTACTACCGCAGCGTTGCCCCAAAAAAATCCACCGCAAGACCGACGGTTTTTGCGTGGATTACATCCCGATCCACTCCCGCACCATCCGTGCACAAGAGCGGCCGCATTTTTCGGCCGGATTCCGTGCATGACTCCAGAAACATATAGTGCGCCGCATTACCTGGGAAGATCTTCAGCTTTGCGCCGCGAATATTCGCGGCAAAATACTTTGCACTGGAGGCAATCGGAACATTCGCATCCGCCTCCCCCGCGACGATCATCACTGGAATGGCTATTTTTGCCAGGCTCGCGGTGTGGAATGCGGGCCCGAGCGCGGGAGCCATGGCAAAAACTGCCCGCACTCGTCGGTCGCGATAGGAATCGCCGGAATGGCGCAGCGCCGCTTGAAACTCCGCGTCGCTTGTCGACAATCTCTCAAAGTCATCGGCCAGTTTGGGGAACTCCGGCGGGCTTTTACAAATGCCGTCCGCACGCGCCGACGCGCAGAATTGTCTGAAAGCATCTGTATCGGTGATACCGCCGGCGATCTCGATCATCGTATAGCCGCCTAGCGAGAAGCCCGCGGCGCCGATGCGGCTGGAATCAATGCGCTTCCCAAACATCGGATCCGCCAGCATGGAATCGATCACCACACTCAGGTCGCGGGCCCGTTCCCACCACGTCGAAAATCCCTGCGCGGTATAGGCCTCGGCGCCATTATTTCCGGGGTGGTTCACTGCGACCGCGATGTAGCCATGTGCAGCAAGGCCATGGCCGAGCCATGACATCGTCAGTGCCGAGCCGCCCGTCCCATGCGAAATAACGACCATCGGAAATTTCGCCGGTGCGGATGCAAGATCCGCATCCTGGGCGGCGCGTCCGAGCTCAAAAATGTCACTCAGGCCAGGGATCTCCACCTCGCGTTCAACTGCGGATGCCGAGGCGGGATACCACACCGTGGCCGCCAGCGCATGCGTCTGGGCACCACGCCAGTTGTATGCCTTATCTTGCGGCGTGAATTTCCGAAACGTGCTTCCAACCTGAAATTCCGCGACCGAGTTTCTCCTCGCTTTCGCCGTTTGCGATGCCGCACCGGGGTAAGCACACTGCAACAGGCAGACAAGTAACGCGACGCTCGGCCATCTTCTATGCATCATGAAATCAATTTTACCGCGCGTGACTGGCGGGCGCTTTCCAAGAATGCCGCGCAGGAGTGCCATGCCGGAGTGCCAATGCATCGGTGCCATAAATGCATCGATGCCAGAGATTCTTGATGATGTCAGGAGTGGAAATCGCGACGCGTCAGTAGCCCGTTTTCCGAGCTTAGGACCCTGCCGCAATCCCGCCGAGGTGGGCCACGGTCAACCGCAGATACTTGTAGGGATTCACCGGCACGTCGTTGATCCGCACTTCGTAGTGAAGGTGCGGTCCGGTAGCGCGGCCGCTGGCGCCGACGTAGCCGATCGTGTCGCCCCGGTGAATGTACTGTCCGGCAGTGACGGCAAAGCTTGAAAGATGGCCGTACCGCGTCGAGATGCCGTGTCCGTGGTCGACGTTGATGGCGCGTCCGTAGCCGCCGAGAAAGTCGGCGAAAGTGACGATCCCGTCGGCCGGTGCAATTACCGGACAGCCTATCCCGGCGGAAATATCCACGCCCGAGTGGAATGCGCCTTCTCCGTTAAATGGATCGATACGCTCGCCAAAAGAACCAGTAATCTGGCCTTCCACCGGCCACAAATTGGGAGCTGAATTTGCGCGAATCCAGTCCGCGGTCGTCGAGTTCCGCGTCAGGCCGAGCGAAATGCCTACGCTCGCCGCGCCCGTGAGGGCGGTATTCTTCAGCGCATAAAGCTGGTCAAGAGAAGAGTGTACCTGCGCATTCTGAATCTGTTCGGTCGACGCGGTCACCATCACCGGATCGGACTTGAGACCATAAAGCGCCGAAACCTCGCTGGCCAAAGATCCCAGCGATGCCACCTGAATGTCGCGTTCCTTGGCAACCTGCTCCAGCCGAGAATAACGGTCTTTCAGCTGTTCCTGCTCCGTGCGAAGCTGGTTATAGTGTGCGACCTTGTACAGCATCCGCGTATAAGAACTGGCGATACCGGTCAGGCTCAGCGCCCCGATGGCCACGCCAGCCAGAAGAATATAGAGATATTGAACGGGAATGGAAATCTTGCGAAGCTGTCCAGCTTCGTCGCGAGCTACGAAAAAAATGTAGAAACGTTTACGCAATATCCTATCCGGGGAAACGGATTTTGTTTCGGGATCCGGCGCGAGCGGAACTGTCATGCTCAGGCTCAGAATCCTGATTCCACCAGCTGCCCTAGAGCTGCTGGCATCTCCTAAAAACCACAGGAACCAGGCAAGTCGAACCCTTCTTTCACCGCAACTGATTCATGTTGCAGCACTTGGTTCGACAGATAGTTGTGAACGGCGAGTTAAAGGTAGCAAACGAGATTCCCCCTGTCAACCTCACTACGCCCTTCTGAGCGGTTACTAAGGCACCGTAATGGGAGTGTCTACCCGGCCAGATTACCCAAGTAAGCGCTCCACCCCAAGCAAACCGAACGAAGCAAACGTCCTGAAGCCAACCCCTCGCAGCCAGCCGAAGATCTCCCTCCGCTCGCGCCGGCTGGGCGTTCGCCGTCGCGGTATATTGATCCGATGCCTCTAGTCGAAAAGAGGTTGATCGAACGAATCCGCCGCCGCGCCCATGGATCGCACTCATATGGATCCCGCTCCGTGGTCGCCGGCATCGGCGATGACTGCGCCATCCTCCGCGTTCCTCCCCGCCACGAGTTGCTGGTAACGACCGACTTCAGTATCGAGGGAGTGCATTTTCGGCGCGATTGGCATCCTCCCGAACTCATCGGCCGGCGCTGCCTGACCCGTGGCCTGAGTGACATCGCCGCCATGGGAGGCGAGCCTCGAGCGGTATTCCTGTCACTGGCCGTAGCCGGCAACGTCCCACAGCCCTGGGTCGATCGCTTCCTCACCGGACTGCTCGATCTGGCCGACGAGTTCAACGTCCGGCTGGCCGGCGGCGACACCGCCCAGTCAGACCACGGAATCCTGGCTGACATCGTGGTTGTCGGCTGCGTTCCCAGAGGAACTGCCGTTTTGCGCTCCGGCGCGCAGCCGGGCGATCAGATCTACGTCACCGGAGAACTAGGTGCCGCCGCCGCCGAACTGGCGCAACTCCGCAAATCGAAGCCGGCAAAGTTGGGGACGGCAAAATCGAAGACGCAGTCAAACTCGAATTCTCCCGATTCGCCGCCGCCTTCGAAATACTCCCAACATCTCGGTCCCTATCCCCGCATCGCCGTGGGAAAAATCCTGCGCCGTCGCCGCATCGCCTCCGCCATGATCGATTTGAGCGACGGCCTTTCCACCGACCTGGATCACATCTGCCACGAAAGCCACGTCAGCGCCGAGATCGACGCCTCGGCGATTCCCCGCGCCCGCAACCTTCAGCATGTCGGCGAGAAAACTCCGGCCACCGTAGACTTCGATTTCGCCTTACATGGCGGCGACGACTACGAGCTGCTGTTTACCTCCTCCGCCGCCGTTCCCGCCCGCATTGCCGGAGTTCCCGTCACCTGCATCGGCCGCATCTTGCCATCCTCTACGACGCCCATGGGTATGCGGATGATCGACGCCGCAGGAAAATCGCGCCCCCTCAAAGCCGCCGGATGGGAACACTTCAAGCGCAAATGATCTGCTGATCGGTCGAATCGACAGTCCCGCCTTTCGGATGTCCACGGGTGACTTTCGTTACCTGCCCGTCGTGACCTCGAGGGACTAAGGTAGCTGTATGAAATACCTATTTGTGCTCCCCGCGTTCTTCGTCGCGCTCTTGCTTCCAGCCTTCGGACAGACGCCGCCCGTCACTAAAGCCGACGCCACGAAAATCGACGGCAAAATCGACGCGGCCACAATCGACAACGACTTCGTGCATAAACAGTTTGGCGACCAGTTCACCATGCTGACCAGCGTCGAAGCCACGGTTGGCGACCTCGATGGCGATGGCATTGAAGATGTCGTCATCGCGGCGCGTTGCAAGAATCCCATGCTCGACCAGGGCGACCACAATTACACCGTCATGGATCCCTACAACGACTTTTTCGGTTACGGCGATCCCCGCATGACCACCACCTTCAGCGAGGGCGATCCGGCGCAACGCGGTCTGGTCGTGCTCATCATCTACGGCGCCGGGAAAGAAGGCTGGCGTGCGCCAGCTCCTAAAGCCAAGTTCGTGATTGTGAACCTGCCCTATCGAGCGCTCTCGGTCCGCAAAATGCGGCTGCGCAAGAAAACCGTTGAAGCCGTCTATGTTGAAGAAGCAGGTAACTTCGACGGGAGTTCCGCGCTATTCTTCGACGGCAAGAAATTCCGCTACGTGCCCATGGGCGGAGACATGCAGTAGCAAATCAGGTGTCAGGTCTTAGGTCTTAGCCTCAGTTCAAAATCGATCCTCGTGTGGAGCGGACACTCCTGTCCGCTGCCGTTGCCCCTGCCTTTGCCGCTTGCTTACTGGTTTAATACGGCATCCCCCATGCCCCTTGGTTATTGGCGATGAAAGTCCATGGCCCCGTGATTCTTGGGATGCTCACCGGGCAAGAAACTCACTCCACAGCTTTCTCCACCACCTGCTTCACCACTTTCGAGGTACTCCCGGCGAAGTTCGAATCCCCGCCGTAGACCGCCTTGACCGCCGTCGTACCAATCTTCAGCGTCGTGGTAGTAAATGTCGCTGAGCCTCCGTTTAGCGTTCCGGTTCCCAACACGCGAGCACCCTTCATAAACGACACAAGCTCTCCGTCCGGGGGCGGACCAAGAGCAGATGCGACGACCGCCGTAAAGGTGACGGGTTCCCCTTGGCTGGATGGATTGGGCGAAGACGCGAGAGTTATAGTGGTCGCGGTTATCGGATCAATCTTCATTACGAAGGCGTCACTATCACCGCCTCCATATTTTGTCTGAAAAGCTCCAGATGTGACAGGAAAGCCACCGACTTCGGTATAGCCCGTGACATAGAC
>DATEBK010000301.1:0-10166 GCA_035287825.1 Terriglobales bacterium
AAACGAGTACCATCCGGATGGCGCATTTCCTGTCACTGGCCTGACCTTTGGCACAAAGGGACGGCTTTATGGAACTACGTCTAAGGGCGGCGTCTACGGCTACGGGACGGTATTCGAGCTGACGCCGTAAGTCGCCCGTCGATCTGCATCGCGCCCATCTCCAGGCACCGTCCAGCACCGTCAAAAACTGCTTTGATTGCTCCGTCAAAGCACATTTCAGACACTACCGAATCGTTAGCGAATTGAAACATTTCCCAGCTACAATGATCGCGTGAAACCGACGATCTATGTGGTGGAAGACGATCCGGATATTTCCCGGCTGGTGCGGCATCATCTGGAGGGAGCCAGTTTCAACGTACGGCTCTACTCGACGGGCAACCTGGTGGTGGTGGATGCGGAGCGGCAGCGGCCATCGCTGTTTTTGCTGGACATCATGGTTCCGGGGAAAGACGGGTTGGAGCTTTGCCGGCAGATCCGGCAATCGGTGGCGCTGGCATCGGTGCCGGTAATTTTTCTGACGGCGAAGAGCGGCGAGGCTGACCGGGTGCTGGGGCTGGAACTGGGCGCGGACGATTACATTCCGAAGCCGTTCAGTCCGCGAGAACTGGTGGCTCGGGTCAAGGCGGTGCTGCGGCGGTTTGAGCGGCCGCTGCCGCCGTTGCCGACCAAGATCGAAGAAATCCACATTGACCCGAGCGCGATGACGCTGACGGTGCGGGGGAAGCAGGTGCCGACGACGGCGACTGAATTCCGGCTGCTGGACCACTTCATGCGCCATGCGGGAAGGGTGTTTACGCGCGACCAGTTGCTCGACTCGGTCTGGCGCGACACGGCGTACGTGACGCCGCGGTCAGTGGATGTTTATGTGCGGCGCATCCGGGAAAAGATCGAGGCCGATCCGGAAAACCCGCGCCATCTGCGGACGGTGCGGGGGGCCGGCTATCGTTTTGAGGTTGCGCGTTGAGAAAGCGCATCTTCTTCAAGCTGATGTTTGTGTTTTTGCTGGTGATCGGCGCGACCGCGATCACACTGCAGTGGACCGTGCATGAGGTGTGGGAACGCACGCTGCACGAGCAGATCAAGCTGGATCTCAAACAAAAAGTCCTGATGTTTGCGCATCGCGTGGAAGCGGGCGGGGGAAGACCTCTGGCAGACATCACCTCGCAGGAAGGGCAGGCGGCGGGAGCGCGGGCGACGGTGATCGATCCGACGGGCAAGGTGTTGGCTGATTCGGAAGCGGACCCAACCACGATGGAAAACCACATGCACCGCAAGGAGTTTGTGGCGGCGCTGGCGGGTGAGGTGGGGGTGGACGAGCGCAACAGCCAAGCCCTGGGAGTTCCGTTTGTTTATGTGGCGGCGCCGATTGCGGGAGGGGCGGTGCGGTTAGCGTATCCGTTGCCGGAGGCTGAAACCACGGACCGGCCGCTGCGGATGGCGTTGTTGTGGGGATCGCTGGCGGCTTTTGTATTTGCGATGCTGGTGGCGGTAGCGGCTTCGCAGTACGTAGGAGCACGGCTGCAGAGGATCGTGAATTTTGCCGAGCGGGTGGCAGGGGGAGACCTGACGGCGCGAATCGCGTCGAGCTCGACGGACGAGATAGGGCAAGTGGCGGCGGCGCTGGACAAGACGACGCGGCGGGTGGAAGAGAGTTATGCGCGGCTGCAAACCAGCCAGCGCGAGCTGGAAACTCTGCTGAACAGCATGCAGGACGCGGTGGTGGCGGTGGACGCGGATGGGCGAATCCAGTGGGCGAACCGGAGCATGGACCGGCTGTTGAGCCGAGCTCCGCGGCTGAATGCTCCGCTGATTGACAGTGTGCGCGATCCGGATTTTCTGGAGGCGATTCAAGCGGCAGCGCGCGACCAGGGAGTGACGTCGGCGCGATCGAACACGATCGCGGCGGGCCGGACCTTCGATGTTACGGCAGCGCCGATGCCGGGAGGGGGGGCGGTGGCGGTGCTCCGCGATCTGACGGAGACCGAGCGGATGGAAAAGAGCCGGCGCGATTTCATCGCCAATGTTTCACACGAGCTGCGCACGCCGCTGACTTCGATTCAGGGATACACGGAGACGCTGCTGGACGGGCCGCTTGAAGATGCGCACTTGCGGGAATTTCTGGAAATTATCCGCAAGAATGCGGCGCGCATGTCGCGGCTTACCGAGGACCTGCTGACACTGGCGCGGGTGGAATCGGGCGAGCACCGGTTTGACAGGCAGCGGGTGAGCGCCGAGGAATTGCTGCAGGATGCGCAGGAAAGTTTTCGCGAAGTGGCACGGCCGTATGGAGTTGAACTGGTGGTGGAGAATTCGGTTCCGGCGGGTACGGTGAATGCGGACCGGGAGGCGATCCACCAGATATTTTCGAACCTGATTGAGAACGCGCTGAAATATGCGGCGACGGGAAAGAAGATTGTTCTGGGAGCGCGGCCGGCGGGTGACGGGGTCGAGTTTGGGGTCGAATTTTACGTTCAGGACTTTGGGCCCGGCATTTCTTCGGAGCATTTGCCTCGTCTATTCGAGCGCTTCTATCGGGTGGATAAAGCGCGGTCGCGGGAATCGGGTGGGACAGGGCTGGGACTAGCCATCGCGAAGCATATCGTTCTGGCGCATGGAGGAACGATTCGGGCGGAGAGCGAACTGAATCACGGTTCGACGTTTCTTTTTACGCTGGCCGCGTCGGAGAAGAGTTCGGAGTAGATAAGTAAATTCACCGGGTTTTAACTTCCCTGGAGGGGGCGGGAACTATGATAGGGGCAGGGTAGTGTATGAGGCGCGTCCGGAGATGGGGTGCGCGCATCGAATTGAGCAGGTGGGTCAATGTTTCTTTGTTTCTCTTGGACGCCACCGTTTAAGACTATTTTGGACACTCCTATGAGCACAGCCAGCGTAAAGACGCCTTTTCCGGAGCCGGCACATTCGGTCCTGGTGCAACGGACCGTGGAAGCCTGCGAGCTGGCACGTCAGGCCGCAGCGATTGCGGCGGAGGGAATCGCAACGGGGTCAATGTCGCGACTGAATGACATCCGGGAGTGCGAAAAAGCGCTCGATGCGATCGATCTGGAAGTGGATTCGGGTGTTACCTCCACGATCACGCGCGTGCCGGAGGCGGAAACCCGGCAACTGCTGGCGTGCATGAAGGTGATGATCGGGCTGGAGCGCATTGGAGACCTGCTGTTGAGTTTTGCCACGAGCGCGCAGGCGGCGGGAGGACGACTGGATTCGCAGGATGCCCGCGACCTGACGCAGATGGCGACGGTCCTGGAAAAGATGCTGGCGGATGTTGGACAATCATTTTCGCAGCGCGACGTGCAGAAAGCGATTGAAGTGTTAAGGGCCGATGCGGAGATGGACCGGCTGCGCAATATCATTTTTCTGCGGCATATTGAGAACCCCGAAAACGTGGCGCACCACGCCAGCCTGCAAGTGATCTTCATGACGCAATCTTTGGAACGCGCGGGCGACCATGCCAAGAATCTGGCGGAAGAAGTTTGCCACTTTGTCAGTGGGCGAAGCATCCGGCACGTGTTGATGGCTTATGACAAGCCGAAAGAGCAGATGTTTATTGAATGGCTGCGGCATAGGGAAGAGAAGACGCATTAGGGGCGGGTGTCGAAGTATCCGAAGTTGGTTTGAAGTGGAGTGTGGAGTTGGAAGAGTGCGGGAGGCCTTGGGCTTCCCGTATTTTTTTGTGCCGGGCTTCTGTGGGGAATCGTCAGCTGGTGATGAGCCGGAGTAGTGTCGGGCGCTTGACAGGGTAATCCTCCGAGGCGAGACTCGATTCAGCGCTTTCAGGAATGACTGCTGAGGCAAGTGAGATGTCTGGATCTGCCCAACCCGAAGACCGGATTCCTGCGGTGAACGTCGCGGGCGCGATGGCGGCGAGGGAAGAGAGTTTCGCGGCGGGCGGCGTTTCGTCCAGCGGCGGCGGCGGGACGCTGGCGGAACCTGAACTGGATGCAGCGCTGCAGTTGCTGGTGGAGCGCGCGCAGTACATCACGGGCGCGACGGGAACGGCGCTGGCTTTGCCGCAGGGCGATGAGATGGTTTGCCGCGCGAGCGCGGGATTATCGGCTCCGGCGGTGGGCGCGCGATTGCAGGTACGGTCGGGATTGACGGGCGAAAGCATAGCGCGGCGGCAATTGCTGCGCTGCGACAATGCGGAGAGCGATCCGAGGGTAAATCTGGAAACTTGCCGGGCACTGGGGATTGCTTCGATTGTGGTTCTGCCGCTGCTGCGGCGCAGCGGCGAGGTGCGCGGGCTGTTCGAGTTGTTCTCGGACCATCCGTATGCGTTTGAAGAGCGCGATCTGATTGCGCTGGAGCGGATGGCCGACCTGACGTTGACGGCGCTCGATCTGGCGGAGCAGCGGCAGAATTTTTCCGCTTCTTCTTCTTCTTCTTCTTCTTCTGCTGCTGCTGCACTGCCTCCGACGGAGCGAGAGACGCCGATTGCTGCTGCGGCGCCGAGAGATGCTGCCGCTGCGCCTAGCATTGTCGCCGCTGCGCCTAGCGTTGTCACTGCTACTCCGAGCATTATTCCTGCTGCGCCGAGCGAGGTCAGCGGGGATTCTTCTGTCGTTCGTGACCATGAGCTTCATCCGGATGAGGGCGGGGTTGAGGCGACGACGAGTGCGGAGGTGGCGGATGCGACGAAGCTGGCTGCGTCCGAGTCGTTTGGGGGACCGGTTGCTGAATCTGTTGCCGATGTGGAGGCGATTTCTCCGCAGGAATCATTGCCAGCGCAGTCTTTTATTCCGGAGGCGATGCGGCGGGTGCAGAAATGCGCTTCGTGTGGATTTCCGGTCTCCGAGGGAAGAACACTATGCCTCGATTGCGAGAAGAAAGACAAGGACAAGAAGCGCGACCAGAAGTTGGAGGAGGCGCGGCTGCAGACGATTGAGGCTGGGGTACAGGCATCGGCTTCGCGGGAAGATGCTCAGCCGGACGTGGGGGCGGCGCAGAGGCCGGAGGGGGAAATTCTGCCACCGTTTCTGGCCAATGCGGTACCGGCGGAAGAATCGTGGCTGGCGAACCACGTCAATTTGCTGGCGATCGTCGTGCTGATCGTGGGCATTCTGGTTGCGGTGGTGGTGTTTCGATAGCTGTGCCACAAAGGGTGACGTTTGTGGTTGGTAATTGGTCTTTGGTCGTTGTTCATTGTTGATTGGTCGTTGTTGATTGGTCGTTGTTCTATCGGCATTCTTTCCGATTCTGTTTCATCTTCTTTTTCGTCCGTGGTGGCTCGTGCTTATCTCGGTTGCGACATTTTGTGTGTTGGTACGGCTTCTGCTTCCGCCGAAGGAAGATTCAAAGTAGTCCACTACCGACCCCGGTACAAACTGAGATACTTGGGAGCAAATGTTTCTGTTTCTCTTGACAACGGAGCAGTGGAGACCATACTCTGCGCTTAATCCTTGCTAAGCTGCATGGTTGTCAGGGTAGACGTTGTCAGGGTGAGCAGTGTCAGGGCGAGCAAGGTTACGTCAGACAGAGATAGGTCCAACAGAGATACAACACAGGTGCTCAGACATGAAAAATGTGTATGAAGTTTTACGGCAGAAGGAACTGGAGCTGACCCGGCTGGAAAAAGAAGTGGAAGCCTTGCGCGTGGCGGCTCCGCTGCTTTCGGAGGAAAAGGAAACTCTGGCGGAAGCTCCGAAGCCGACTTTGACGACGACGCAACCGCAGCCGGTGCGGATTCCGCCGGTGGTTGCCGCTCAGGGCGGGAACGCTCCATCGCGGGCGGCGGGCTGGGAAGACGCAGCCAAGCGCTGGCCATAGGCTAAGTCGCGTGCCGCGTTGGAGACGGGGCTTGCTCCGTGGTGTCGGTATTTGAATTAAGAAGTTTGAAGAGACGCTGATATGGCCCTGGGATCGAACTCGCTCCCAGGGCTATTTTTTTGGTCGGAATACGAAGCAGGCGATGGACTGATGCGAATTGATTTCAGTCCTGCGATGCGAAGGCCAGAGCCAGGATCGCTTTCTGTTCCACTTCGTGGGCTTTGGCCGATCCGGTGGCTGGGCTGGAAGCGGCCGAGCGTTTCACGGAATGCACGGGGCGGTCGCCGACGAGTTGTTTGAGGCGGGGCAGGACGTAGAAAAGCGCACCCATGTTGGCCGGCTCTTCCTGCACCCAGACGATATCTCGCGCGGAGCTATGACGTTCGAATTCGGCGGCGAGTTCAGCTTCGGGGAAGGGATACATCTGCTCGAGAAACACGATGGCGGTGGTGGTGTCGTTGCGGCGTTGACGTTCGGCGCGCAGTTCGTGACCGATCTTGCCGGTGCAGATGAGAATGCGTTTGGCGTCGTGCACTTCGGTGTCGGGAATTACGGGCAGAAATTTCTGTTGGGTGAGGTCCTGGACGGGAGACAGGGCGTCGGGATGACGCAACATGCTTTTCGGCGTGAACACGATCAGCGGCTTTCTCCACTTGCGGAGAGCCTGGCGACGGAGCAAGTGGAAATACTGTCCGGCGTTTGAGGGCTGGCAGATCTGGATGTTGTCACGCGCGGCCAACTGCAAAAAGCGCTCGATGCGGGCGCTGGAATGCTCCGGACCCTGGCCTTCGTAGCCGTGGGGCAGAAGCAGAACCAAGCCGGAGAGCAGATTCCACTTGTCTTCGCCGGCGCAAACGAACTGATCAATCACGGCCTGAGCGACGTTGGCAAAGTCGCCGAACTGGGCTTCCCACAGGACCAGAGCTTCGGGATAATCGCGGCTGTAGCCGTATTCAAATCCCATGACGCCGGCTTCGGAAAGCGGCGAGTTGTAGATATCGCAGGCGGCTTGTCCGGGAGCGATGTGGCGCAGCGGGACATATTCCGATTCATTTTCAATATCGAGAAGCACTGAGTGGCGCTGATTGAAGGTGGCGCGGCGTGAGTCTTGTCCGCTGAGACGCACGGGAATTCCCTGCTTGACGAGGCTGGCAAAAGCGAGCGCTTCGGCCATGCCGTAATCCACGGGCTTTTTGCCGGTTCCCATTTCCTGGCGCTGCTCGAGCAACTTCTTCACCTTGGGATGAATGTGGAAGCCCTCGGGATAAGTGGTCAAACGTTCGGTGAGTTCCACCAACTCTTCGGGAGCGACGCCGGTGGGTCGTTCGTATTCGGGTTTATAGCGGCCACCGAAGTAGTCATCCCAATAGCTGGGGAGATCACGCATCATTGGTTTCTTGGTGAACTTAGTTGCGGCCTTCTGCGCGATTTCGTATTCGTCCTTGACCGCTTTGGCTTGGGCAGCGACGGCGTCGTCGTCCATGCCGATGTGTTTGGCATAAATCTGGTAGAGCGGAGGATGCTCTTTGATTGCTTTGTACATGAGGGGCTGAGTGACGGTGGGATCATCCACTTCGCTGTGGCCGTGACGGCGATAGCCGATGAGGTCGACGATGACATCGGTGCCGAATTTGTAGCGGTATTCGGTGGCGATCCGCGAAATGCGCATGACGGCATCGACGTCTTCGCTGTTGACATGGAAAATTGGAATTGCCTGACGCCGCGCCAGCTGGGCGGAGAAGCGCGAAGAGTGTTCTTCATGGCAATTGGTGGTGAAGCCGACGAGGTTGTTGACGATGATGTGGATGGTGCCGCCGACGGTGTAACCACCGAGGTCGGCATAGTTCATGGTTTCGGCGGTGATGCCTTGTCCGGCGAACGCGGCGTCGCCGTGAACAAGCAAGGGCAGGTATTTGGCTTTGCCGCCTTGGCCGGCGCGGTCTTGCTTGGCGCGGGTGCGTCCGACGGTGACGGGATCGACGGCTTCAAGGTGGCTGGGATTCGAAGCGAGATGAATATGAATTTGCTTTCCGCTGGGGGTGACATATTTGCCGGTCGCACCCATGTGGTACTTCACGTCCCCGGATCCCAGGACGCTGCGGGGATCGACGTCTTCAAATTCGGCGAACACTTCTTCGGCGGGACGATTGGCGACATGGATCACGACATTGAGGCGTCCGCGATGACTCATGCCCATGACCAGTTGAACGGCGCCGTGTTCGCCGGCTACGTCGAGAACCTGATCGACGGCGGTCAACAGGGAGGTACCGCCTTCGAGGGAGAATCGTTTGTTGCCGAGATAGCGCTGTTGCAGGGTCTGCTCGAACAGATCGGCGCGCAGCAGGACGTTGAAGGCATTCTGCTGATCGACGGCGGCGGGTGTGCCTTCGATTTGTTCCTGGATCCAGCGGCGGCGCTCGGGGTCGGCGATGTGCATGAACTCGACACCGACGCTGCCGCAATAAATGCGGCGAGCCTCGCGCGCAAATTCGTTGTCGCTGGCGATTTCGAGGTCAGGATGAGGTTGCGGGGGCAGGAGGCCAAGGGGATTGAGTTCGGCCTCGAGATAGCCAAACTGACGAAAGAGGTTGAAGACGCGCTCGCGCTCGTATTTGTCGATGATTCCGTTGGCCGAGGTCTTGGTCGTAGCTTTGGCAGGGTTGCGAGTTGAAGTCGCCATAATGATGTCTCTATAGAATAACGGATGAGAAGAGAGCTGGGGCCGATTCAGGGCAGGAAATGAGGCACGACCTTTATTAACACGATTATGGACTAGAATACGGCTGCTCGACGATCGGAGGCTGTGTGGACAATGGAATTGTGGATGTGCGGAGTCGCTACCCGGTGCCGGAGACTTTGGCGCGGCTGGAAGAGATCCTGAAAGAAAAAGGGATCACGGTATTTGCGCTGATCGACCACAGCGGGGAAGCGGAAAAAGCCGGGCTGAAAATGCGTCCAACACAGTTGCTGGTTTTTGGGAGTCCGAAGGCAGGGACGCCGTTGATGGTGGCTGCGCCGCGGCTGGCGATTGATCTTCCGCTGAAGGCGCTGGCGTGGCAAGACGAAAAAGGGCAGGTGTGGCTTTCTTATAATGCGCCGGAATACCTGCAGCAGCGGCACGGCTTTCCGGAAGCGCTGGTGAAGAACATTGCCGGAATCGCGGGGCTGGTGGAGCAGGCGGTGGAATAATGGCGGGCTGTGTCGTCGCGTTCGACAACTTTCGTCGCTGAGAATATGGTCGAGCGCATGGCTGAGAATATGGCTGAAAACTCCAATCCCAACCGGGCGCGCGATCATCTGGCGAACGAACGGACTTTTCTGGCGTGGTTGCGGACGGGCATTGCGACCATCGTGTTCGGATTTGCGATCGGGCGATTTTCGATTGCGCTGCGGGAATTCATGAAGCTGCAGGGATACAGTTCCGCCGTAACGCCCGGCCTGACGACCTGGCTGGGGATTATTTCTACAGTGGGCGGAGTGCTGCTGATTTTTGCCGGGCTGCAGCGCTACAACAAAACCAAGATACAACTCGACAGCAACAGCTTCGAACCAGCCGGATATGTGATTGATCTGGTGTCGTGGCTGTTGGGCATTTTTGGATTAGTGCTGGGGGGATATCTGGCATATATCGCAGTTTTCAGCAAGTGAGGCAGGGGTGAAATGGGCGAGGCGAAACGAGTGATGCATGGCGCATGACAACGAGAAAGAAGCTGCGGGCCGAGCTGCGGCGAAACTGGTGCGGGATGGCGAGGTGGTTGGATTGGGCACGGGCTCGACCGCATACTTCGCGGTGGTCGCTCTCGGCGAGCGAGTGAAGGCGGGACTGAAGATGGTGGGGATTCCGACCTCGATTAAGACTGGCGAGCTGGCGCGCGAAGTGGGGATTCAGCTGACGACACTGGACGAGCATCCGGAGATTGACATCACAATCGATGGGGCGGATGAAGTGGGTCCGAAGCTGAATCTGATCAAGGGCGGCGGAGGCGCGCTGACACGGGAGAAAGTGATTGCCACGGCGTCGAAGAGGATGGTCGTGGTCGCGGACTCGAGCAAGGTGGTTGCTGTGCTGGGAAAGTTCCCGTTGCCGGTGGAGGTGATCGCATTTGCGCGAACGGTGGTGGAGAAGAGAATTGCGTCGCTGGGCGGGTCACCCAAGGTGCGCACGAAAGCCGACGGCAGTTTTTATGTGACCGACAACGGGAATCAGATACTCGACTGCAACTTTGGGGAGATCAAGGATCCAGCGGCGCTGGCGCGGATTCTGAGTGACACGCCGGGCATTGTGGAACATGGACTGTTTATCGGGATTGCCAAGATGGCGTTAGTGGGAAAGGGCGGGACGGTAGAGGAGCTTCGAGCCTAGCTTTTTTTCGCAGACAGTC
>DATEBK010000302.1:0-15321 GCA_035287825.1 Terriglobales bacterium
TGCAGTGGGTGAGCACGCCTCCGGTTGAGGGCATGAGCGTGGCGCCGTGACGTCCCATGGCCTGGTTGGCGGCGATGTCTTCGGCGTGCATGCGCTGGGATTCTTCGATCAGGGCCTGTTTAATTTGCGGGATGGGACGCGAGCCGAGCGACTCGAATTGCTGCTGCATGCGGCTGATCGCCCAAAATAAATTCACAGCGGTTGGACGCGTCTGGCGGATAGTTTCGCAAATCTGGTCGAAATCTTTTTTGAGATCGGCGACGTTCTCGGCTTTCGAGTTTTGCACGCCCAGTGCGATGCCCATGGCAGCGGCCACGCCAATGGCGGGGGCTCCGCGAACTACCATGTTGCGGATTACGTCGGCGA
The DNA here is from genome assembly GCA_035287825.1 of Terriglobales bacterium. Taxonomy (GTDB): domain Bacteria; phylum Acidobacteriota; class Terriglobia; order Terriglobales; family Acidobacteriaceae; genus Acidiflorens. Next base: position 367 of record DATEBK010000302.1, read on the forward strand.
CCTGCTGGTGCGTGGTGCAGGTTACGTAGACTTCTTCGGTGGGCAGCTTTGTCTGGTCGATGAAGACTACGCCGCGGTCGGTCCATTCGAGGGTTTGAATCATAAGTCGGTCGTTTGTCGTTTGTCGTTAGTCGTTAGTCGTTGGCAGCTAGGCGTTGATTGCTAAGTGCTCTTTTCGCACATCAGTTGCGGTGAAGATCGAAACGAATTTTGCGGGTGCTGCAGCGATCTCTACATTTGGACGGCCGCGGGCATCTTCGCGCTCGACCAGGCACATGGCTCCGACGACTTCAAAACCGTATTCGCGGGCGGCTTCGATGGCTTGGACAGTGGAGGATCCGGTGGTGCAAACATCGTCGACGATCACTACCCGCGCGCCTTTTTCGCCGAAGCCTTCGATGCGGCGGCCGGTGCCGTGTTGCTTCTCCGCTTTGCGCACGAGGAAGCCATTCAGATTGCCGCTGGTTACGGCAACGGCTACGACGATGGGATCGGCGCCCATGGTCAATCCGCCGATGGCATTGGCGTTCCAGCCTTGTTCGTGGATCGCATCGAGGAAGACTTGCCCGACCAGCTGCGCGCCGCGGGCATCGAGCGTGGTGGTGCGGCAGTCGATGTAATAGTCGCTGGTTCCGCCGGAGGACAGCTTGAATTCACCGATGCGAAAGGATTTGCGAGCCAGCAGCGTTAGAAGTTCTCGCCGTGCGTGAGACATGAATTTCTACGATAGCAGAAAGGCAGATCCCAGTTCTCAGTTCCCGGTTCTCAGACAAGCTTACGGGGGAACACTGGGAACTGGGAATTGAGTACCGGGAACTGAGAATTCTACTGATTCAGTTTCTCCAGATGGCGGAAGCCGTCAGTGGCGGCGAACATGGCTACGGTGATGGTTCCGTTGTAGGCCATGTGAATAAGGACTCCGGCGGCGACGGAATTTGTCTTGGCCCGCACCATGGTTAAGACGACGCCGACGAGAAAAATCACCAGCACTGGTCCCCAGGAAAACTGGAGTTGCGCGCCGTGAAGTGCGGCAAATCCAAGCGCGGTGAAAAAGACAGCGATGGGCAAACCCAGACGTCGCGCCAGGACGGGGTAGAGAAAGCCGCGGAAGAAAAGTTCTTCCATCAAAGGCGCGAGCGTAATGCTGAGAATGCCGAGGGCCCAAGCTTCGGCAGGAGTGCGGAAAAAATCGTCAATGGGGAGCTCTTTTGGAATGGGCAGGAAGTGAGCGAGAGCCTGCAAGCCAATGGAGAGCGCGAAACCCAACACAACGTAACCGGCCATGTGCGACGGCCAATTCCAGTGGATGGCGGCGAGAAAATCGGGACGGCGGCGCTCGCGTGTGACCAGAACGTACATGTAGGCAAGGATGAGAAGGTAAGCGACGGATTGTCCGGCGACGACGACCAAGGGAATGCGGGCAACTTCGCCGAGCGGCATGTAGGGATACACCTTCCAGCGCGCGATGAACAATGCGGCGAACACGCCGATGAAGAGGGACAGGATGGTGATGACGATGAGACGCACGACGTCCCAGCCGTTCCAGGCGGGATCAGGCGGTACGGCCAGAGCAACTGGCGATTCGCCGGGCGGAAAACTCTCGGAAGAAACGGGGACCACGAACGGAGCAAGAGAGGAAGCATCTGCGCGCTGATCATCTGAGTGATGAACGTCGGCCCGCTGATCTTCTGAGCGCTCAACAGCTGAATTCTCAGGGTTAGCGCCGGAAGCGAGATTCATGCGCGCTCCTCGATGCCGGTCGATGCCAGCGCAACTTGTGCCGACCCATTCTTTGAGCCCTCGGCGGGCGATCCGTTTTTCGCCGAACCACTTTTTGCTGAGCTATTGAAGTACGCGGTCAATGCCTGGCCGGTGTAGGACTTTTTCATGCGCGCCACTTGCTCGGGTGTTCCCTGAGCCACGATGCGTCCGCCTTCTTCCCCGCCTTCGGGACCGAGATCGAGGATCCAATCGGCGTTGCGAATGACATCGAGATTGTGCTCGATGATGATAACCGTGTTTCCGAGATCGGTGAGACGGTGGAGCACGTCAAGCAACTTGCGCACATCATCGAAGTGCAAGCCGGTGGTGGGTTCGTCGAGCAGATAAAGAGTTTTGCCGGTTTGGCGTTTGCTGAGCTCGCGGGCCAGTTTAATGCGCTGGGCTTCGCCGCCGGAGAGCGTCACGGCCGATTGACCGAGATGAATGTAGCCCAGGCCAACATCAACCAGCGTTTGCAGCTTCTGCTTGACCTGGGGGATGTTCTCGAGAATTTTGAGCGCATCGGAGACGGGCATTTCGAGCAGGTCGGCGATGGAAGAGCCGTTGTAATGCACCGACAGAGTTTCATGGTTGTAGCGGCGTCCGCCGCAGACTTCGCACTGCACGTAGACGTCGGGCAAGAAATTCATTTCGATGCGGCGCTGGCCTTCACCCTGGCAAGCTTCGCAGCGTCCGCCGGCAACGTTGAAGGAGAAACGTCCAGGTTTGTATCCGCGCTCGCGCGATTCGGGCAGCATGGCGTAGAGGTCGCGAATGGCGGCGAAGATGCCGGTGTAAGTCGCCGGATTGGAGCGCGGAGTGCGGCCGATCGGCGACTGGTCGATGCGAATCACTTTGTCGATCAGCTCAGCTCCGGTAATGGATTTGTGGGCGCCAGGTTCCTCTCGCGAACGATAGAGCTGCCGTGCCAGGGCGCGATAGAGAATGTCATTGACCAACGTAGATTTACCGGAGCCGGAAACGCCGGTGACGACCGTCATCACGCCGAGCGGGAAGACAACATCCAGATTCTTGAGATTATTCTCGCGTGCGCCGAGGATGGTGAGGGCTTTGCCATTTGGGCTGCGGCGCTGGTCGAGCATGGCGATGCGCTGACGGCCGGAGATGTAGGCGCCGGTGAGCGAATCGGGCGAGGCCATGATTTCGGCGGGGGTACCGCTTGCTACCAGAGCGCCGCCATGACGGCCAGCGCCGGGGCCGAGATCGATGACGTAGTCAGCGCGGCGGATGGTTTCTTCATCGTGCTCGACGACGAGCACGGTATTGCCGAGGTCGCGCAGATTTTCGAGCGCGGCGAGAAGGCGTCCATTGTCGCGGTGATGCAGTCCGATTGAAGGCTCGTCGAGCACGTAGAGAACGCCGCGGAGTTTCGATCCGATTTGGGTGGCGAGGCGAATGCGCTGACCTTCGCCGCCGGAAAGAGTGGCGGCAGAACGGCCGAGCGAGAGATAGCCGAGTCCAACATCGTTGAGGAACTCAAGGCGCTGCGTGATCTCGTGCGCGATACGCCCGGCAATCGTCAGTTCCTTGCCGGTGAGTTTGATTTTGCGCGCCGCTTCGAGCGCGCGAGCGATCGGCAGGCTGGTGAAATCGGCGATCGACATGCCGTTCACTTTGACGGCGAGGCTTTCAGGGCGCAAGCGCTTGCCGTGGCAGACGGAGCATTCCGTGGCGGACATGAAATCGAGCAAGTATTCGCGATAGGTATCGGAGGTTGACGATTCCAGATTCTGCTTGAGGTGACCGAGGATGCCGAGGAACCCCGTTTTGCCGCCGCGCTGCGGCTCGCCGTACAACAACAGATTCTGAATTTTGTCAGGATACTTTTCGAATGGGGTCGACAAGTCGAAGCCATACGCCTGGACGAGGAGCTGAATGCTGCGGACGAGATTTTGCGACGAGGAACCGGGACCTAATCCGCCGTCGAGAATCGGTTTTGACCAGTCGACGATCACCTTGGCGGGATCGAGATCGTAGCGGCTGCCCAGGCCGTGGCACTCGGGACAAGCGCCATAAGAACTGTTAAACGAAAACGAGCGAGGCTCGAGCTGGGGCACGCTGATGCCGCAATCGGGACAGGCGAGGCGAGAGGAATAAAGCGTTTCCTCTCCATTGACCACCGCCACCAGGACCAGTCCGCCACCGAGTTTCATGGCCAGACCGACGGAAAGTTCGAGGCGATGCTCGATTCCGGGCTTGACCAACAAACGATCGACGACGACTTCGATGGTGTGGTTCTTGCGTTTGTCGAGCGCGAGATCGTCTTCCAGGTTGACCAGTTCACCGTCCACGCGGGCGCGCGAGAAGCCGTGCTGCACCAGCTTCTCCATCTCTTTCTTGAATTCGCCTTTGCGGCCGCGGACGATGGGCGCCATGATCATGACGCGGTCATCGGGGGTGAGCGCCATCACGCGCTGCACGATCTGCTCGGCTGACTGGCGGGTGATCGGCTTGCCGCAATTGGGACAGTGCGGGATTCCGATCGATGAGTAGAGCAGGCGCAGGTAATCATAAATCTCGGTGATGGTGCCAACCGTAGAACGTGGACTGCGACTGGTGGTTTTCTGCTCGATCGAAATCGCCGGACTTAGCCCATCGAGCGAATCGACGTCGGGCCGCTCCATCTGATCGAGGAACTGGCGGGCGTAGGCGGAAAGAGTTTCTACGTAGCGTCGCTGGCCTTCGGCATAAATCGTGTCAAAGGCAAGCGAGGATTTCCCAGAGCCGCTGAGGCCCGTAACGACGGTCAAAGTATTCCGGGGAATCTCGACGTCGATGTTCTTCAGGTTGTGCTGGCGCGCGCCGCGCACCGAAATCCTGGTGATGGCCATTTGACGCTGTCTATATGGACTTCCGTAACGTGGACGGGTCCCAAGAAATGTTGGAGAGTGGAGATACGCAGTCCGATTCCCGTATCTTAGTTGTTAACAACAGCGGGGGTCAAATGCGGTTAGAGTTAAACATTTGCAGCCGCCTGATTTAGAGAGCGTCTGCCAGCAAGGGTCCCTTACGTGAGCGCATTGTTCGTAGCTTTCCTAATCACCAGCACTGCAATCCTGACCGTAATTTTCGGTGTTTTCGGCGCGTATTGCGCCATCAGCGCCGTATTGGCCGCGGTAAATCCATCGCGACCCACCAACACTTTTTCGGGGCTGTTGCCAGAGCAAAGCCGCGCCAGCGGCGACTAGCACCATGCCGATTCTACTTTCCTGATAGATCACCTTGCTGGTGGATGGCCTGCCTGATCGATCGCCTTCGGATGCTGGTCAAGCTTGCCTAGGTGCACACCCTTCCATTACTGCTGGGGTGGCTGGGGCGGCTGTTGATTTGGCGGAAGGGCACCGGGCTGGGCCGGGTTGCGCAGCATCTGGAGAATCTGCTCAGGCGTTTTTGGCCCCGCATTGGGCTGATTGGCATCCTGTGGCTGATCCTGGCCATTGGTGTTGGACTGACCGGGCTGGGCCTGGTCGTCGTCGTCATCCTTATCGTCTTTATCGTCGTCGTCTTTGTCGGCATTCGCCGCGGCAGCCCCGTTGTTGGGAGGCCCGCCGGCGAACGGCGCTCGCCTGAATGGCATCGGCCTCGCCGGCGTGTCGGGGGTTGCCGGAGTGTTGTCATATGGAGCCGGGGCCGCGCTAGCGACGGTCCGCACGTCACCCGAAGACGGAGGCTTGGTAGTAAGAATCACGCTGGAAACGGCGTTGGGATCGGAATTGGAACCGACCATCACGTAGTTGAAAGAGGATCCATTCAGTAATCCAACCAGAACATCGCGTGGCGCACCGGGTCCGAGATTCGTGACCACTCGCTCATTGACCGCCGAGCCCGGTGGAATGTCGATCGAAGCTCCGGTAAGTTTTCGTACATCGCCCAGGATCTCGACTAAGCTCGAATTCTGGGCCGATATGGTAAGCATCCCATCCTGATAGGTAACCTTGGCTGGAGTTGCAGGAATCTGATCCATCGGCAAGGGAGTCAGCGGTCCGCGAGGCATCGGCGGAAGCTCAACCGGTTTTTGAATCTTGCGCGAGAGTCGATGTGGGGTGGTCGGGGCGGTGGCCGGCGGCGTAGGCTTGGCATCCTGTGCCTGGGCGCTGACGGCTACCGTCACCGCCAAGATTCCTAAAGTCGCCCATCCACGCAAATGCAACATCCTAAATACCCCATTTCAAAACGCCGTCAAGCTGATTTTACCATCTCTCATGGAACGGCAGACGACCTCATTCTTGCGCTGTGATTACGCAAGTCTCGGACGCTGATTACCTGGCAAGGCGGCCTCCGGGGAATTCCGGACATAGCCTTTTGAGCAATCCACACAGTTCTCGACCGCAGGAACGCGTAGAATGCCACGGGAGGCTTTTTCTTGAGCGCTTCTGCGGGCACTTCGGCGGACATTTCAGCGGACGTCGCGTCGCATCCGCGACATGCGAACCGACGTCGATGGCTGTGGCTCGCGCTGGTCGGTGCGTCGTCCGTGGCTCAGATGTGCCAGGCGCAGACGTGCCAAACCGCTGCGGACCTGGATGCGTCGGCGCGAGCCGGGCTCGAAACTACGGCCAAGCACTATTTCGAAATGTCGGCGCACGGCGATATTGCCGGCCTGAAGCAGAGTTCCATCTCGAGCGTAGCTGCAAGTTTTACGGGCATCGAAGCGGCGGTGAAGGAGAACCAGCCCGCATTTGCCGCTGCGCAGGCTATGCTGCGCCCACCTTTTGTTCTGATCGTCGATGGCCCAAATCCCCTGCCGCGCGCTGAGTTTCTGTGTGGAGTGTTCGTGGTATTTGCCAACGGGAAATCGGGTCAGACCAAAGAGAGCGCGACTTTCGTCCTGAAGAATCTGCCGCCGGGCAAATACGCTGTCGCGATTCTTGATGTACAAGGCGCCCAGCCAGCCCTGACGTTGACTTTGGTTTTGCAGCAAATTGGCGCCGACTGGAAACTGGCGGGCTTTTATGCGCGTCCGTCACAAGCGGCGGGGCATGATGCTGGATGGTTCACGCAGCACGCCCGCGACTTCAAAGCAAAATCGCAAAAGCGCGATGCCTGGCTGTATTACCGGGAAGCAATCGCCCTGTCGTCGCCGGTGGATTTCATGAGTACGCTCTCGACCGACCAGTTGTACGATGAGGCGCAGGCCACGCAACCGTCCGATCTGCCGGTGGGCGGAGATATGGCGGATTTATCCGTTGGCGTGAAGGCTTATCATCTGACGGAGGTCTTTCCGCTGGGCGTTGGCAACGATCTCGATGTGGTCGTAAAGTACCAGGCAGCTGACGTGTCGGACGCGGCACGAATGTTTCAGGAGAATACATCCGTGATCAAGGCCCTGGTGGCGAAGTTTCCGGAACTTCGGGAGGCTTTTGCGGGAGTGGTAGCGCGGGCCGTCGACCAGTGGGGCCGCGACTATGGCACTTTGCTCGCAATGAAAGACATCAAATAGCGTCTGCCACCAGAGTCCGAGGGAGATTCCGCGGAGTTGCCTTAGCCGTTTCACGGGACTAGTATTTTTTCAGGCGACCAGCACTTTAACGAAACTTTTACTCGATCTTGTTTTCAAGGAGGATATATGGGCATCGCAGTTTCCCCGATCCAGATTGATTCCCGCGTCAGCGAATTCATTTCTAAACCACGCAAGATGCTGATTGACGGCAAGTGGCTGGATGCCGTCTCAGGCAAGACTTTTGCTACCTACAATCCGGCGACCGGCGAAGTGCTGGCACAAGTGGCGGAAGGCGACAAGCAGGATATCGATCTTGCCGTAAAAGCCGCGCGCAAGGCGTTTGACAGCGGTCCGTGGTCGCGCATGACAGCTTCTGAGCGCGGCAAGCTGATCTGGAAACTTGCCGACCTGCTGGAAGAGCACATTGAAGAATTCGCGACCCTGGAAACCTTGGATAACGGCAAGCCACTCACCGTTGCGCGTGGCGCCGACGTGCCGCTTGCGGTCGAGATGTTCCGCTACATGGCGGGGTGGGCAACCAAACTTGAAGGGACGACGATTCCTCTCTCGGTGCCCTACACTCCCGGCGTGAATTACCACGCCTACACGCTGCGTGAACCAGTAGGCGTTGTGGGCCAGATTATTCCGTGGAATTTTCCGCTGCTGATGGCAGCGTGGAAACTGGCTCCGGCGCTGACGACGGGATGCACGGTCGTCCTGAAGCCGGCCGAGCAGACGCCGCTTTCCGCGTTGCGTCTGGGCGAATTGATTATGGAAGCGGGTTTCCCCGATGGCGTGGTGAACGTCGTTCCGGGATATGGCGAGACGGCGGGCGCGGCACTCGCCGCCCACGATTTGGTGGATAAGATTGCCTTTACCGGATCGACCGAAGTGGGCAAGCTGATCGTGCACGCGGCGACGGGAAACCTGAAAAAAGTTTCGCTGGAACTGGGTGGAAAATCTCCGAACGTCGTATTCAAAGACGCCGACCTCGACGTCGCCATTGGGGGCGCGGCCAGCGCAATTTTCTTCAATCACGGACAATGTTGCTGCGCCGGTTCACGCCTGTATGTCGAGCGCCCGGTGTTCGATCAGGTGATCGAAGGCGTGGCGGCGAAGGCAGCGAAGATCAGGGTCGGGTCGGGACTGGATCCGAAGACGCACATGGGCCCGCTGGTATCAGAAGAGCAATTGCAGCGCGTCTGCAATTACCTTGAAATCGGCATGTCTGAGGGCGCGAAAGCCGCTTCGGGCGGACACAAGATCGACGGCAAGGGTTATTTCGTCGAACCGACGGTTTTGGTCAATACCACGGAATCCATGAAGGTGGTGAAGGAAGAAATTTTCGGGCCGGTGGTGACGGCGATTCCTTTCGATAATCCTGAGGAGTTGTTAAACCGAGCTAACGATTCGATCTATGGCTTAGCTGCGGGAATCTGGACCCACGACATCACGAAGGCGCATCGCACTGCGGCCATGCTGCGCGCCGGGACGGTTTGGATCAACTGCTACAATATTTTCGACGCGGCTTTGCCATTTGGTGGATATAAGCAGTCAGGCTGGGGACGCGAGATGGGGAAGGACGTTCTAAATCTGTATACGCAGACGAAGGCGGTCTGCGCGCGGATCTAGCCGGTCGATTGAACGCATTTAAAGGCGGCCTGCGGGTCGCCTTTTTCATGCCTATAACTGGCGAGTCGGAGAAAAAAGCTCCGGCCTGGTGGTGCGGTTGCGGTGAGCTGAAAAGCTTACCGCCAAGGCCCGGATTTTTGGAGGCGCGGGTGAGAATCGAACTCACGATAGAGGTTTTGCAGACCTCGGCCTTACCACTTGGCTACCGCGCCGGCCGGTTCAAGACAACGGCACTCCTAAACTAACGCGCTAAAACGAAAAGCCCTAGCAGTCGCAGGGCTTCAAGAAGCTGGAGCGGGAGACGGGATTTGAACCCGCGACTTCGACCTTGGCAAGGTCGCACTCTACCACTGAGTTACTCCCGCCCGTCCTTTCATTCTACTGCACTTGCACATTTCCTGACAATTCTTGATTGTGGCCGCTCAGCAACCCTTTGAAGGGCAGTGGAATCGTATCCATAGCTATATTGCTTAAGACCAGACACTCAGATCAAAAGCGAGGATAAATAGTGAAAATGACCTTGATGAACGGATTAAAGCTCTTTACGGTGGCGGCTGTCGCAGCAATGTGCTTCATGGCCACGGCGCCCCAAGCCCAGGCCCAGGTAGGCGTCGAGATCGGAGTAGCGCCTATATGCCCGTACGGCTACTATGATGTCCCGCCGTACAACTGCGCACCTTATGGCTATTACGGCCCGGAATGGTTTTCGGGTGGCGTTTTCATCGGCGCTGGCCCGTGGTTTCACGGTCCGGCCGGTTTCCACGGCCACGTCAATAACCGATTCCACCCCGACAATGGCTACCATGGACCACTGCCCAACCGCGGTGACAAACCCGAACCCGGACGACGCTTGGACAGGATCGACCATTTCAAGGGGAACGAAGTGCGGGATGGACATGGCCACGTAGTTGGCAAACGCTAGGCGACTTCGAACGCGGCAGCAAAGTTCAAGGGCAGGTGACCTTCTGGCGAAAGCCGGCGAAGGTACTTGCCCTTTTTATTCAAGTTCCCAAGCCATCGCCTCGCGCTGTGTCGGGCATGAGGTGCGCGGATCGCGACTACGCGGTTCCATACCTACAATCACCGGCGGGTAATCGCGGCGCAAATGCAGTTTTTCAGCTGGTTGAAGTTGGCTTTTAAGTCAGCCAGAAATTACCGGCGAGCGGCTGAGTGGATCTCCGCTACGTAACCACCGGGAAATTCGACCACAGTTGCGTTCCGTTCATCAACGACGTAGGGCTGCACCAGCACCGTGACTCCGGCAGCCTGCGCTTTCGCGAGCGTTTCGGCGAGATTTGCGACTTCGTAGCCGGTAGTCTCCCGTCCGTAAGGATAGGGAAGATGGCCGTCGGTCACCAATACTGTCATCTTGCCGAAGATCGATTCAATCCTGATGCGGCGATAAGTCTCGCGCGACCGACCGATTTCCAGGCCCGGTGCATGAGCATCATCGGAAACCATCTTGCCATGTGAAAACGCCAGAAAGCCGTGGAGAAACTCGTTGATTCGATCCGGAGATATATAGACGCGGTTTTCTGGCGCCGTGAGTAATGGCGCGTAGGATGGCGGTGTCGTGTGCCAGTAGAGCTGCATCTTGACTCCACCGGGCCACTCGATGATGGCGTCGCGTCCAATGGGATCCGCAAACGGCGCAACCAGAATGTCGGCGCCATCTTCGCGAGCGGCACGGATGGCAACGTCCATGTCGGTGACAAGGTATCCGGTGCGCTCGGAGCCAAAGGGAAATGGCACCGGCGTCTTAAATCCGAAGAGAGACACTATTCCGACCGGAGTATGAAGTATTTGTGAGGTCGTACTACTCGGAGTGGGGGTGACGGTGGCAACGATCTGCTTGCTGCTTTGTCCGCCAAAGGTCGCAAGGAAACTCGCCACGAAGCGGTCAACGTCTTGCGAAGCGACATAGACATGGGTCGAATCGTACTGCGGGCCGACGGCAACGGCTGGAGTTGTCGCGGCGGAACCGGTGGACGCCGATTGCGCGTGTATCCATGACGATGGATTGCCGATACCCGCGCTCAACAGAATCGCGACGGCGGTCGTGATGCGAGATGCGCTTTGTGATCGGATCATTTTCGGAAACTTCGTCCTCCGCGCACGATGGCGAATCATAAATCGAGGACAGATTTCTTGAACGGCCGCCCCACGTTAATACTTCCCGCCCGCAGCGGTCTCGTTGGTAGCGGCCGTGATCTGGTTGCGGACGTCCCACAGGTCTTTGTAGAGCCAGCTTTCCATGCGCTGCTGCAGGACTTCAACCGGGGTTCCCATGGTGCCGACGACGCGACCTCCGATGACGCGCTCGGCAAGCTTGAGATGGTGGAAACGGAATAACTGCATGCGCTCGTCGAAGTCGAGCAGGCGCTCGGCAACATCGTGCAGGCCGAAGAATTCTTCGTGACGCCGATAGAGGTCGCCGATGTTGATGCCAGCGCGGCCCAGTTGCTCGTGAAAGGCTTGCCCGAGGCGCGGGCCAATGTGCAGTAGTGAGAGGAATCCAGGAGAATCGAGACCGCTGCCGTGCCCGAGTCCGGCGCGAATGAGGTGATAATCGCAGGGCGAAATCGTTTCCAGAATGTGGAGCAGGCCGATGGTCGGTTCGAGCAGTGAAATAGCGCGCCGGATAAGGCGTGTGCAGTTTCCGTAATCACCGCGATCGAGCGCTTCCAAGGCGCGACCGAGTTCGAACTCTGCGCCCTTCATGAGCAATTCCGAGCTCTGGTGCACAACCAGAAAAGTCATCTCATCTTTATGCAGGAGTTCTTGCGACGTCTTCTGCAGGGCGAGCAACTCATCGGTACGCAGATAGCGCTCGTAGTCGGTCGCTCCCTTGCCGGGAAGAATCGGTTTGGTAAATTCGTGGCGATGTGCCATTGGACACCTGTTCAGGAGCGCAAGTGTTCCGCCGCTGCCGGAAGGCGCGGCGTCCACTGTGGATCTTCTTCGGGCGCGACGATCTGGCCGTCGCGCATGTGGATAATACGATCGCCATATTCGGCTGCTTCGGGGTTGTGAGTGATCATGAGCACGGTTTGTCCAAGATCTTTGTTCGACCGGCGCAACATTTCGAGAACGATGCTCGAGCTTTTGGAATCGAGGTTGCCGGTGGGTTCGTCGGCGAGCACGATTGCGGGACGGTTGATCAGCGCCCGCGCCAGCGCCACTCTCTGCTGCTCGCCTCCGGAAAGCTCGCTCGGCCGATGGTCGAGCCGCTGCGCAATGCCAAGCATCTCCGTGATTTGTTGTTGAAACTCAGAATCCGGTTTCGCTCCCGCAATGTCGCAGGCGATTTCGATATTCGAGCGAGCGCTGAGCGTGGGTAGAAGGTTGAATTTCTGAAACACGAACCCGATCTTACGTTTACGCAAGCGCGTACGCTCACCGTCGGAGAGCGCGGCGAAATCCACGCCATCGATGATCACGCTGCCTGAATCGGGCCGTGTGAGGCCACCGAGCATATAAAACAGCGTGGATTTACCGCTGCCTGAAGGGCCCACGATGGTAACGAACTCACTTTTTTCCACGCTGAGGGAAATCCCGCGCAAGGCTGGCACATCCACTTTGCCCACACGGTAAGTTTTGCGCAATTCCCTGGCTACGATGAAAGAGGACATCCAGACAAAACGATATCACACGGCGAAAGCCGATTTGGCCAACTCACGCGACATTCGCACGTCGCATGACAGACTGCTTGCCATCACCATGACTGGCATTCGCGTGACTTCCATCGGCGCGTGTCAGGTCCGCCGCATGAGCGCGTACTTCCCCGTGGCGCTTTGGACCGCGCTTGCGAACCAGAAGCAGGCGTATACGTTCCAGCAGTTCGGCGGGTTCGTACATTCCCTTGCAGAGGAAGACGTCGGCTTGTGTTTCGCGTTCATAAATCTTGATGCGTCCCGAGATCAGCATTGCAGGAGTCTGCGGCGAATCGCGTTTCACTTCCTCAATCAGCCGCGAACCATCCACGCCCGGCATAATCAGGTCGGTGAGCACCAGGTCGATGCCGCCGCGGCGAAAGGCCTCGAGCGCCATCTCACCGCTGTTGCACGCCAGCACGCGGTAGCCACGGGTTTCCAGCAGAATCTTGCGAATCGAGAGCGCTTGTTCATTATCGTCGACACAGAGAATCGTTTTCTTGGGCTTCATTGATCCTGACCGGGGGACTTTCGCCGCCAAACATCTTATAAAAATATTCTTCCGAAATGTTTCCGAATTCGTTCTCCGATTTTTTTTGAATCGTGAGCGAGGTGAATGCTAAACAGAAACTGCACGGCGGTAAAGTGGCGCGCTCGCCAATGGCACTCTGGTGTGCCAAACAAAAGTGGCATTACGCGGTGGGCCGCGACAGTCGCAGGTTTTCGTTGCGCTACATTTCGATTGCAACTTCAGCCCGGAGCACTTCGACACAATTTCCACCGACACGCACATTGACGATCTGGTTATCCCTCTTGGTTGCGCGAACAAAAATGCTACTGGGACGATGCACTTCAAGCCCCTGCTCGATCAAAACCTGCTCATCGCTTGCGGCCACGGCGTTTGCAACCATCCAGGCCGAGCAGCATCCCGCCGCCGAGCCCGTGGCCGGATCGTCTCCACCATAAAAGAGCATGCGGGCGTGCAGGCGGGCTTTGGGATCGACGGTGTCGCGGCACACAAAGTAGAAGAATTTTCCTCCGCTGCGCGCCAGATATTCGGAGGCGCGGCCCAGATCGAGGCGCAGGTTCTGCAGGGTGTGCAGCGAACGCAAGGTCGCGATGGTGTAAGGAAGGCCAGTGGAGACGTTTTGAATGGGAACGGAGTCGTCGAAGTCGGCAGCGCTAACGTTTGTCAGGCCGGCCACGGCCTGCACGTCGTGGGTCACTCCGAACTCAGGATCCTTTTGGCGCATTTCTCCAAAGGCAACTCGTGGCGAATCTTCGCTAGAACGACCATCGCCGGGATCGGCGGTGAAGTTCACCGGAACAGTACCGGCATTCAGATCGAGCCGAATTTCACCGCTTCCGTCCGCGCCGGTCTGGCCTTGTAACACAAAAGCCGTGCCCAGGGTAGGATGTCCCGCGAATGGCAACTCTTCCTGCACGGTAAAAATGCGCACGCGCACGCCGCGATCTTTTTCCGTCGCGGCGTCCCGGGGAAGAATGAAGGTAGTTTCGGAGAGATTCATCTCCCGCGCCAGGGCCTGCATCTGTTCTGTGCTGAGACCGCGGCCGTCAAGAAATACGGCGAGAGAGTTGCCGGTGAGAGCACGGTCGGTGAAGACATCGACCTGCACCATCTTTAGACGGAACATCTTAGGACGGGATGCGGAGGGATTCTGCGCTGAAGTAGTCATAGCTAAATGTCACCGCCATCGCACGGGTGCGCTAAGCATGAGCCCGGCTTGATGCATTACGATAAGCTTGCACAGTATTTGGACGCGTTGACGGGTTACCAGGGCGCACGATATTATTGTCTACTAATGTTGTAGGGTTTTGGCGAGCGGCGCCATTCATCACTAAAACGGAAACTGAAACACGAGGATCGAACAAACATGTCTCTGCGCATCAATTCCGAAGCTCCGAACTTCACCGCGGAAACCACCCAAGGCCCCATCAACTTTCACGAATGGATCGGCGACGGCTGGGCTATCCTGTTTTCGCATCCCAAGGATTTCACTCCGGTGTGCACCACCGAACTCGGCTACATGGCCGGGCTGCAGCCGGAGTTCGCCAAGCGCAATACGAAAATTATCGGCCTGAGCGTCGATCCCGTCGCCAGTCACGGCAAGTGGGCTGCCGACATTGAAGAAACGCAAGGCCATAAGGTTACGTATCCGATGATCGGCGATCCCGAGCTCAAGATCGCCAAGCTGTACGACATGTTGCCCGAAACCGCCGGAGCCACCAGTGAAGGCCGCACTGCCGCGGATAACGCCACCGTGCGTACCGTGTTCGTGATCGGTCCCGATAAGAAAGTCAAGCTGATGCTGATTTACCCCATGAGCAGCGGACGCAATTTCGATGAGGTATTGCGTGTTCTCGATTCCATCCAGCTCTCCGCCAAGCACAGCGTGGCCACGCCGGTAAATTGGAAGCCGGGAGACG
>DATEBK010000303.1:0-7048 GCA_035287825.1 Terriglobales bacterium
ACGTTCGATGCCGAGTTCGTCTGCATTCCTCGTCCGCTCGAACGCAGCGACCGCCCCGACGGAGGCCCGCTTCGCTATCGCGTCACCAGCCACACCAAACTCTGGAGCAAGGGAGAAACTCCCAAGCTGGACACAAAAGTCGTAGAAGGAGATGCAAAGTTTTCAATTTGAGGTTTCTCGCTACTTCAGGCAGGAATTCGACGAAAGCGTCAATCTTCGCAACTAACCTACTTCATTCCCTTCACTGCATACACCTGCGACAGCGTCTGCATGTAGCGATACGCGTACATGCCTCCATCGCCCGACAAATAGGAAGCACTCAAGCTCACCGATCCGGCGGCCAGATCTTCTCCAATAGTTCTCGCTAACTCCATTTTTCCGGTCACCACGTCAACCCGATAAACGCTGCCACTCTTGCTCTGTTGCCGCGCAGGGAGCGCAATCACCGACGCTCCATCCGGCGACCACCCGCTCAGGCGGTAATTCGCGTCCAGTCCCGGAATCAATCTCATGCCGCTCCCATCCAGCGGCCAGATTCCCCATTTTCCATCCGGATCCTGCACCGCCGTGCTCCGTCCATCCGGCGACGGCACGACCCCAACCACGCCCTCCGGAGTCACCGCCCGCGAATCGCCACTGCTCACCGCAATCAAATAATCTCGTGCGCCATGTCCCGGCTCAACGCCACTCGCCAGCAATTCCTTGCCTCCAGCCAGCCATCGCACTCTCTCGTAACTCACTTTGTCGTGGGTCAACTGCCGGGATTCACCCGCGCCCGTCGGCACCAGCGTCAGCGAACCGCCCTTCGGCGGTTGCGTAATCGCCCACTTCGCGTCGGGAGAAATCGCCAATCCTCTTCCCTCGCCTATCCGCACCGGTGGTGATGCCTCCGTCTCTCGCACAAAGACCGTGTAATTCGGTCCGCCCCCTTGCCCCGACTCGTCGAATAATATCTTGCGGCCATCCGGAGTTATATCGCTTAGATACGACCAGTCGTACCAACCCAGTTCGCGCGCTTCTTTCCCACCAGGCGGCACTCCCAGAATCCCAATGCGCCGCCTGTGCGTCACGATCAGCGTCACGCCGTTTCTCAGATCTTCCAGCCAGATCGCACTTGGCGCACTGGCAATCATCCGTACCTTGCCGGATAGCGTTACCGCTCGCGGGTGCACGCCGCTCGGATCGTTCGCGGCCCCAAACCAAATCTCATCGCTGCCCGGAGACCACAGAATTCCCTCCAGCGCCACCCACCCTGTCGAAAGCATTTTCTCCTTATCGCTTCCACTCGTGCCAATCAGCGCGACCGAGCCCTCATCGTCGCCCGCCGCGTTCTCATGATCCGCAAACGCTATCCACTTCCCGTCCGGCGATATCTTCGGATGGCTAATCCAGTTCGTACCGTCGAACAATACCTTCCCAATCGGATATTCCAATCGCCAATGCTGGCTTTCAGGCAAGTAACGCACTACCGCCATATTCTCGCCATCCGCCGCCCAGTCCGCGTCCTGCACATTGTTCAGCACTTCTCGCGGAGCGCCGCCGCTCATCGGAATCCGCGCCAGCGTCCCCGTCTCCGCCCACCCGCCGACATTCACCGACCTGAGCCGGACCGCCAACTCTCCACTCTTCGAAATCGAAAGCAGTTCCGCATCCTTCACTCCCAGTTCGCGCGCGCCATTGTCATCCACGCGCCCGACATATAACTGGTTTTCCCCGCCATCCCACGAAGCGCTGTAAACAATGCTGCCATCCGGCGAAAATCGCGCATTCCCAATCGAACCCGTCCGAAACGTAATCGGCTGATACTGCGGCAGCGGAGCGCTCCCACTCCCGCGACCCAGCCACCATCCCACCCCAAGCATCACACCCGCCAGCACCACTGCACCCAACACTCCCAACAATCTTCCGTGCGATCTTCCGTCCGAAACCTGTGCTTTCTCCGCTCGGGTCTGCTCCATCGGCATGGACTCGACCATTCCCGATAGCGCTGTCTCCCGCCGCGTTGCCGAGCCAATCGCCGAACCCGCAACCGCGCTGCTTACCGAACTGCCCACCGAGCTTTCCGTCAGCGCCTCCAGATTGAACGCCAGATCTCCCGCCGACTGGAACCTCAATCCCGGATTCTTCTCTAGACAGTGCCGCACAATCCGTTCCAGCGCCGGAGTCACATTGCGCGTCACTTCCGAAAGCTCGACCGGCTCTTCTTTCAGGATCGCGCTCATCGTATCCGCCGGGCTTTCGCCCTCAAACGCCCTCTTCCCCGAAAGCATCTCGTACAAAATCGAGCCAAACGCAAAAATGTCCGAGCGATTGTCCGCCGTTTTTCCCCGCACCTGCTCTGGAGACATATATCCCGCCGTCCCCATCACTTGCCCCGGTTCCGTATTTACCTGCACCGTCGCCGCATCCGCATCTGGGTCGGTCTCCGGACGCGTCAGTTTCGCCAGCCCAAAGTCGAGGATCTTCACCCGGTCGTCATGGGTCAGAAACAAGTTCTCCGGTTTCAGGTCGCGGTGCACGATCCCCTTCGAGTGCGCTGCCGCCAACCCCCGCGCCACCTGCAGCGCGTAATCAATCGCCTTCCGGCTCGGCAGCGGACTACTCCGAATCCGTTCCCGCAAAGTCTGCCCTTCCAGCAACTCTGAAACGATGTATGGCGCGCCGCGTTCTTCGCCAATATCGAAAATCGAAAGAATGTTTGGATGGTTCAACGCTGCCGCCGCCCGTGCTTCCTGCATGAACCGCTGCAACCGCTCCCCATCCGCCGAGTAAGACTTGGGAAGCACTTTGATCGCAACAACGCGGTCCAGCCTCGCGTCGCGCGCCCGATAGACCTCACCCATCCCCCCGGAACCGAGAAGCGATTGGATGTCGTATGGGCCGAGCTTTGTCCCTGGAGTAAGCGCCATCGGAAAACGAAGGTGATCGCTGAGGATTATAGCGGACTTCGCGCAGCCTGGTTACGGTTCCTGCGGAGTTGGCTCAAGCGGTTGACATCGAGGCCGGAACGGGCGATGGGCTTATCGCCAGCCATCCTATGTTGTTTCCTATTCGCCGGACCCCAGGCGTCAAAGACTACCGACTACCGATCAACGACTATCAACGACCAGCGACCAACGACCAACGACCAACGACCAATGACTAATGCCGGGTCAGACGCTCTTAACCAGATTGGGCACAGCCAGACCTTCAACGCCTCGCCGCCCCACTTCCCGCCCTCTTCAGGAAGTGGGGACTTTCACTTTCCTCGACGATGGCCTCTTCCAGGAGAACCCTTTAAGCTCTCAGCATGTTCTGCAGCGCCGGACGATCATGGATGATCAGCATCGACCCCTTCAATTCCGCCATGTCGTTTCTCCGGAACTCCGACAGCAGCCGCGTAATCGTTTCCCGGCTCGTACCAATCAGTTGTGAGATTTCTTCGTGCGTCAGTGCCAGCCGCACCCGAACCGTTCCCCGGTTGACCTCGCCCTCGGACGCACTCTCCAGCAGAAACCGCGCGAACCGCTCCGAGACCGAGTGTGATAACCCAATCGTCCGAGCCACGCCATAGGCATCCGAGCAGTCCCGCGCCAGATGCTGCGTCGCGTGCACCGACGCCGCAGGGTGCGTCTTCAAGAACCGCAGAAAGTCATCGCGCCCCACAAAGTCCAGTTGGCACGGCTGCATGGTTTCAACCGTCAACTCGTACCGGCCGCCCGTCACTACCGCGTGCAAACCCAACACTTCGCCCGCTTCCGCAATCCGCACAATCAGCGTCTTGCCTTCGCGCGAAGTGGTCGACAGCTTGGCCCGTCCCTGGCAGAGAACAAAGATTCCGCATGGACTCTGGCCCTCCACCAGCACCACCGCATGTTCCGGAAAGATTGCCGCATGTTTGATTCGGTTGAATTCCTCCAGTGCATTAGGCGCAAGATCACAGAAAAAACTCCGCGTGCGCAGATGGCAATTCACGCAGTTTTCCACGCAGTTCAGGCCAGATATCCCCACACACTCTCCTCGATCTTCCCTAGCAAAAAGGACAGCCTCGCCAGCGCTGGCTGCGTTCGACGGGCAAGCACGATCGAGCAAGACATTCCCTGGGTCTCGTGGCTGGCCAGACCGCCGCATGACTGGAGGTTATTTACAAGCCTTTACACAGCACGCCGCCTGCCACGACCATCCGTTCCATTCCGGACCCGAAACCGGCCATTTGCAGGATTAGTCCAATTCGAGTCCCAAATGCGTTCGCCAAAATGGGACGGAACCCGGCAGCCCTGCCGAGGGTTCGGCAGGTTGCTCGGCCTCAGGTTCCTCGGCGTCAGACTGACCCCGCCTTTGGAGCCATATCCTCTTAGACAGGGGCAGGCTGGATAGGCACGCACCCCACCGCCCGGGCGAGGGGGTTCCAGCAGCGGATGCCCCTGGAATCCACGGCCAAAACCCAAGATGTCCTAATGGGTTGGGGTGACCCTTGACAAAGACCCACTCACATTCTTATAATTAGCACTCGTGATAGTTAAGTGCTAACAGTCCTGATTTTTCGGGAACTTTCTGCAATCTAGGTCAACCCTAATCAACCACTCTTGAAAGGAGTAAGCAACCATGGCCACGAAATTCACCCCGCTCCATGACCGCATTCTGGTCCGTCGGGTCGAAGAAGCCGATACCACCCGCGGGGGCATCATTATCCCCGATTCCGCCAAAGACAAACCGATGGAGGGAGAAGTCATCTCCGCCGGCAAAGGCAAGATCAACGAAGAAGGCAAGGTCCGTCCGCTCGACGTGAAAGAAGGCGACCGCATCCTGTTCGGCAAGTACTCCGGCACCGAAATCAAGATCGACGGCGAAGACTTCATCATCATGCGTGAAGAAGAAGTTCTCGGCATCCTGACGGGTGCAACCAGCTCAGCCAAGAAAGAAACCGCCGGATCGCGCCGCTAGCTTTTGAGGTTGCCTGCTCGAAGCGCGTAGCTCGCAGCTCGCAGCCGAAGAATTCCGCAGGCATCGCCTGCACAAAAATTAAATTGAGGAGCAAACAGTTATGGCAAAGCAAATTGTTCACGGAGAAGAGTCGCGACAGGCGATTCTCCGCGGCGTCAACCTTTTGGCTGATGCTGTGAAGGTCACTCTCGGCCCCAAGGGCCGCAACGTTGTCATCGAAAAGAAATTCGGTTCGCCGACCATCACCAAAGACGGCGTCACCGTAGCCAAAGAAATTGAATTGCCCAACGGCATCGAGAACATGGGCGCCCAGATGGTCCGCGAAGTTGCTTCCAAGACCTCTGACGTCGCCGGCGATGGCACCACCACCGCCACCGTTCTTGCCCAGGCAATTTTCCGCGAGGGCGTAAAGACCGTTGCTGCTGGCGCCAATCCCATGGCCATCAAGCGCGGCATCGAAAAGGCCGTCATCGCGATTACCGGCCGCCTCGATAAGGAAGGCAACCGCGAGAAGGGTGAGCTCGATAAGTTCTCCAAGCCCGTCTCCGGCGACATGATTGCCCAGGTCGGCACCATCTCCGCCAACAACGACGAGACCATCGGCAAGATCATTGCCGAGGCCATGAAGAAAGTCGGCAAAGATGGTGTCATCACCGTCGAAGAGTCGAAGACGCTCGAAACCCAGCTCGACGTCGTCGAAGGCATGCAGTTCGATCGCGGCTATCTCTCTCCTTATTTCGTTACCGATCCGGAGCGCATGGAATCGGTTCAGGAAAATGCGTACATCCTGATCCACGAAAAGAAAATCAGCTCCATGAAAGACCTGCTCCCGCTGCTCGAGCAGATCGCCAAGGGCGGCAAGCCGCTCCTGATCATCGCTGAGGACGTCGAAGGTGAAGCGCTCGCCACTCTCGTCGTCAACAAACTGCGTGGCACGCTGCAAGTCTCAGCCGTCAAGGCCCCCGGCTTCGGCGATCGTCGCAAGGCCATGTTGCAGGACATCGCAACCCTGACCGGCGGCAAGGCCATCACCGAAGACTTGGGCATCAAGCTCGAGAACGTTACCCTCGCCGACCTCGGACAAGCCAAGAAAGTCACCATCGACAAGGACAACACCACCATCGTCGAAGGCAAAGGCAAGCCCGGAGACGTGCAGGGCCGCGTGAAGGAAATTCGCGGACAGATCGAAAAGACCACCAGCGACTACGACCGCGAGAAGCTGCAGGAGCGGTTGGCGAAGCTGGTCGGTGGCGTGGCCGTCATTAAAGTCGGCGCCGCAACCGAAACCGAAATGAAAGAGACCAAGGCCCGTGTCGAAGACGCGATGCACGCCACCCGTGCAGCCGTCGAAGAAGGCATTGTCCCCGGCGGCGGCGTGGCGCTGGCGCGTTGCGTTGCGGCCCTCGACAAGCTGAAGCTGGAAGGTGACGAGCAGATCGGTGTCAACATCGTGAAGCGCGCCATCACCGAGCCTCTGCGTCAGATTGCCGAAAACGCTGGCGAAGAAGGTGCCATCGTGATCGGTAAGATCAACGACTCCAAAGACAACAACTTCGGCTACAACGCTCTGACCGGCGATTATGAAGATCTGGTCAAGGCCGGCGTGCTCGATCCGACCAAGGTAGTGCGCACCGCACTCACCAACGCCGGCTCCATCGCCGCTCTGATGCTCACCACCGAAGCCCTGGTAGCGGACATTCCTGAAAAGAAGGAAGCTCCCACTCCGGGCGGCGGCCACGGCGGCGGCGGCATGGACGGCATGTACTAGAACTGGCCGTTCAGGCAGACGCGCCTTCGGCGCAAAACCAAAGCCCCGCTCGCAAGAGCGGGGCCTTTTTTGACGTGTGGCAGGTGTAGTCGTCGTTCGCGGGACGCCCCCGAATCCCAGTTCACGCGCCTGAAAGGTCTATATTATTCAGATTAACCCACCGCTCGACGACGCCTTCTCCCTCGGAGAACCAGCCTTTCACGCGGCCCGCTTCTACGTACGCTGTGTACGCCGCCTTAAGGTCGGGAAGCACCTTGGCAACAAAGGCAGAATCTGACCGTTTATTATCCTTGAAGTTTGGATCCTGTTCGATACGATATCTGGCTCGCCGAAATTCGTAGTATTTCCATCCCTTCA
>DATEBK010000304.1:0-19516 GCA_035287825.1 Terriglobales bacterium
CTCGGATAGGAATTTCGTACAACGTCAAAAAGACGGGTACGGTTCTTCGCGTGTCCTATGCGCGGACGTTGGAGTCTCCGTTCAATGAGAACCTGATTCTTTCGAGCATCGGGTGCAGCAATGCGGTATTGAATCCGCTGCTGGCTTGCAGTCCGAGCCTGGCGGGTTTGGCGAATCCGTTGAGCCCTGGGTTTCGCAACGAATTTCACGCCGGACTGGAGCAGGCTTTCGGGAGGTATCTAGTTTTTTCGGGCGAGTGGATTACGAAATACACGCACAATGGCTACGATTTCAGCGTGCTCGGCAACACTCCGATAACGTTCCCGATCGAGTGGCACAATGCGAAAATTCCGGGGTATGCGGGGACGCTCAAAGTGCCGAATCTGCATGGCTTTACGGCGCAGATGGTGTTTTCGAGCGTGGCGGCGCGGTTCTTTCAGCCGCAGATTGGCGGGGCGGGCGCGACGGTATCGACTGGCGCAGGACTCCCGTTCCGTATCGATCATGACGAGAAGTTCAACCAGACTACGCATTTGCAATATCAGCCGTGGAAGACCGGTCCGTGGTTCGGGGGGAACTGGCGCTATGACAGCGGACTGGTGGCGGGCAATGCGCCATGCTACGGAGTCGAGGCGGGGAATAATTGCCCGCAGTCGACAATGATCGGCGGACAACCGGCGGTGATGTTGCAGGATACTTTTGGAAATCCGTTAAGCGCCGATCAGGAGTTTGAAGCTGGATTTACATGCGATGGAGCGCATGCAACTCCGACGACTCCGCTGCCCTCGGCGACTTGCCTGGCATCGCAGTTTGGATCGAACCGCATCAGAGTGCCGGCGCCGAATACCGAGAACGACGACCGCAATCCGCCGCGGATTGCGTCGCGCAACCTGTTCGATCTTTCGCTGGGTCACGACAACCTTTTCAAAGGCGACCGCTATAAATGGAGCCTGCAGTTGACGGCGATCAACGTGGCTAACAAAACGGCGCTGTATAACTTTTTGTCGACTTTCAGCGGAACCCATTTTGTGACGCCGAGGGCGCTGACGGCGCAGTTGGGATTCCATTTTTAAGGCGGCAATCTACGCGCTGTAACGACCGGATGACGTTTTGTCTGTTCGGGCGGGCGGAAAGCCGGGCTCTCCGCCCTTGATTCTTTGCTTTTGGTTACTGGGATTCATCCGCTTGCTGTTTCTATAACTTAGCCAGTCGGCATTTCCGACGATGCCAAACCGTCAGTAATCATCATTCCACACCGTCATCTCCCCGGTTACGGAAGTTTATGCAGGAACACCGTCGATCCTTTTCCGCCCGTCATCTGCCTGATATCAATGAGTGTTGGCTCCATTTAAGCCGATCTATAACTCGATGGAATGGCGGCTCGGTTTGTCTGGGACGGGAGTGTGCCGGGAATGAAAACTTCTCGCCCTCAAAGCTGGAGGGAGATCAGCGCCGCCCCGCGTCTTTTTATCGCCGTGGTGGTGCTGTGCGGGACGACCATCCTGACGTATTCGGTGTGGCACGGGAGAAGCGAGAATCCGCTCAAGTTTTTCTGCTACCTGGTGATCGCGCTGGCCGCTTCGCGGCTCAAAGTGAACCTGCCGGGTATAACCGGCACGATGTCGGTGAACTTTCTGTTTCTGCTGCTGGGTGTGCTGGAACTGAGTTTGCCGGAAACCATGGCGCTAGCCTGTGCGGCTGTGGTGGTGCAATGTCTAGACTACGAAGTCCCGAATCCACTCCAACTCACTTTCAACGTCTGCTCGACTGCGCTGGCGATTGCGGTAACGTTTAGCGCGTATCGCTATTTCCTGCGGCAGAGCGCGGTACACAATCCGTCGACTTCGCTGTTTCTGGCAGCGTCGGTGTACTTTGTTGCGAATACGCTGCCGGTGGCGGCGGTTATTTCCTTGACCGAGCGGCGGTCACTGCGAAAAATCTGGTCCGATTGCTATTTCTGGAGCTTTCCCTACTACCTGGTGGGCGCGGGCGTAGTGGGGATGATCAGCTGGCTGCACGGCTTCACGGACTGGCAGACATCGTTGCTGACGCTTCCGGTGGTGTACCTGATTTACCGCTCTTACCGCCTGTATCTGGGAAAACTTTCAGACGAGAAGCGGCATGTGGAAGAGATGGCGGACCTGCACATGCGCACGATCGAGGCGCTGGCGCTGGCCATCGAGGCGAAAGACCAGACGACGCATGACCATCTGCAGAGGGTCCGCGTGTATGCAGTCGAGGTGGCCAAGGAACTGGACGTGAGCGAAGCCGAGATGGAAGCGTTGCAGGCGGCGGCGCTGCTGCATGACATTGGAAAGCTGGCGATTCCGGAGCACATTGTTTCGAAGCCGGGGAGATTGACGCCGGAAGAATTCGAGAAGATGAAGATCCATCCGCTGGTGGGGGCGGAGATTCTGGAGCGGGTGCAATTTCCCTATCCGGTGGTGCCGATTGTGCGGGCGCACCACGAAAAGTTTAACGGGACGGGTTACCCGCTGGGATTGCGAGGGACGGAGATTCCGATTGGGGCCCGCATTCTGGCGGCGGTGGATTTTCTGGATGCGCTGGCTTCGGACCGGCAATACCGGCGGGCGCTGCCATTGAATGAAGCTATGGCGCGGCTGGTGGAGGAATCGGGCAAGTCCTTCGATCCGGATGTGGTGAACGTGCTGCAGCGACGGTATGTGGAACTGGAACATTTGGTCCACGAACGCACGCACGGGCTGGTGAAGCAGAAATTATCGACGGAAGTTAAGGAGCAGGACGCGAATGTCGAGCCGGCAATCAAGCCGGCGGCCGGTTTTGCGGCGCAGGGACAGCGCCAGTCTCCGGAGCGAAGCTTTTTGGGATCAATTGCGGCGGCGCGGCAAGAAGCGCAAACTCTTTTCGAACTGAGCCAGGATCTGGGCGCGTCGCTCAGCCTGGGCGAAACGCTCTCGGTGTTTGCGGTAAAGTTGCGGCGGGCGATGCCTTACGACGCGATTGCGATTTACGTTCGGCACGGCGACGAACTGGTGCCGGAGTATGTGAATGGCGACAACTTCAGGTTGTTTGCATCGCTGCGGATTCCGATCGGGCAAGGACTCTCGGGCTGGGTGGCACAGAACCTGAAACCGATTCTGAACGGCAATCCGTCGGTGGAACCCGGTTATCTGAACGACATTTCAAAGTACAGCACGCTGAACTCAGCGCTGGCGGTGCCGCTGGAGGGTCTGCAGGGCGTGGTCGGAGTGGTGGCGTTGTATCACGCGGAGAAAGACTTTTTTACCTCCGACCATCTGCGCATACTGCTGGCGGTAAGTTCGAAGATGGCGCTGGCGATCGAAAATGCGATGAAGTATGAGCAAGCGGAAAGTTCGGCGGTCACGGACTATTTGACGGGTCTTCCGAATGCGCGCTCATTGTTTCTGCAACTCGACCGGGAGATGGCGCGCTGCAAACGAGACAGCACAAACCTAACGGTGATGGTCGCGGATCTAGACGGCTTCAAGCAGATCAACGACCGCTTTGGGCACCTGGAAGGCAATCGTGTGCTGCGGCTGTTCGCGCATTCGCTGAAAGAAACCAGCCGTGAATACGATTACGTGGCTCGGATGGGCGGGGACGAATTCGTGGTGATCGCTCCCGGGCTGACCACTGAGGCCGCGCTGCGCAAGGCGGAACAGATGCGGGAGCTGGCGCAACAGGCGGGAAGAGATATCTGCAATGAAGACATTCTGTCGTTGAGCGTGGGTAAGGCAGTGTATCCCGAAGATGGAATGGACGCGGAAAAGATCCTGTCGGAAGCTGACAAGCGCATGTATCTGCAAAAGCGCAGTCAATCGGGGCCGAAGAATCGGAGGCTGTATCCGCGAGTGCGGGGCCGGCTCACGGCTGAGATATCTGGTGAGAGCGTAGGGCACGCGCTGCTGGGCATTGTTACCAACCTGAGCCTGGGCGGCTGCTACATCGAAACCCGCGGTCTGCTGCTTTCCGGATCGAAGCTGAAACTGACCTTCTCGCATGAGCACACCAACGTTTCGATGGAGGGTGAGGTGGTGCGGATGGACATGGGCATCGGCGCGGCGGTGAAGTTCGAGGAAGCGACGCATGAGATCCGCGCGGCGCTACAGCGCATTCTGGAGCAACTGGCGGCTCTGGAAGCAGCGGTGGATTTAAAACGCAGCCAGACGGCGGCGGGACAGATCTAGTTTACGAAATGCAGAGCGGCATCAGGCGTGAGTGGCGAATGGCTGGATCTGGATCAGCGGCGCGCCATTAGGGGCGAAAGTGCGTGGCTCCGATAAACCCTGGCGCAGCATGTTAGCGGTGGGGACACCTGTCCGGTAGAACGATTTCTCGCAATCCGCGGTGGACGGGCCGCGCATATTGCCTTCCATGTAGGCCAATCCCGGGCAGCGCGAACAACTGGAGACGTGGGAACAGGACGAGCAGACGGTGAGATGCTTGGACTGGATGGAGCGGACCTCGTTCATCTGCGGTGAAAAATTCCAGATATCCATGAACTTCTGCTGACGTACGTTCCCGGTGGGCAGGGGGAATTGCACACAGGGAAAGACATCGCCGTAGGGCGAAATGTAGCAGAAGGAATGGCCTGCGCTGCAGGAATAGCCTTCGAGATCCTGCTCGGAGGGCGGCTTTGGCGGAGCGCAAAACTCTTCCTGGTTTTCGACCAGCGCGGGATTATGAAAAACTTCGGGGAGTTCCTTGCCGGGAATGCGCAGCGCGAGAACGGAAGTATCGCCATCCATCATGGGAGTGATGGTGGGATCGAGCGTGTAGTTTGCGCCGAGTTCGGCGGCCAGCGCTTGAACGCCACCGTGGTCAGAAGAGTTGGCGGTCATGAGCACGTTGGCGATGGTGACGCGCAGTCCCTGCTCGCGCATGAAACGAATGGCCGCGATGGAGCGCTCGAGCGAATGGGGCAGCAGGGTGATGGCATCGTGCACTTCGGGGCGATGCGAATAGATGCTGATCTGAATGGTATCGATGCCCAGTTCGCGGAGCCGGCGCGCTTCATCTTCGTGGATCATGACCGCATTGGTCTTGATCTTTACGTTGAACATGAGACGGCGGGCATATTCGACAAGCTCAAAGAAGTCGCGGCGCATGAAGACTTCGCCACCGCTGAAGGTGAGAAAGAAAACGCCGGCTTCGGCCAACTGATCGAGGGTGTTCTTGATTTCGGCGGTGGTCATCTCGCCATGATCGTCGTGGTCGAGATAGCAGTGCACGCAGCGCTCGTTGCAGCGATAGGTGACATCGAGGTGCACGGCGATGGGGACTCCGAGGCTGAATGCCTTCTGGCCCATTTCGCTCATCAGGCTCATCGAGTTGTCTCCGCAGCCAGAGGTTGATTCGAAACGATCAGAATTCCGTGGGCAGAAAGTTCGTTGACAAACTGTTCGGCGTCGGACTGCGCCTGCTCGAAGTCGACATCAAATTGTTCGCAGACCCGGTCGCGGACGATGTCGCGCAGGGGAGTGTGTCCGTCGGCGGCCTGGAAGATCGCGGTTGCTACCTGGTTCAGGGTGAAGAAGGTGGAATCGGCGGAGTTCATGACCATCATTTCACCGGCCAGGGCGCGGGCGGCGATGGCGGAACTGCGCGCGATGTAAACAGAGTTGTCAGGCATTTACTGCTGCTCCCTGGAAATCCCGGATTCGGTCCCACACTCTGCCATCAGGATAGAACGTCAGGCGGTAAATGGGAACCCTGGAAACAAAATCGCAGGCGGTGGCGAAGAGTTTTTCGACCAAGGCCTGGTCTTCGGCGAAAAACAGAATGTTGCGCATCAAGCGCCGTACGGCTTCGGTGGAGGACAGGTCGTCGATGCGATTTTCCGGGCCTTGCGCGAGAAAGAAAAGAGCGGCGATGGGAGCGGAGCAGTTCTCACCGGCTTTGGCGAGCTCTCCGGAGAATGGCGTGCCGAAGGCGGCGTAGCCGGCATTGGCGGGACGGGAATTATGGGGATGAGCGTTTTCAGGGCGAGCGTTATCAGGACGAGCGTTGAGTGGGCGAATGTAGGAAATTTCGTCGGTGAGCAGGGTGATATCGGGCGGCGCGATGCGGGTCATGGTGGTTTTGCCAGCGCCTGAAACGCCAGAGAACAGAAAGGCGCGGTCGTCGCAAATAGCGCTGGCGGCGTGCAGCAGGAAGCCTCCACGCTCGGCGAGGACAAGGCTGTGGAGGATGCGCAGAACCGAATCGAGAGAATAGGGATTAGGGTTCTGACGCACGGTGCCGCGCCCGGTGCGGGGATCCCAGCGAGCGCGAAAATCGCCGCGTTCGATGAGCCAATGGTCATCGTTAGTGCCGTCGGGATTAGTGCCGTCGGGAAGCACGCGGCGTACGCGGGTATCGTCATCGGAAACGGGAGTGGGACTGGTGAGATCGAACTCTAATTCGAAGTCGGGAATGGATGGACTGAGGAAGCCGGCGTAGCGCTCGCGCAGGAGATGGAGAAAATCGGCGTCGGAAGTGGCGAGACCGATTGGAATTCCTCCGATTTCGACGCACTCGACATGGCGGCCCACGGCCACTAGCGGGTGCTCCGCGCTACGGAGGTGATTTCCGCTGTGTGTTCGAAATCGGCCGATGTGGGTGAGGAAACGCGGCGGCGGTGGTGCAGATGCAGGGCCAAGCGGCGTAACGGGCGACAATGGCAAAGCAGCGCTCCGAGCGCGCGAAACCATGGTGCGGAACGCGGCTTGAAAGCAAAACGCGAGGTGGTTTGTCCGGCCGTGACGACACCGACGAGGCGACCGAGAAATGCGTCCGTGGGATAGGGAGGGTCGGCGGCGGGCGCGGAGTCACCGGACAAAATGAAGCTATTGGCAGAGCAGGGGGCAAGCAGGCGGTGCAATACGAGGCGGGTATCCCGGGCGGCGAGGATAATTTCTCCGGGGCGGGCATGTGCAGGCGAGCAACTCTCGATCTCGGCAACGTCACCCGGCCAAAGAGTGGGAAGCATGCTTTCGCCGCGGACTTCGGCGTAAACGGTCAGCGGAGAGCCGGGGCGGAAATCGGCGCTGCGGCGCAGGACATCCGCGACCAGAGATGAGCGTACGACGTTCCAATTCGAGGTTGACGGAATCGTCGTTTCCTCCTGCATCAGGAAGTTTTTTGCGCGCCCGCCTGGCATTGCCCTTGGGTGATGCCGACTTTGCCGCAAGATAGAGCTTGCGTCTCAAAGACACGTTCGGAGCGGAAGGCTGGCTTCTGGTAGGGCTTCTTGTGTTTGCCCGTGTTGTCCAGTTGCTGGTGTGTTTCGCGTGGGGCCCGATTGTCGTTCATAGTTCGTGAAGCCAGTGGAAACAACTGGCTCATCCCCCGTTTTGGATAAGAGTGAAGCCAGTCTACTACACGAGTTTCCCCGGTGCCAACCTCGCACTGGGCAAAATTACGAAAAGCGAAACTGCGATCTCAGCCATGATACCGACAAGGATCTCAGCGACGATCTCGGCAAAGATCTCAGTCATGATCTCAATAGTAATGAATCTCAATAAAATGAAAGGGTTCCATTTTGCCGGGCGCGCCGCAAGCTGAGCGAGAGGGCGGCGAGTGCAAGCGGCAGCAAGACGACGCCAAAGGCGGCGAGGGTAGCCAGGGTGGGGGCCATGGCAATGATGGATTCGCCACCGAGGAGGGCACGACGCATGCCGTCGATGGCATAACTCAGAGGAACGGCACGGGCGAGAAGGGCGAGGGGACGAGGCAGGCTCTGGATGGGAAACATGGTTCCGCTGAGAAACCAGAGTCCGGAGGAGAGCAGCCACAAAAGGGCCGAACCCTTCTGAAATGCGACCTGGAGGGTAGCGGCTGCGATGCCGAGAGCGAGGGCGATGGCCAGAGAAAGAATCAGGACAGCGGCGCAGGACAAGAGGTTGGCGTGGATGGCCGCGCGGAAGATGGCGACTCCGGCAAAGAGATAGACCAGCAGGTTGGCGAGGTTGCCGATAAAGGAAGAAATCGCGCTGAGGACGACCAGTTCGGCGGGAGGGGTGGAGGTGGTCATGAGAACTTCGAGAGTGCCGGTTTGTTGGGCTTCCTGCACCGCGTTCAGAAAGGATTGAGCGCTGGTAAGAAAAAAAGTGTAGACGCCGGTGCCGACCAGAAGAAAAGGGAAGTACTCGATGCCATCGGGTCGAAAGCCGGGACCGATGGCGCGGGAGAGAAAATAAAATGCGGCGAGTTCGGTGAAGATTCCGACGAGGGTAACGACGAAGCCGCTACGGTGACGGACCGCGGTGAGCAGGTCGCGCCGGAGGATGGCGTAGAGCTTGTCGAGAGTGGAAGGCATAGAATTTTGTAATTCTGCAATCGGGTAATTTGGTAATCGGACGAGCCCTTCGGTTTCAAATTGCAAAATTACACGATTACCAAGGTACAAAATCGCATATCGCCGGCCAGGAGCTCCCTAGTCGGCAGTGCCGGTCATACGAAAATAAAGATCGCGCAGAGTCTCGGCGCTTTCGCCGGGGCTTACGGGCCGGTCGGCCAGGAGCGCGCCGCGATGCAGCAAAAGCAGGCGATCGGCGACGGCGGTTGCTTCCGCGAAGTTGTGAGTAGCGATGAGAACGGTGGTCTGCTGTTTTGCCAGGGCGCGGATGGTGGTCCAGAAGCGGGCGGTGGTGCCGGCGTCAAGGCTGCGGGTGGGTTCATCGAGCAAGAGCACGCTGGGGCGCTTGACGAGCGCGCGCGCGATGCCGAGGCGCTGATACATCCCGCTGGAGAACTTCATGACCAGGGTGTCGGCCTGTTCGACGAGGCCGGTGTCGAGCAACACCTGCTGGATGCGGGTTGGCCGGTCGCTGCGATCTACTTCATCCAGTGCGGCAAAAAAGTCGAGATTCTCGAAGGCGGAAAGCCGAGGGAAGAAAGAACGTTCGGCGGCGACGGCAATGCCGACCTGGCGGCGGACTTCTCCAGGATCATGGCGGGCGTCGCTGTTGCCGACGCGAACGGAGCCGGCATCAGGCAGGAGCATGGTGGAGACCAGTTTGAGGGCGGTGGTTTTGCCGCTGCCGTTGGGGCCGAGCAGGGCCAGGACTTCGGAAGGCGCGGCGGAGAAGGAAACGTCTTTCAAAGCGATAGTTTCGCCGCGGCGTTCGCGTCCCAGCCAGTTGAACAGAGCGGGACGATGGCGGAAGATTTTGCGGACGGATTCGAAGACGATTCGGTCCATGAAGGTAAGAGCCCAGTACGTAATACCTAGTAACCAGCACCCTGCACCCAGTAAAGCTACGCTGGGAAGCGAGCAAAAGCACTCCGGCAACTTTCGGTCCGTTGTTTTTGGGACTGGGTACTGGCCACGGGTGCTTACACGCCGAGCTTTTTGACTTCCTCGTTGTAGTACTTACGGTAGAGGATCGACCATTCCTCGGAGCCTTCGATGATGGTGCGGCGCTGGCTTTCAATTTTCTGGCGCGCGGCCTGATCGATGCGAGCTTCCTGCATGAGAAGCTCTTCGAGAATCTTGCGGACTTCGAGGCGGATGGTGTTGCGGTCTTCGATGAACTCGACCGAATCCAAGTCGGCGACGGCGTCGGTAACAACGTGGGCGAGTTTGTTGACCTTATCGCGGCTCAAGCGCACGGCAGGGAAAATCCTCCGGAGCGTAGCGCGGCGTTACCAGCGTAGTTCCACATTAAAGGACAGCCTTGTATTTTTTGGTTAATTCGGTCTTCACCTTACGAAACATCTCCTGGTAATTGGCGCCGCTTTTCTGCATCTCGTCGGAATAGGCCTCGAGGATGACGCGGACTTCGTCGTTAATGCGGTCTTCGAGGGCGAGTTCTTCGAGCAGGGCGGCATGTACTTTTTCGTTCAGAGCAGGCATTGCCTTGGTCTCAATGAGACCGCTGGCGACCAGTTTTTTGGAAACTTCGCGGGCGAGATAGCCCACGTATTCTTTAGAAAAGAGCATGGTTAAAAGGCTTTTTTGTAAGGAGAAAGTTTAACACAAGTGAGCTGCGAGCCAGGAGCTGCGAGCTTCGCGGCCGAAGTGGCGAGCTATCTCGCCACATTGTGCATGTG
The DNA here is from genome assembly GCA_035287825.1 of Terriglobales bacterium. Lineage (GTDB taxonomy): Bacteria > Acidobacteriota > Terriglobia > Terriglobales > Acidobacteriaceae > Acidiflorens. The sequence continues at coordinate 10,039 of DATEBK010000304.1, forward strand.
GTGGTGGAAGTGGTGCACGAGGGCGCAACTGAAATGACCCAACACAAACGAAACCACGGCCACCAGAATCATCTTAACTGTAGTCGTCATGACCCTATGATGACACAGGACAGAAGGTAAGTCTGGGGATATGCAAACTGACGCCAGTACGACTCCCCGCTGATTGGCTAGCAACGGACATAAGCCGTACAATGAGGGAAACCCATAGAACTCCATGTCTCCACACCCAGACGACCTGACCAGCATGAAAGACGATATGACCGCCTTTATTGAAGGCCTGGGCATGCGCCGTTTTTTTGGCTACGTCGAGTGTGAAGAGGTTCCGAGTGTGCTCTGGGATTCGGAGCAGAACCCGGATGGCTGGAAGGATTTTGTGGAACTGGCCAAGTCGACGGGCGCGCCGTTTCTGACCATGCATTCGTGGGCGCTTGATCGTGAGGAACTTGAACGCTTATCGCAGCAACTGGCGGATAGCGATTTCCGCAGCGAGGAAGATATAGAGGAGAGCCGGTGGCTGAAGTCTTATTTGGGTAAGACCGGTTTTCTGCAACTGGGATGGGCTTACCAGGGATGCGTATTTGTCTTCGAAGCGGGCACGGAGTGGTACGAACATTACCAGCATTTGCGCGAACTGGCGGATGATGGCGGCGGATTCATGATCGATGAGCCGGACCAGGACGAGGAACGATAGAGCGATAAGTTGATACCAACCTCGTATTCGAGCCTTGGATACGAGCTCCCGACACGAATCTTCAGATATCAATCCCAGATACGAATCTCGAGGTACGGATCTCGAGGTACGGATCGCCGATACAAATCCTGGTTGAATTTGCGAAGGCGTTTTAGGCCGACTCAAGCAATTTGATCTCACTGTCGATTTCAGAGGCGAGTTCTTTGGCGTCCGGAGGAAAGCGCTTACGCGCTGCCTCGGGAAAGCGAGCGAGGATTTCGCTATAGACCGGAATGACACGGCAGGAAACGACGGCGAACCCGAGTGCATCGGCTAAGGCACAACTGGGCGGCAGCAAGGCAGCGCCGGGTAATTGATGGTCTGTGGTGTGGTCGGTGGCGTGATGGCGCGCGGCGATATCGAGGAAAGCGTCGGGGAGGTTCCAGGCGCTGACCAAGGAGCGTCCCGCCTGGCAGTGGTCGATGCCACACAAGTCGCGTTCGCTCTGCAAAAGATCCTGCGGCTGATCGGCACCGCGCTCGATGACGGCAGCGTAGGGCACGGGCATGAGTGTAGCCAGCGCGATCCTGCCGATGTCATGCAGAATGCCGGCGGCATAGGCGAAGTCTTTATCGAGCAAACTCCAGTTGGCGGCGCGCTCGGCGATGAGGGCACAAGCGACGCTATGACGCCAGCACAACCTCATGACCGGCATGGAAGAACCCTTGAGATAGCCCTTCAGGCCGATGGTGATGACTAAGTTCCGGAGGCGCTGGAAGCCGAGCAGCATGGACGCCTGCATAACGCTGGTGACGTTTCTGGAAAAGGCAACGAGGGGGGAATTGGCGATCTTGAGGATTTCGGCCGAGAAGGCGGAATCGGAGCGAATCAGATTGCAGAGCTCCAATAAAGATGTGTCGGTTCCGGCCATCAGTTTGAGCGCCTTCAAGGCGATGGCGGGGAAGGGTGGAAGGGACTGCGAGTCAAAGATGAGCGGTTTGGCGGCGGTCGCGTCAACTGGTGTTGTTGCCGAGGTCATGGTTGCCAAGGTCGTGGTTCCGGTGGGCATGGCGTTTTCCTGTCCAGTTCCATCGGCAATCAGGGTGTAGATCGTGAATCGGGCCGGGCAGGCATCTTTTCCGGGCTGTTAAGCTGGTTCCTCGCCGGTAGGTTACTCATGCGTTGGATCGCCAATCCGTTGAATTCTTCGAAAGGCGGGATGCTGGGGGCGGCTTTGCGGGATTCGAAGTTGAAAATCCCTACTGCGGCCATTCCCGTTCTGGCGGATCTACTGGTCAGCCGAGGGATCGACGAACCGGAAGCGGCTGCGCGTTTTCTATCTCCTGCGCTGGAGGACCTTCACGATCCCTTGCGAATGAGTGGGATGAAAGCGGCGCTGGATCGGCTGGAAGCGGCGCTGGAACGCAAAGAAAAAATTCTGATTTACGGCGACTATGACGTCGATGGCACGACAGCGATTGTCATTCTGAAGACGGCGATCGAACTTTGCGGGGGGACGGCGGACTTTCACGTGCCGCATCGGATTCGCGAAGGCTATGGCATGCGCGATGAAGTGATTGAGCGCGCGGCCGCCGAAGGAGTGCAACTGATCATCAGTGTTGACACCGGCATCAGAGCATTTGCCGCGGCGGAAACGGCGCGGCGCACGGGAGTCGATCTGATTGTTACTGACCATCACCTGCCGGGTGCGGACGGCGTGCCGCAGGCTCTGGTGGTTGTCAATCCAAATCAAGTCGGATGCGATTATCCGTGTAAGTATTTGTGTGGCGCGGGGGTGGCTTTCAAACTGGCGCAGGGATTGATGCAGCGGCGACTGGAGGCGAAAGACCAGTCGCGGCTGCTGATGTCATTTATGAAGGTGGTGGCGATTGCGACCATCGCCGATGCGGTTCCGTTGCTGGGTGAGAACCGGGTGTTTGCGAAACTGGGATTGCAGGGGTTGCGGCGTCCGGTGAATGTGGGGCTGAAGGCACTGCTGGAGGTGGCGAAATTGGGCGACGGGCGGGCGCTCTCAGCGACGGAAGTTGCCTTTCGGGTTGCGCCACGACTGAACGCCGCGGGACGCATGGACGTGGCGCGCGATGTGGTCGATCTTTTCAATGAGAAAGATATGGAACGCGCGCGCAAGATCGCGGGGCGTCTTGACCAACTGAATGCCGAACGGCAGGAAGAAGAACGGCGGATCATGGACAGCATTTTTCATCGGCTGGAGGAAGAACCGGCGCTGCGCGAAGCGTATTGCGTGGTGCTCGATGGGGAAGGCTGGCATCGCGGCGTGATTGGGATCACGGCGTCGCGGGTGGTGGAACGCCACGGGCGGCCGACGCTGATCATTTCTTGCGACGGGTCGCGCGAAGGCGGCGAGGCGCATGGGTCGGGCAGATCGATTCCGGCATTCCATCTGCTGGACGCCATTGAATCCTGTGCGGAACTTTTTTCGCGCTACGGGGGACACGCGCACGCGGTGGGGTTTGCTTTGCCCAGCGCGAACGTGGAAAAGCTGCGCGAACATCTGGATGGATATGCGCGGGCGCGGCTTACTCCGACGGATTTCGAACCGCAACTGGAGGTAGATCGGGAACTGCCGTTGGGCGAAGTGACGCCGGAGCTTTATGAGGCGCTGCTTTTGCTGGAGCCGTTTGGAATGGACAATCGGGAGCCGGTGTTCGCGGCGCGAGCGGTGCGATTGATGGCTCCTCCGCAGGCGGTGAAAGACAAGCATGTACGGTTACGCGTGGCTCCGGCTTTAAATGGCACAGTGGCGAGATCGGAGACGGCGATGGATTTCACTCCGCGGTGCCATCCCGACGCGGCGGCGATTCCAAAACGAAACAAGGAGGCGGGAGGCACGTCGTCGTCGTCATTATCATCGTCAGCGGCGTCGTCGGCAGCGTCATCATCGGCAAGGTCCTGGCGCGACAATGTTGCGTTCAAGGCGATGGGATGGGGATTGAAGGAATCCTGTGACAAATTGCAGTTGCTGGCTGGAGACCGGCTGGACATCGCGTACTCGCTGGGGATGAACGAGCATCCTGAGTTTGGCGGGCTGGAGCTGACGTTGCGGGACGTGGTGCGGGCGAAATAGATCTTTCTGGCGGTCAGGGCGGTTTGGGCCGACCACTTCTTTTTCTCGCATTTCTTTTCTCTTTAAATGTCTCTTCATTTCTTTCTTTGACAAGAGGCCGCACCGTCTTTATAGTGCCGGGTCATGAGTGAAACCTTCTTCTGCAACAAGTGCGGAGCGCAGAATACTGCGGGCGCACAGTTTTGTAGCCGCTGTGGAGCGCCGACAAATGCCGCTGTCGTTTCGCCGGATGCTGCGCAGGCGCCGTTTAATCCAGCGCCTGCTTATGCCGTTTCAGCCAGTTCCTATGCGCCGGCTGCGCAGGCAGTTGGGTATGGGGGATTCTGGATTCGGGTGCTGGCGGCACTCATTGACGCGGTTATCGTGCGGGTGGTGGCGGTGCCGGTAGGATTGATTTTTGGCGGCCTGGGGATGGCCGGGATGATGACGGGTCTACCTCATGCAGGGCTTGGGATTCTGGGCGGCGGTGTCACGGTCATCGTGGTACTGTTCGGCGGCTGGTTGTACGAGGCTCTTATGGAGAGCTCATCGTATCAGGCCACGATTGGCAAGATGGTCCTGGGAATGAAGGTCACCGATCTTTATGGCAACCGAATTTCCTTTGGCCGCGCGACGGGAAGACATTTTGCGAAAATACTTTCCGGAATGATTCTGTGCATCGGTTTCATCATGGTCGGGCTGACGGAACGCAAACAGGGATTGCACGATCTGCTGGCAGGGACGCTGGTGCGGCGAGGGTAGAGAGGTCAGAGGTTAGAGGTCAGATTGCAGAGGTTGAAGGCTTGGATTCTTACATCCCTGGCTTCGCCCCTGCAATCCAACTTCGGAGAATCTAACTTCTGTCAATGTGGTTTTTGACGTCTGCGATATCATCCCCCGCTTTCCTTTAGACTAAAGCCATGTCGGTCAGGGTTTCACGGCTGCGGGTGTGGTTCGCCATTGGCGCGGTCCTTATGGTGGCGACGGTCGCGGGAATGTATTTCTACGCGCAATACAGCCTACGCAAGATGGTGCGAGCAGTACCCGCCAAACTCGGCGTAGAAATTCAACAGACCGCCGAAGGATTTTCCATCTCGAAGTCGACCGATGGCCGCACGCAGTTTACGGTGAGTGCTTCGAAAGCGGTGCAGTTCAAGGAAGGCGGACGCGCCGACCTGCACAACGTCAAGATCGTTGTCTATGGGAAGGATGCCAGCCGCTTCGATCGCATTACCGGCGACGAATTCGAGTTCGATCCCGGATCGGGAAATATAAAGGGCAAGGGCCGGGTTCTGATTGATCTGCAAACCAATCCAGAGGGCATTCGGCATCCGGACCAGTCGCCGCCAGCGGAGATCAAGACTCCGCTTCACCTCGAAACCGACGACCTTGTATTTAACAAGAATACGGGGGACGCGTCGGCCACGGGGAAGGTGATTTTTCAGACGCCGCAGGCATCGGGCTCGGCGGTGGGCATGCAGTATGTGGCCAAGACGGGAACGATGAACCTGCTGTCGGCGGTTGAATTGACGGTACAGCGGGCACAACCGGTGAAGCTGGAGGCGAACCACGGGGTCATTACCAAGCAACCGCACCAGGTATATCTGACGACGGTGCACATGACGAGGGAGCGGCAGGAAGCGTGGTCCGACGAGGCAACGTTTTTTCTGCGAGAGGACAACACGGTTGAGCGCGTTTTGGCTGCGGGCAACGTGAGGACCGAGGTTCGCGGAGAGGCTGCCTCCAAGTCGAAGAGTTCAAGTTTGAAAACGGCCAGCCTGACGACGAGCCACGGGACGTCTAGTGCCGGGACGTCGAGCATGGCTGGAACCTCGGTGACGCGTGAGCGGTCGGACCGGGCAGAGTTATTTTTGACGGGAACGCGGAACCTGCTGACGATGGCCATTCTCACCGGGAACGTGCAGATGCATTCGGAGAAGATTCAGGACGAAGGGGCGCAAGGTCATGGGTCGGAAGTGCAGTCCTCAGAACCGGCGGACGCCGCTGCTGGACGGGCGACTTTGCATTTTTCCGGTGAGCAGGTGCTGCGGACGATCCACGCGGAAGACGGCGTGCGGTTGACGCAGAAGAACAGCCGGAGCGGAAGTCTGATGGCATCATCGACGGCCAAGCCGACGGGCGTGAAGGGGGGATCCGCTGGCCAGGAGCAGGGTCAAGATGTCGAGATGACTGCGCCGGTGATGGACTTTCTGGTGAAAGACGGCCGCCTGCTGGAGAATGCGGAGACCAGCGGACCGCCGCAGATCGTGATCACGCAGCCGGGATCGAATCAGAAAACGGTGGTTACGGCGGGCAAATTCACGGCGAAATTCACGGAGAAGAATCGGCTGTCGACGCTGCATGGAGAGCCGGACGCGAAGATTGTGAGCAGCCTGATTGATGCCGGCAAGAATGAGACGAACAACGGGATGGCAATGAAGGCGGGATCGAGCACGGCGGGACCGAATCGGGCGGCATCGGATCGAACCTCGTCGGATCGAAGCTCATCGGACCGAACCTCGTCGGATCGAAGCTCACCGGGTCGAACATCGACCAGCCGGTTGCTGGATGTTGCGTTTCTGCCCGACGGTGGGGTGCAGTCGATCACGCAGACGGGTGAGTTCACCTATGTGGACGGCACACAAAAAGCCTGGGCGCAGCGGGGAGAATACACGACGGCGGATGAAATGGTGGTGCTGACGGGATCGCCTCGGGTGGTGGATGGCGGCATGACGACGACGGCGAAGACGGTGCGGATGAATCGGGCGACCGGCGACGCGGCGGCTGAGGGGAACGTCAAGAGCACGTACAACGATCTGAAAGCGCAACCGGATGGCGCCCTGCTTGCTTCATCCGACCCGATCCACGTGACCAGTCGCAGCATGACGGCGCACCGGGCGTCGTCGATCGCGGTATACACGGGTGATGCGCGGTTGTGGCAGGACGCGAATATCGTGGAGGCTCCGACGCTGGAGTTCGACCGCGACCATCGATCACTGTTTGCCTACGGCGATCCGAAGGGAACGGTATTGCAACCGGTTTCGACGGTGCTGGTGCAAGTGGATAAGGCGGGGAACGCGACGCCGGTGAGAGTTAACTCCGAGCGCCTGAGATACACCGACTCGGAACGGAAGGCATTTTTCGATGGCGGGGTGACGGCGCGGCAGACGGACGCGACGATGACGGGGGAGCAGATGACGGTATTCTTGCTGCCCCGGAGCGAAACGGGTGGGAAGACCAATTCGGCCACGCCTGGGCAAATCGACCGGATCATCACTGAGAGGCAGGTTGTGATGGTGCAACCGACTCGGCATGCGACGGGGGAGCGGCTGGTGTACACATCGGCGGATGACAGATATGTACTGACAGGGGAGGCGAATCATCCGCCTAGCATTTTTGATGCCGAACGGGGCAAAACCACGGGCGATTCGTTGACTTTCTACAGACGCGATGATAGGGTGCTCGTGGAAGGAAGAGAAAAATCGCCCGCCGTCACGCGGACACAAGTGGCACGATAAATGCATACGTTGTCCACCGACGAAATTGGAAAGTCCTATCGTCGCCGGCGCGTGGTCAACGGGGTAAGCCTTCAGGTTCTGCAGGGCGAAGTGGTGGGTCTGCTGGGCCCGAACGGTGCCGGAAAAACAACAACCTTCTATGCCATTGTGGGTCTGGTGCCTCCCGACACCGGCCGCGTGCTCTACGACGACGAAGATATCACCAGCGTTCCCATGTACTTACGGGCGCGCCAGTTCGGCATCAGCTACCTTCCCCAAGAAGCTTCGGTGTTTCGCAAACTGACGGTTGAGGAGAACATCCTCGCCGTACTTGAAGTGCAGCCGATTTCGTGGCATGAGCGCCGAGAAAAAGCGGAAAAACTGATTGACCAGCTCGGACTGGAGCATATCCGGCAGAATCGGGGGTATGCGCTGTCAGGCGGGGAACGCCGAAGGGTGGAAATCGCGCGGTCGCTCTGCATCAATCCCACATTCATTTTGCTGGATGAACCGTTCTCGGGTATCGACCCGATTGCAGTTCTTGATCTGCAGAAGATCATTTCAGATTTACGGGCAAGCGGGATCGGGATCCTGATTACGGACCACAATGTCCGCGAGACCTTGTCGGTGACCGATAGGGCGTACATCATTAACGATGGACGGATCTTCCGCTCGGGCACGCCGGAGGAGTTGGGGAGTGATCCGGAGGTACGGAGGGTGTATTTGGGGGAAAGCTTTTCTTTGGTGTGAGTTCCCGGTTCTCAATTCCCAGTTCTCAGGAACCCGGTTATTCCGAGAGCTAAGAACTGAGAACTGCTTCTAGTTACCAAGGCTTGGGCACATTGACCTTTCGTGTCCAGACGGTTTACCTCCGTGCATGAGAAGCTAAATTTTCCCCACCCTGATATGCACCGGCCAGCCGGGCGTGGCGGGTTGGCTGAAAAACTGAGAACTGAGAACTACTTTTAGGGAGATATGGTGCTGCTTCAGCACAAATTGAACGTCAAGTTGTCCCAGCGGCAAATTCTGACGCCGGGTCTGGTGCAGATGGTGTCGGTGCTCGCGCTCAACAAGCTCGAGCTCAAGGACATGATTAATGCCGAGATGGTCGAAAACCCGGTGCTGGAAGAGCTGGAAGACGCCGTTCCATTGCTGGACGACGTAGGGCGCCAGGAGGAAGAACGGGACCGGGTTGCCGCGCAGGCGACTTCCGAAGAAGCTGCGCCAGTGGCGGATGAGAAGAAAGACCCGTTCGAAGAGATCGATTTTGGCTCGTTTTTTCAAGAGTATCTGGATCCCGGTTATCGCAGCTCCGGAGAAATGGAGGAGATCGACAAGCCGTCGTTCGAAAACTTCCTGTCGAAACCCGGAAATCTGAGTGACCATCTGCTTTGGCAGCTGGGAGCGATTTCGGTCCGTCCGGCGGTGCATCAGGCGGCGCAGCTGATCATTGGGAATCTGAACGAAGAAGGCTACCTGATCGCGAGCGACGAAGAGCTTCTGGGGATTGCTCCGGCAGCGCCTCCGGAGGCGGACGTAGAGGTTGCGGCGAAGATTGTTGGCGACGCGGAGGCGCTGGGGTTGGCGGTTTCGGGGGCCATGCCAGATGCGGCCTCGCGCGATGGTGCTGATATCGGCGGCTCGGTTTCAACGTTCGAGGACCTGGACGAAGACGAGCCCGGATTTGCACGATTGATGGCGGATGGCGACGCGGTTGAATCTTTTGGGGTACGGGACGAGGAGCTTGGTGATCGCTCGGAAATGGCGAACCAACCTCAGGCGAACCAGGCTCAGACAACCCAGGCTCAGACAACCCAGGCTCAGACAACCCAGTCTCAGGGAAGCCAGGCTCAGGCAAATGAGATGGGAGCGACCGAGTCGCCACTGCCAACTGCGGCGAGCCAGGGATCTGCGGGAGCGGCCGCAGCGCCTGCGCGGATTCCGGATGTGGGCTTCGATGTAAACTTCGCCGTTGGGGACCTGCACGAAGCGCTGGAAGTTGTACGCCAATTTGATCCGCAAGGCATTGCCTGCCGTGATCTGCGCGAATGCCTGCTTTATCAGTTGCGCTATCACCTGGAGCAGCTGCAATTGCAGAAAAACGGTCACGCCGAGAATGAGCAGGTAGTGAGGGATGCGATTGCGGTGGTTGATCAGCATCTGCGAGCGGTGACACTGAAACAGTTCAAGGAGATTGCGCGGGCCATCGGGCGTCCGGTGGAGGCG
>DATEBK010000305.1:0-3091 GCA_035287825.1 Terriglobales bacterium
CAGCGACCTCCGCCAACTCGCCCACTAAGCTATTCGGAAAGCTCCCCGTCACCCGCACAGGCACGTACGCTCCAGTCGCGAGCTCAATGCCTTCTCGAGCCGTAAAATTCAGCACTTTAATCTGCGATGTCCGACCTACCCACTGCCCCCGCGCCGCGTTCTTCCCTTCCACCATCGCTTCCAGTACCTGTCCTACATGCCGCTGATTGCGCTGGGCTCCAATCTGCTTTTGCTTGGTGTTGAGGGCCGCCAACCGCAGTGCCTTCTCTTCATCCGAGATCGCATCCTCCAGCTTTAATGCCGGCGTGTTCGGACGCGCCGAATACTTGAACGTAAATACGCTGTCGTATCCCACCACATCCAGCAGCGATAGCGTTTCTTCGAACTCCCGCTCCGTTTCGCCCGGAAATCCCACAATCAAATCGCTGGTCAACGAAATATCCCGCCGCGCCGCCTGGATCCAGCCAATCCGTTCCAGGTATTGTTCTCGTGTATACAATCGCGACATCGCGTCCAGCACCCGAGTCGACCCGCTCTGCACCGGCAAATGCACGTGGTCGCAAAGCGCCGGCACCGCGTCGATCGCCTCGATAATATCGCGTCCAAAGTCTCGCGGATGCGAAGTCGTAAACCGTACCCGCCGTATTCCAGCCACCGAAGCGACCGCGATCAGCAATTCAGCAAATGTCTTAATTCCAGATGGATCCCGATAAGAGTTAACGTTCTGCCCGAGCAGTTGAATTTCCGTGTATCCCAGATCGACCAGCTGCCGCACTTCTTCCAGCACCGACTCTGACGTCCGGCTGCGCTCTTTCCCGCGCGTATAAGGAACCACGCAATATGCGCAGAACTTGTCGCACCCTTCAATAATCGTGATATACCCGCGATGCGGATTCGTTCGCGCCGTGAACTCCGTCTCAAAGCACTCGTCGGTCTCCCGGTCGTCCAACCCGGTCACGCGTTGTGTGCCAGTCTCCAACTGCACCAGCATCTGCGGAAGTTTCCGGTACGATGCCGACCCGCACACCAGCGACACATACGGAGCACGCTCAAAAATCTTCTCGCCTTCCTGCTGCGCCACGCACCCCAGCACGCCAAACTGCTTCCCTTGCGCTCGATATTTCTTGTAATCGGCCAGCCGGTTAAAGACCTTCTGCTCTGCCTTGTCCCGAATCGAGCAGGTGTTATACAGCACCAACCCCGCCTCCTCGACCGTCGGAACCTGCCGATACCCTTGCTGCATCAGCGTCCCGACCACCTTCTCGGAGTCGTGCGCATTCATCTGGCACCCGAAAGTCTCGAGATAAAACGTCTTGTCCGCAGACTCCGACATGGGTTCAGTATAAACCAGACAGGAATCTTGCCCTAAACCGACCGCAGCCCTACGGCCCTCAATCCCCATATTTGACCGAACACCCATACGGGCGCGTCGCCGCCGTCGCCACCGCCTTCCCCGCCATGGCCTCCTCCAGCGCCAGGCTCACGTAATTCGTCGCTCCCGGGACGTCGGCAAGGTCGGTGGTCGGCTTGTCGTCAATCGCTCCGTCATAGATCAATACGCCCTGCGGACTGATCACAAACATATGCGGCGAAGTCTTCGCGTCATAGAGATGCCCGATCGCTCCGGTGGGATCGAGGACCGCCGCCGTCGGCGCCGCCTGCATCTTCGCCAGATAATCGTTTTCTTCACCCGCGCTCACAAACCCCTGTTTCCCCGGAGCCGAAGAAAGAATGGTGAACCAGACCACGCCCTTGCCCGTCCATTGCTTTTGCAACCGCTGCATGTTCCCGCTGTTGTACTGCTTCCGCACATACGGACACCCGTTGTTGTGCCACTCCAATACCACATACTTTCCTCGATAATCGGCGAGATGGATCGTCTTACCGTTGCTGGCCGTGCCGCTAAAGTCGGGGGCCGCGTCCCCAACCTTCGCCGCCCAAACCGCGGCCGGACCCGCGCACAGTACCAGCGCCACCAGGGCAGAGTAAATGGCAGAGTGAGCAATGGAGTTAATCGTCGAGCGCTTCATTTCTAAAATCCCTCCTTCGAATGTTTGGAAATTGTACCCGCCTGGCCGACAGCCACGTCAATCTGGTAACCATCTGAGCCCGAGAGCACCAGCACTCCTTGAAGCCGCGCAATCGGCTTCAGCAGTTGCTCAGACTTCCGAAGCGTCAGTTTGCAGCCAGTAGCTGTAGGTTGGAGCGTCTGCGCCGCCGCGTTCTGAATCTGCGACACTGCGAGCGGAAAAAACTTCGCCTCCGTCACTCGATGGCCAAGGTTAACCGTGAGAACGAATGAGTCTTTCGCGTCCACCAGACTGAACCTCCACTGCGCGGGGACCTGACGCGGCAAAGACTCGCGCGCATCCGAAAACCAAGCGGATGTGCGAGTATCCGCTACCGGCGTCACCGCTTTGATTGGGAGAGTAAGCGAGATTTGCGCCTTCCCCGGAACGCACATCTCGTGGCTGCAGACGAGTAGTTTTACTTCTGCGCCCAGTTGAGCCGGCGGTTGAGATGCCTGCTTCGGTTGCGATGCGATGTTCTCCGCCACGCGCACTGGCACAATCAGCATCGGCGCGCCCTCGTATCCGTAGTCGACGACGCTACCCGTGCCCAGCCGCTGCGGCGTAGGCCACTCGATCGCTCCTGTTGTGAACCCACGCGGCAAATGCCACTCCACTCGCGGAGGCTCGCCTGAATCGCCGGGGTTAATCCAATAGAGATGCCAACCCTTCTCCAGCTCAAACCGCAACCCCAGATCCAGTTCGTGCCCTGGGGAAAATCCACGAGTTCTCAGCAACAAGTTCCAGCGTGCCATGCGGAATCGCTACGCCCGACGCCTGCGCACGCCCCAGCCCCAGGACAACTCCGAATATCAGAACCAGCAAGATAACCACGCAACGCGTACACGACCGCATCTACTTTTCGATGCACAATTCGCCAGCTTCGCGCCAACCGTTTCGAAGCCAACGGCAACTCGCCCCTCGCCATGCAACTTTTTCCTGGCTGAGGTCCGCGAATCTGCGGTCATCCCGGCCGGTCGTTTTGGTATCCCGCAGTAAACAAACAGATTTATTCGTGGCAA
>DATEBK010000306.1:0-2603 GCA_035287825.1 Terriglobales bacterium
GCTGTGCCCTACGACACGCTGAACAATGCCAACGGAGTAGTCGTCGGCGACTTCAACAATGACGGCAATCTGGATCTGGCGGTCTCCACCGCGAGCGCCGGCAGCAGCTTCTCGTTCGTCACCATTTTTCCTGGAAACGGCGATGGAACCTTCGGCGCCGGAGTGACACTCACATCCGGCGCATTGCCGTCTGGAATCGTAGCCGCGGATTTCAATGGCGATGGCGGACTTGACCTGGCGACAGCCAACGGAACGACGGCTGGCGACACAGGTTCCGTCACCGTATTGCTGAACGAACCGGTCATTGGCATAACGCCCGATCACCTCACCTTCGCAGCGCAAAAGGTTGGAACCTCGAGCGCCGCGCAGGTGGTGACGATAAACAATCCCGGAGCAACGCCTTTGAAGGTCACCAGCATCACCATCAGCGGAGACTACTCCGAAACCAATGACTGCCCCGCCAAACTCACGGTCGGCAAGAGTTGCACCGTCAATGTGACCTTTACACCCACGCAGACAGGCTCGCGCACCGGGACTCTATCGATCAAAGACTCGGCCCTCACCAGCGTTCAAGGAATCACGCTGGCAGGCAGCGGGACGTAGCCGGCCTCATCGGGAGGAGTTGCGGGACAGTCCAGCGAAACCAGTATCACCAGCCTGGGCTGTGGGGAAACCCACGATTGGTCCGCACCAGAGCGCGCACTAGCTAGCCGATGTACGAGCCTCTCAAGCTAAGATATTGTTCGAGGGTGGGTCGTGTGATCTCTTGCGGATTCTCAAGGCCTTGGTGCGCACACCAGCGGACAAATACCCCGAGTTGCTCTCGGCGTGTCGTGATAGTCTTCTGCGAGTACTGTCTCACCGCCAGAGCGCAAAAGCGGCATGGGGAATCTTCGCAATCGTCAAATCGGCCTCACCAATCATGTAGTCGGTGCGAACGGTCGTCTTTGAACCCTCCTCGGTCGGGTTTGCAGCACACACTTTCTTCCACCAGTGATCCCTGACTTTGAGACCGAGCTCGTAGAAGCTACCCCTTTGCCGAAAATAGAAACTCGGAGAATCGCAGCGGTTCGGCACTCCACGGACTTCGTGTTTCCGTCGATGAATAGAAGCGGCAGAGTGCCGATTTGTTCGTCGGTATTTTGCTCCGACTACTTACGCCCCGCGGCGAAAGCGGCGGGCGTTCCCATCCCTGATGGGCATCGGTGGGGCTTGCATAATCTCCGTCACAGCCTGTCAAACTGGCTAGTCAACAAGGCAAAGGAGAACCCAAAGACAGTGCAGGGCATCTTGGGTCATTCGCGGATTCAGACCACGCTCGACCTGTATGCAGACGGAGACTTCGACGAGATGATCTCGGCTCAAGACAAATTTATTGACGCCGTGGGATTCGAAAAGGAGACCGTCCAATGACAGTGTGGGTGAAATTGTGGGTTGGACTTTGGGGCACCATTCCTTCCAACCTTCTGAAAAGATTGGCGGGGACGACGGGACTCGAACCCGCGGCCTCTGCCGTGACAGGGCAGCGTTCTAACCAACTGAACTACGTCCCCAGCTTGTTGCCAATCGGGTTGCGGAAACCCTTAGGTTTACAACACTTCCCCGCTCTCGGACTTTTCTTGTTTCTCTGTCCGCGAGACCGCGGCTTGAGCAGCTGTCCCTGCTCGGCGAATTAAATTGTAACAGAGGATTCTCCGCTTGGGCAGCAGCGCTCGCCAAAATGCACGATCCACTTCCCTGCCTGCTCATCTCCGCCCGTCATGACCTGCCGCGGAATTGAATGATCCTCCTGCGATCGCGCTTGGATGGTCTGCCTGCAGGCAATTCTTCGAACTGTTTCATCGCCTTGCGCTCGGCCGCCACTTTCTGGCGTAACTCACGGCTGGCCTCGGTTTCGCGATAGAGCGTTTGCGCCACCGAAGCGGGGCCTCGCACTTCGCTCAAAAGCAGGACCTCCAATTGAAAATCTCCGCCCTCGTTGCTCACGCGCAACATGTCTGCAATTCGCACCTCGCGCGCGGCTTTGGCGGGCTGGCCGTTAGATTGGACCCGCCCGAGTTCACACGCTTTCGCGGCCAACGTTCGTGTCTTGAAAAATCTGGCCGCCCACAACCACTTATCCATTCGCACAGAGGTCATGATTTATTTTCCCGACAAGAACCGAAGGCTTGATTGGCACGCAACGAGTCTTGTTTGACGCTAGATGCCTTTCGTCTGGTATTGCAGAACGGCCAGGGCGAGTCGGTAGTCGTAGCCGGCTCCCACGTTGGTGATCTCGGCCTGCGTTTCCTGAAGCTGTGCCTGACTCAGTTCAACAATCGAAGCAAGTCCAAGATTGTAGCGGGACTGGGCCAGGCTAAGCCCAAGCTTCGCCTGATCCAATAATTGCTGCGTGACCGCGAGGCGTTGATACGCGGTGTTCGCATTCAACCAGCTTAAGCGGACATCGCGTGAAATCAGATCCCGCATATCGCGCAAGCGTTCATCGGTGGCTTGCGCCTTCAGGCTTGCCTCCTTGGCCCGCGCGCTGAACAGAAAACCGTTGAAGAGTGGAATCTCCAGGTTCGCGCCGACTACGCCATAGGTATTGTTAAAGGCATTCG
>DATEBK010000307.1:0-2282 GCA_035287825.1 Terriglobales bacterium
CGCTCCAGCGCTGGCGGAGTCTCCGGCTGCAGCGTGCGGATCGGCGCCGGCTCTTTTTCGAGAATCGCGGCTGCCACCGAGACCAGCGTCTTGCCTTCAAACGCCCGCTTGCCGCCGATCATCTCGTACAACACGGCGCCCAGGCTGAAAATGTCGCTGCGCGCATCGGCTTCTTTACCCTCGACTTGCTCCGGCGCCATGTACTGAAATGTCCCGACGATCGTGCCCTGCTGGGTCAGCGGAGTCGCGTGCGAACTCGTCATCGTCGCCGTCAGTTCAGCCGACAACGGTTTCACGGTGCTGATTTCCTTCGCCAATCCGAAGTCCATCAGCCTCGCGCCTGTCTTGGTCAGCATTACGTTGCCCGGCTTCAGATCCCGATGTACCACTCCCCGGAGGTGCGCGGCGTCCAGCCCTTCCGCTATCTCCGCGCCGTAACGCAGCACCTGATCGAGCGCCATCGGACCGCGTCGCAGACGCTCGGCCAGCGTCTCGCCCTCGAGCAACTCCATGACCAGATAACGCACACCATCTTGCTCGCCGACATCGTGCAGATGACAGATATTGGGATGGTTCAGAGAAGAGATCGTCCGCGCCTCGCGCTCGAAGCGCTCTCCAGCTTCCGGCCGGTCCGATAGATGAGCAGGCAGAACTTTCACCGCCACGCTGCGCTCCAGCCGTGTATCGCGCGCGCGGTACACCTCGCCCATGCCGCCCGCACCCAGCGGTGACTGGATTTCATACGGTCCGAGCTTTTTCCCGGCAGCGAGAGCCATGAGGCCTGTGATTATAACGTGGCGGCCGTTTGCAACGTGCCTTTGCGTCGCTAGCGTTCAGGCCGACAATGATGCCCTGTGCGGAAAAGTAAAATCCGAGGGCGTCACAGAAGCCAAGTGTTGAACAGTCGGGAAGAAAACAGATACGAGTTAGGAGGCGGTTTGAACTGGCAACTGGCAACTGGTTACTCGCGTCATCGCTGCGACTCATCCGCGCGTGCCAAACGACGGGTGTCCCACCCAAACCCCTTGTCCTTACCTGCCCGCCGCCATCCCAACCGTGGCTGCCCCATTCTTGCGCGTCCTTTGCGCAAGAGTGGGAACCACGACATAGGACGCCCGGCCGGATTCACTCTTCACATCATCGTATCGCCCCAGCGATCCCGCACGACTCGGGTCAATGAGTGTAATGGCGATGTTTCAACAGTTACAACTCCTCCAAACGACTCCCGTCAGGCTTTTTCCATGCTTGGTGCCTAACTAAGACGCAAGCGGGGCTCCTCGGGCAGGGCTGGAGAAGATCAAGCAGGCTATCTACAGAAACTTTGATCTAATTTAGAATCAGCGGACGAAGGTTAGCGCGATGCGCTGCACATTTCGTTTCACCGCGATTTTTTTGCTGACTAGTTGCCTGACTGCTGGTTCTCTCGCGCAATCGCCTCCACCCGACAATCCGCCAAGAGTCTCTCCTGAGAGCGGTTTTGTTTCAACCTCGAAGTACACGAACGCGTTTTTTGGATTCTCGCTTCCTCTGCCGAAAACCTCAGGCTTCCCCTCTTTTAGTGAATTCCAGCAATCATTTCAGGGAGACAGTTCCCCCGACTTCTTGTTCGGCTTGAAATCGCTAAGCACAAACTACGTCGGTTCGAAGGTGAGATTGACGCTGCTTACCGTGACCGCTGAGCGATCAGCTAGCAACTCCGAGGACGAAGCTCGGAAGGCTGCGTCCGGGCCGAAGGGCCGGAGCGTAACGCAAATTAGAATTGATGGAAAAGAGTTTTGGAAGAGCGAGTTCCATGAGAAGACTCCGGAAGGCAAGATTCGAAGTGTCGTTTATGCAACCACTCTCAATGGCTACGTGTTGCGGCTTGACATTGGGTCGTTTGATTGGAAACTGACGGGCCAGCTGCAGCATTGTGTCGAGGCGATCACATTCTTTGACCCGCTCAAGGCTAAGGAGATGGCCGGGTCCGACAGTCTCATCTATAGGCCAGCGGTTTCCCAAAGTGCGAACTCCGCAGCCATTCCTCCTGGGAGCCGGATGGGTCTGCTAAACGGAGGTGTGATCTCAGGAAATACTTACACCAACGATGCTCTTGGATTCGAGTATGAACTTCCAGCAGCGTGGGTAATTAATGACAAGGCAACGCTGGAAAGCACGATGAAAACGGGACATCAATTTGCCGACGGATACACTCGTTCAGCCGTTCGCGGACATGAGCTGTTTGAGGAATGCGTCCGAGTCTTGTTGTTCGTTACGAAGCACCCGGAAGGAGCGAAGATCGA
>DATEBK010000308.1:0-5204 GCA_035287825.1 Terriglobales bacterium
CCCGCGCAGCGCCCAGGCGGAGGTGCCGGTGGTCAGCGTCCCGGTGGCGCTGGTCAGAGCACTCGCGGTCCGGGAGGAGCATCGGGTTCCACCCGCGGACCCGGCGGAGCCAGCCAGAACACTCGTGGCCCGGGCGGAAGCGTAAGTCGCCCTGGACAAACCGGCGCTAGCCGCCCCGGACAGAACGCCGGAGCCAGACCTGGGCAGACCGGCGGCAGCCGCCCTGGACAGACAGGCGGAAATAACGCTGGCAACCGTGGCGGAGCCAATGCCGGAAATCGCGGCGGAGCGAACAATGCAGGCAATCGCGGTGGCGCAGCAAATGCCGGCAACCGTGGCGGCGGAGCCGCAGCCGGACGCCATCAGCCTGCGGGCAGCAGAACCGTTGCCATGAAGGGCGGCGGCAGCGCGACCATGCGTAAGAATGGCTCGGTTCGTACCATCCAGACTCATGGAATGACCATCAACCGTGGAATG
Source organism: Terriglobales bacterium (assembly GCA_035287825.1). Classification (GTDB taxonomy): domain Bacteria; phylum Acidobacteriota; class Terriglobia; order Terriglobales; family Acidobacteriaceae; genus Acidiflorens. Next base: position 478 of record DATEBK010000308.1, read on the forward strand.
CACGGTGGCCGCACTATCACTAGCGTCCACAACGGACGCACCATCGTCAGTCACGGCCGGTACGGCGGATACAGCCAACGCGCCTATTTCAATCGCGGCGGCCACGCCTACTATCAGCGCACCTACTACCGGGGCGGACATTACTACGCCTACGGCTATCGCGGCTACGGCTGGGGCGGCCGGAACTACTATGGCTACGCTCCTCCATATTATTGGGGCCCCGGCTATTACGGATGGGCCTTTAATCCCTGGCCCGCTCCCGTTGCCTATGGATGGGGTTGGGGCGGATCGCCGTGGTTTGGCTTCTACGGTGGGTGGTTTGCACCTTACCCAGTTTATGCCGGCGCAGCTTTCTGGCTCACTGACTACCTGATCGCTGCCAACCTGCAAGCTGCGTATGCCGCACAACAAGCTGCCGGCGATGGCGGCGGAGACAACGGCGCATTGCAACAGATTGTCCCACTGTCTTCCGACGAGATCGCTTCATTGCGGTCGAACGATCCGCTGATCGCCGCGAACCTGGAAACCCTCTACGGCGCTTACATGTTCGGCGCGGCGGCACCGGCAGGAACAGCTCAAATGACTCCCGACGTAAAACAGGCGGTGTCTGACGAGATGAAGTACGAAATCGCGGCGGAAAAAGCTGCGGCCGCGGCCGGTCAGAACGCTCCAGCTGCAAGCGGGGACCAGGTGCCACCGGCACTCGATCCCAAAATCCGCATCTTCGTGGTCTCCAGCGACGAAGATCTCACCACAACCGACCAGGTCGAATGCACCTTGTCAGCTGGCGATGTCCTTTACCGCACCACCGACACGCCGGACGATGACAATATGGTCAACGCCACCGTGAAGAGCAGCAAGAAAGATGAGTGTACGGTGGGCGCAACGGTCGCAGTCTCCGCTGACGATCTGCAGGAGATGCACAATCAACTGCGCATTCAGCTGGATGCCGGGCTGAAGGAACTGGCCGACAAGCAGGGCAAGAACGGATTGCCGGCCGCTCCTGATACCAAAACGACGGCGGGCGAAGTTCCTGCGCCTCAACCGGACACAACCGTGCAGAGCGACCTGCAGCAGCAAGCAAAAGACGCTGACGCGGCGGAAGCTGAAGCCAAACAACCGCAGCAGTAAAATGCTGGGCGTTTAATGAATCAAATGGTGGAGAGACGGGCATCGCGCCCGGCTCTCCACCAAACAATTTATGGGTAAACACAAAAACTCTCCCGCCCACACGGGGGCTGGAGCAATCGCGTCACGGAGGAGCGTTCCGATGCGGCAGAAATTTGAAATTGCCATCCTTGTCCTGGCCAACCTGTTTATCGCTTTGATGCTTGTGAGCGGGTCTCCCCTCGCCGTTGCGCAAGGTCAGACCATCTCGCTCGAAGACCAGCTCAAGGCGCAATATACGCTGGTAAAGATGGGCTCGGATTCAAGTGGGGCCGCGGTCGTCGAGCAGGGCACCGTACTGGTCGTCAAGAAAGGCGGGATACTCGGCGTCCCTTATTCCGATCAGAGTATCCTCTCCACTAAGTACGAAAACGGCGCGGTCCACTCTCCTAATCCGCTCGTCTCCAAGGGCATTGGCTCGCTGATGAGCCGCATGGGAAAAACGCAAACTACTCAGTTTTTTCAGGCGAATGTAAAAGTCTATCCCGCTAAACTCGCCGTCAATTTGCCGAAAGATCAGGTTGTCATCAGCATTGTCGACTGCGATTCCTGTAACAACGTCGATCCCAAGACCTTCTTCAAGGCCGACGTGGTATTTCAGTTCCCCCATGGAACACTGGCAACCGCCAATCCTTCGCAGGTCGAAGACACGATCGCCGGCCTGCTCGCCATTGATGACAGCGCCAGCAACGACCAGGGCAACAACGGCCAACAGGGCGACCAGCAAGGTGGACAACAGGGCGGCAATAACGGCGGCAACAACGATCAAGGCGGCGGAGGCCAAGCCCAGCAACAAGCGCCCCCGCCCGACCCGGTGCAGATAGAAAAGGGCCAAACCATCGATCAGGTGAAAGCCGCAATTGGTCCTCCCGATAAAATCATCAATCTAGGCACCAAGCAAATCTATGTCTACAAAGACATCAAGGTGACGTTCCTGAACGGAAAAGTGTCCGACGTGCAGTAGTGGATTGCGCAGGTCCAAGCGACTGTCAGGAAACTGGCGTCTCCATTTCGAGTGAGGAGTGACCTCCGAAGGCGCCGACATGCCAGCGAGCAGCTAAAGTATTTTCTTCCCGAACGCAGAAAGCGCCAATTCGACCGCCAGATCGGCCGTCTGATTGTGCTCGTCGATGACCGGGTTCACTTCCACAATCTCAAAGCTCGTCATGCGCCCGTGGTCGGAGATGATCTCCATGGCGAGATGCGCTTCGCGATAAGTCGCTCCGCCCCACACCGGAGTGCCGACTCCGGGCGCGTCTTCAGGATCGATCCAATCCATATCGAGCGAAACGTGATAGCCGACGGTATCGTGTCCCGCCAGACGGAGCGCTTCTTCCATCACGTTGCGCATTCCGCGTTCGTCAATGTCGCGCATGGTGAAGACTTCGACTCCAGCTTTTCGGATGTTTTCTTTTTCAAAACTGTCCACGTCGCGAATGCCCACCAGCACGCAATTCTCCGGCCGCACTTTCGGTGAAAATTCGTAAATGTTGCCGAGTTCGGCGGGACCAAGCCCCATAAGCGCCGCCAGTGGCATGCCGTGCACGTTGCCACTGGGAGAAGAGTCGGGAGTGTTCATGTCGGTGTGAGCGTCGATCCAGAGCAGGCCGATTTTCTGGTTCTTGCGCCGGTAGAACTCAGCCACGCCCGACACGGTGCCAGCCGCCACAGAATGATCGCCGCCAAGAATCAGCGGAACCTTCCCGGCTTCGAGCGTCTTCAATACGAGATCGGCGCTCTTTATACAAGTAGCGGTAATCTCCTTGAGGTATTTGGCGTGGGCCGCGCCTTCTTTTTTTTGTTCAGGAATCGCAACCGCGACGTTTCCCGCATCTTCGACAATGTGCCCAATCGCTTCGAGCCGGGCTTCAAGTCCAGCCACCCGGACCGCGGAAGGACCCATGTCAACTCCGCGCCGCGATTGCCCAAGATCCAGAGGAACGCCAATCACGCGAATATTGCGAGGAGTAATGCTGCTGAACGTCGTGGTTCGCAGTGGCATAAGACCAGTTCTCGGTTCTCAGTTCTCGGTTCTCAGCGACCCCCAGTTCGCAGATTTCATTGAGAACTGGGGACTGAACTACGGGTACAGCCTATGCAACATGCGCGGAAATGGAATTGTTTCACGCACATGTTCCAGCCCGCAGATCCAGGCGACAGCTCGCTCAATGCCCATTCCAAAGCCGGAGTGCGGAACGCTGCCGTACTTGCGGAGATCAAGATACCACTTGAAAGCCTCTTCGGGCAGATTGTGCTCGCGAATGCGCTGCAACAGCAGATCATAGGAAGCCATGCGCTGCGATCCGCCAATGATCTCGCCGTAGCCTTCGGGCGCGAGTACATCCACGCACAGAGCAAGATCAGGACGAACCGGATCAGGTTCCATATAAAACGCTTTCACGCTCGCCGGATAGCGGTGCACCATGACCGGCCGATCGTAGAGCGATGAAAGATAAGTCTCGTCTGGCGAGCCCAGATCGCCGCCCCACTCGAATTTGTGTTCCAGTTTGCCCTGCGCGTGGCCTTCCTGTAATTTCTGCACGGCTTCGTCATACGTGATGCGCGGAAAAGGCGCATCGATCTTCTCTAGCTTAGTAAGATCGCGGCCTATAGTTGCCAAATCGGCGCGGCGCCGTTCGAGGCATCTCTTGACCAAAAAGGTCAGCAAGCCTTCGGCGAGTTCCATCAGATCGTCGAGCGTGGCATAGGCAACTTCGGGCTCGACCATCCAGAACTCGGTGAGATGTCGCCGCGTCTTCGACTTTTCGGCGCGAAAAGTCGGACCAAACGAATAGACCTTGCCGAGAGCCATCGCGGTCGCTTCGATATAAAGTTGCCCCGACTGCGTTAGATATGCCTGCTCTTCGAAATAATCCACGGGAAACAGCGTCGAGGTTCCTTCGCAGGCCGCTGGCGTCAGGATCGGAGGATCGGTGAGCGTGAATCCGTTGCCGTCAAAAAAATCTCGCGCTGCGCGAATGATCTCCGCGCGCACCCGCAAAATGGCTGCCTGACGCGGCGAGCGCAGCCAAAGATGGCGATGTTCCATCAGAAAATCGACGCCATGCTCTTTAGGAGTGATGGGATAAGGATCTGTTTCCGGGACGCGCTGCACAACTTGCACGTTCGAAACGTCAAGCTCATAGCCACCCGGAGCGCGCTTATCGGCACGCACTTTGCCTTCGACAATCACGCTCGATTCCTGCGTGAGCCCTTTGATCGCGTCGAACACTTCCGCTGGAACAGCGTTCTTCGGAACCACTCCCTGAATGACGCCTGAGCCATCGCGAAACTGCGGGAACAGCAGCTTGCCGCTCTCACGCAGGTTGTAAAGCCATCCGCGAATGGTGACGGACTGGCCTTCGTGTTTTCCGATTTCCGAAATAGTGCTTATTGGTGTTGACATAATTTTGGTGCTTACGCTGCAACCCGCGAAGGTCAGGGGTTAGAGGTCAGATTTCAGAGGCGAAACCTGTGGGGTCGGCTGCGGGGTTAACTTCTGCAGTCTGACCTCTAGCCTCTAACCTCGCTTCTACGACTCTTCCAGCTTCCGGAAAGTC
>DATEBK010000309.1:0-14339 GCA_035287825.1 Terriglobales bacterium
CGCAAAAACTCCTCATGCAGCTTTGTTACTTCGCGCGCGACCACCAAGTGCCGCTCGTTCCCCAAAATCTCAGCCACATCCGCCAGCGTCTCCAGCAGCCGGTGCGGAGCTTCATAGAACACCTGCGTTCTTGGCGATTCACGGACCGTTTCCAGCAGTTTGCGCCGTTGTCCAGATTTCGACGGCAGGAATCCGCTGAACCGGAAAGAGTCGGTGGGCAAGCCGCTCGCGACCAGCGCGGCCAGAAATGCCGATGCTCCCGGAATTGGAATGACCGGCACATGATGCCTTATCGCTAACGCGATCAGTCGGAATCCAGGGTCGGAAATGCCGGGCATGCCGGCGTCGGTGACCAGCGCAATCTTCGCTCCCCCCTCAAGGTCGACGATTAACTCGGCCGCTTTGGTCATCTCGTTGTGCTCGTGATAGCTCACCAGTCGCGTCTGGATGCCGTAATGGCTAAGCAGTTTCAACGTCTGGCGCGTGTCCTCGCAGGCGATCAGGTCGACTTCCTTGAGCACGCGCAGCGCGCGCAGGGTGATGTCTTCGAGATTGCCAATCGGCGTCGCGACCAGATACAGGGACGGGCCTCCAAGGGCGGGTCCTCGTTCTGCGGCGGGGTTATGGGTCCCTTTCGCCATGCGGAGAGTCTAGCAAGGAACTTCTAGTCGCGCTCGCACATCCGCTGAACCACGGCCATCAACTTTCTTGCTTCGCCTTTCATTTTACAGCTTCGCCTTTCATTCGCTTCGTGCTAAACTGACCGAAATCAATGTGACCGCCAACACTTCCCGCTCCAGCCCGAGGGTGTAGGCTACGGGGGAATTCGGTCCCCGGATTCAGGGTTTATAAAAAAGGGTTACAAAACAGGAGCAGCCATCATGGCCGAACGAGCAGAAGATCGTAATAACAGCGAGCGCACCAAAGCCATCGACCTCGCCCTCGCTCAAATTGAAAAGCAGTTTGGCAAAGGTTCCATCATGCGGTTGGGATCGAAAGAAGCCATCGTTCCCATCTCCGTGATTTCGACGGGCGCAATCTCGTTCGATGCCGCGCTCGGCGTGGGCGGATTTCCGCGCGGTCGCGTAGTTGAGATTTTCGGCCCTGAGTCTTCCGGCAAAACAACCATCGCGCTGCAGGTGATTGCCGAGGCGCAAAAAACCGGAGGCATGGCGGCGTTCGTCGATGCCGAGCACGCGCTCGATCCCGGCTACGCCAAAAAACTCGGCGTCGATGTCGACAATCTACTCGTCTCGCAGCCTGATTACGGCGAGCAGGCGCTCGAAATTACCGAAGCGCTGGTGCGCTCGAACTCCATCGACGTGCTCGTAGTGGACTCGGTGGCCGCCCTCGTTCCCAAGGCTGAACTCGACGGCGAAATGGGCGACAGCCACATGGGATTGCAAGCGCGACTCATGTCGCAGGCGCTGCGCAAGCTGACCGGCACGGTCTCCAAGTCGCGCACCTGCCTGATCTTCATCAACCAGATCCGCGAAAAGATCGGCGTGATGTTCGGTAACCCCGAAACCACAACCGGAGGCCGCGCGCTGAAGTTCTATTCGTCGGTGCGCATCGATATTCGCCGCATCGCAGCCATCAAAGAAGGCGACGTAGTGACCGGTTCGCGCACGCGAGTCAAAGTCGTGAAGAACAAAGTGGCAGCGCCGTTCCGCGAAGCCGAATTCGACATTCTTTACGGCGAAGGTATCTCCCGCGAAGGCGATCTGCTCGATCTGGCGGTGAACAGCAACATCTTGGAAAAGTCCGGATCGTGGTTCAGCTACAAAGGCGAGCGCATCGGACAGGGGCGCGAGAATGCCCGCGCATTCTTGAAAGAAAACAAAGATACGCTGGCGAAACTCGACACCGAAGTGCGCAAATCCTTGGGTCTGATTCCGGCCACTGCGGCACCAACTCCAGCCGCAGTCCCAGCGCAGGCCACCGGAACTCAAGGACGCGTCACAACCATGCCGAGCGTGGCGGAAGCCGCAAAGGTCCCGGCGAGAAGGTAGCTGCCGGGCGAGCGCCGTAACTGTTTAATCGGTGGAGAGATGGTGGTGAGACGGCTGCCTCGCCCTCCGCCCTGAGCGAAAGTCGATGGTTCTGCCGGGCGGCGACGCCCGGCTCTCCATCGTCTGAAATAGCCTTCCGATTGCCATTCCCGCCACCCCCCGCATACAATCCTCCTTTCTTGATCTGGTCCTCCCGAGGCCCCCGTGAAGCGCATCAAAGCCATCTATCCCGGATCATTCGATCCTCCCACCAACGGCCATCTCGACCTGATCGAGCGCGGCAGCAAGATATTCGACGAACTGATCGTTGCCATTTTGCGTAATCCCGAGAAAGCCCCATTGTTCAGTGTGGCCGACCGCCGCAACATGCTGGAGGCAATGACGAGAGGCTTTGAGAACGTCTCCGTCGATACCTTCGACGGCCTCACCGTCGACTACGCGCTGAAGGTCGAGGCGCAGGCCATTCTGCGCGGCATTCGCGCCATCAGCGACTATGAATACGAACTGCAAATGGCACTCATGAACCGCAAACTCCACCCCGAACTGGAGACTGTTTTCATGATGCCCGCCGAAAAGTATTCGTACCTGAGCTCTCGCCTGGTACGCGAAGTCGCCCAACTCGGCGGTGCAATCGATTGCCTGGTGCCGGAGCTCGTCGCACAGAAACTTCGTGAGAAAATAGACGTGGCTCACAAATTCGAGAATCGTGAGCGCGCCGCGAGCAAAACGTCGGCCGCGGAGAAGAGCAGAGTCACCAAAAAGAGATCGAAATCATGAGCACTGTAATGACACCGGTCACTCATTCCATCCGCCTCAGCGAACGCATCAACCGCATTGAGCCCTCGGCGACTTTGGTCGCCGTGGCAGAAGCGGAGAAGCTGCGCCAGCAGGGAATTGACGTGATTGACATGACCGCTGGTGAGCCGCATTTCGCCACCCCGCAGCACGTGAAAGACGCGGCCATCGCCGCCATTCAGAATAATTTCTCGAAGTACACCCCAGTCGGTGGCATCGTCGAACTTAAGGACGCCATCATCCACCGCCATGCCGACGATTTTGGTTCCACCTACAAGCGCGAGGAAACCTGCGCCTCGGTCGGCGGCAAGCATGCCCTGTTTAACGTTATTTCGGTGCTCGTTGATCACGGCGACGAAGTCATTTTGCCCGTGCCCTACTGGGTCTCGTTCAAAGACATGGTGCGTTATGTCGGCGGCAATTGCGTTCTGCTTGAGGCCGATGAGTCGCAGGGTTTCCGCGTCACCGCCCAGATGGTCGAACGTTTGATTACGCCTAAAACAAAATTGATTATTTTGAATTCGCCTTCAAATCCGTCAGGCGCAGTGATGAATCCCGCGGACATGACCGCCGTTGTCCGGCTCGCCCATGAGCGCGGCATCTGGGTCATTTCCGACGAGTGCTATGTGTATCTCAATTACACCGGCAAGAACTTTTCGGTCGGATCGCTAAACGAATATCGCGACCGCTTTCTCGTCGTCGGGTCGCTTTCAAAAACCTATGCCATGACCGGCTGGCGTCTCGGATACACGCTGGGGCCGGCGCCGATCGTCAGTGCGGTGCAGAAGCTGCAGAGCCAGTCCACGTCAAATCCGACATCGATCGTGCAGAAGGCAGCCGTCGCCGCGCTCAACGGCTCGCAGCAGTGCGTGGCCGAAATGCGCGCCGAATACATTCAGCTGCGCGACCGCATCGTCAGCGGCCTCCGCGCGATACCCGGCGTGAAATGCACGATGCCTGAGGGTGCCTTCTACGTCTATCCCAATGTCTCGGCATTCTTCGGGAAGAATGGGATCAGCTGTGGCGCCGACGTTGCTCACGGACTGTTGCACAAGGCGCACGTCGCAACCGTGGCCGGAGAAGGCTTCGGTACGACCGAGCACGTCCGCATATCCTACGCGACTACGATGGAGAATATCGACAAGGCGCTGGACCGCATGCGGGAATTCTTCGGCGCGCTGTAGGCTTCATCACAGGCTGCGTGTTGGCCACTGTTGTCCCATGATCCAACTCTATCCACTCCTGATGCAGCCCGCCTTCGACCCCCGCCCGTGGGGCACAATGGACCTTTCTGCCATCTACCCCAATCACAAATTCAACGAACGCATCGGAGAAGCCTGGTTGACTGGCGACGACTGCGTGGTCGCAAATGGTCCTTTGGCGAAGCGCACACTCGCAGATTTGAGCAAGGAATTTGGCGACGAATTCGTGGGCACGGCCGCGCGTGATCCGCGGCGCTTTCCATTGCTGCTGAAGTTCTTGTTTCCCGAGGAAAAACTTTCTGTGCAGGTTCATCCCGACGACGAGACCGCGCAGCGCTTCGGCGAGCCTTGGGGTAAGACTGAATGTTGGTACGTCGCCCACGCCCGGCCCGGAGCGCAGATTGCGCTCGGCCTGAAACCGGGGGTCACGCGCGAGCAGTTCGCGCAATCCATCCACGACAATCGCGCCGACCGCCCAACTGAAGAGCTTCTCAACTGGATTAATGTCTTTCAGGGTGAAATGATTTATGTTGCCGGCGGCACCGTGCACACGCTCGGGCCTGGCGCGGTCATCGTCGAGACACAGCAGCAATCCGACACCACCTATCGTCTCTACGACTATGGTCGCCCCCGCCCACTGCATCTGGAGCGTGGCCTCGCGTCCGTCAAAGAGCACACTGCTTCAGGCAAAGTCATCCGTCCCGCGCCCGTCAGCATTCATGGCGGTAGAAGTCGCGTGTCGTCCATGATCGCGGCACCCTACTTCGCAATAGATTTCTTTGAATTGAAGGAAGCGCATGTCTTCTCCACGATCGCGCCGGGTACTGGAGCTCCCGGCAAATCCTCCGTCCAGATTCTGGCGGCTGTAGAAGGCTGCGGAGTCGTCGAAGTGCAAGGCCGCGATCCGGTCACGCTCGCCAAAGGTGATGCCGTCGTTCTTCCTGCCGCCGTGCAGACATTCACCGTACGCCCGCAGTGGACGGTGGAATTCCTGAAAGCCTATGTGCCCGGTGCCACGCTGCCCGAACCCGCCACGCGACTGTAAACGCTGGAGCGCCGGGCGTTCCCCCAGAATCGGTCATAGTTTAAGCTTCTCGCCGTGTTTCAGTTCAGAGTGTTTCAGTTCAACGGGTTTCAGTTCAAAATGATAGGCTTTTAAGTGCCCGTGAAGACGAACCCGCATTTCTATCCCATCATTCTTGCCGGCGGACGCGGCACACGCTTCTGGCCCTTGAGCCGCAAACGCCGCGCCAAGCAACTGCTCGCGCTCGATGGCAAAGAAACCATGATCCAGCAGACGGTCGCCCGCCTCGCGCCGATGTTTGCCTCCAAGGTCGCGAAAAAGACTGCCCCCGCGCGCTTCTGGATCATCACCAACAGCGATCTGCGTCCGGCAATTCTGCATCAACTCAAGAAAATTCCCCCGAAGCAAGTCATCGCCGAACCCGCCGGGCGCAACACTGCGCCGGCCATAGGGCTTGCGGCATTTCTCCTGCTTCGCAGCGATCCCGACGCTGTCCTCGGACTGTTCCCCTCCGACCACGTCATTGCTGATCCTGCTCGTTATCGTGCCACTCTCGCCCGCGGAATCGAGATCGCCGCCGGCGGACAAAACATCGTCGCCCTCGGCATTCGCCCCACGCGTCCCGAAACTGGTTATGGATATATCGAGGCAGGCTCTTCGCAAGCTGACGGCTCGCTGCGCGTGCGACGCTTTACCGAGAAGCCCGTTCTCGCTACCGCCCGGCAGTTTCTCGCAGCCGGCAACTACTTCTGGAATAGCGGCATGTTTCTCTGGCGCGCCGACACAGTTGCGAATTCGCTACGCGAGCACCTGCCCAACACCGCTGCGCTGCTTGAAAAAATTGCCGCCGCCTATGGCACGCGCAAGTTCCCGGACACGTTCCGCAAGCTCTACCCGAAATGCGACAACATCAGCGTTGACTACGCAATCCTCGAACCGCGCTCGGCCAAGGGAGAGGCACAGTCCAACATCTTCTGTCTTCCCTCCGATTTCGGTTGGAACGATCTCGGCTCCTGGACCGCGCTCCACGAGCACCACGCTGCCAAGGCGAAGACGCCCGTGGATAGCTTGGTTCAGCCCTCCGGCGGTTTTGCTCTGAATGCGAAGAATAATTACGTCCACGTCCCCGGCAAGTTTGTCGCCTTGGTTGGCGTGAGCAACTTGGTGATCGTCGAGACCGAAGACGCTCTGCTCGTGACCACGCTCGACCAGTCGCAAGACGTCGGCAAAGTCGTCAAGCATCTGGATGAGAAGAAATTGCATAAGCTGGTGTGAAGGGGCTGTCGCTGGTCGATAGTCGCCAGTCGTTCGCAAGCCTCGTCTTGCAATTGACAAACTCGGTTAAATGGACCGTGAATGGCGAACGACTAACGACCCACGGCGAACGACCCACGACTAATGACCAACGACCGACTATGACTGAAATCAAATTCGGCACCGACGGCTGGCGTGGGCTCATCGCCGACGATTTCACTTTCGACAACGTGCGCCGCGTTGCCGGAGCCATCGCCAGCTACGTACTCAAACACGAAGATGCAAAGCGCGGCGTCGTCATTGGTTACGACACGCGTTTCCTCTCCGATCGGGCCGCGCGCGTCGTTGCCGAAATCATTGCCGCCGCTGGCATTCCCGTAAAGCTGGCGAACGATTACGTGCCAACGCCCACCGTTTCCTACAACGTCAAAAAATTGGGAGCCGCTGGCGGCGTCATGATCACCTCCAGCCACAATCCATGGAACTGGAATGGCGTGAAGTTCAAAGCCAGGTTCGGCGGTTCCGCGACGCCTGCGATCATGAAGTCCATCGAAGCAGAGCTCGCTGCTGGCGCAATGCCCAAGGGCCAAGCGGCGAAAATTGAAGAAGTAGATCTGAAGCCCGCCTACGTCGAAGCGATCTCGCAATTTGCCGACATCGGTCTCATCCGGAATGCGAATCTCAAGTTCGCCATCGATTCCATGTACGGTTCCGGCCGTGGAGTTCTCTCCGGAATCTTCGACGCGCACGGTATCCGGTACGTCGCCATCCGTCAGGAAGTTAACCCGCTGTTCCCCGGCATCAATCCCGAGCCCATTTTGCCGCACGTCGCGCTGCTGCAGCAAACCGTGGTCAAGGAAAAGTGTTACGCGGGCCTCGTCACCGACGGCGATGCCGACCGCATCGGCGCCGTCGCCGAAGATGGAAGCTTTGTCGACTCGCACAAGTGCATGTGTGTTCTGCTGAATTGGTTATTGCAGTACAAAAAGTGGCCCGGCGACGTGGTGCGAGCTTTCAATACGACTGGCATGATGGACCGCATCGCCGCCAAATACGGCCGCAAACTGCACGAATGCAATATCGGCTTCAAGTACATCGCTGATTTAATGATGGACCATGAAATTCTGATCGGCGGAGAGGAATCCGGCGGTATCGGTTACGGCCGCTTTCTGCCGGAACGCGATGGAGTTCTCAACGCTCTTCTTCTCGCCAACGTCATGGCCGAAGAAAAGAAGCCACTCGGCGAATTGGTCGCCGACTTGCAGAAAGAGTTCGGCCCGCACTTCTATGGACGGCGCGATTTACATATTTCCGATGAGATGAAAAACGGCGCGATCCGCCGCGCCGGCGACCCGCAAACGGTGAAGCTGGGCACTTACGCTATTTTGCGAAAAGAGAATCGCGATGGTGTGAAGTTCTACCTCGACGCTTCCAAATACGGCAATGGCGCCGACCCGTGGGTATTGTTTCGGGCTTCTGGCACCGAACGCATGTTGCGCTGTTATGTCGAAGCCGCGAAGCCGGAACTGGTCGAAGAAATCCTCGAAGCCGGCGAACGCTTTGTTCGACAGAACTAGAAGGCTCGGCAGCTTAGACTCGGATCATTTCCAGCCAACTGCGACCGTTGATCTAGTCCCAGAACGAATCATAGGTGACCACGCCTACTAGGCCGTGAACGCGACCCTTCCGCAACCAAGGGAGGGTATAATCCGGCTTACTCAAGAACGAGCATATTGAGGGAACAATATGGATCAACTTTACTGGGTTCCATTTGCAATCGCAGCCATGATTGCGCTGTACCTGATCCTCGCCAGCTTTTTCACCGTGCGCACTGCCGAAGTCGCCGTCATCACGCGTTTCGGCAAGTTCCTTCGCGTCGCCGAGCCGGGATTGAATTGGAAACGGCCGTTCTTCGATACCGTGACCGGCGTCGTGAGTCTGCGCGTCAATCAAATCACTTTGACCATGGAGACCAAAACAAAAGATAACGTGTTCGTCACCATTCCCATCTCGGTGCAGAACCGCGTTCGCCCGGAAAAAGTTTACGATGCGTACTACAAGTTGTCCGATCCCGTGGCGCAGATCAAATCCTATGTCGAGCAGGTGATCCTCGGGCATGTGCCTGGCATGACGCTGGACGAGGTGTTTGCCTCGCAATCCAGCATTGCCGCGGCCGTCAAGCAGGAGCTCGATGCCGATATGGCGACATTCGGCTACGAAATTGTCAATGTGCTGGTAACCGACATCGTTCCCGATTCAAAAGTGAAATCGGCGATGAATGACATCAACGCGGCCCAGCGGGAACAGGTCGCCGCTAACGCTCGCGGCGAGGCGGAAAAGATTCTCGTAGTCAAGAAGGCCGAGGCCGAAGCCGAAAGCAAAGCGCTTCAGGGACAGGGAATTGCAAATCAGAGGAAAGCAATCATCGAAGGCCTGCAGGTCTCGATCGAGCAGTTCCAGAAAGTGGTCGAGGGCGCGTCAGCGAAAGAAGTGATGCAGTTGGTAATGGTCACACAATATTTCGATACGCTGAAGTCCATCGGAGAAAGCGACAAGACCAACACGCTGTTTTTGTCGCACTCCCCCGGCGCCGTCAAAGAAGTGTCGGACCAGATTCTGCAGTCGATGCTGGTCGCCGAAAGAGCGAACGGCTGAGGCGGCTGAGTCCTCACCCGCTGATCGAACTCGACAGATTGATCTCGTCCGACCTTCCGTTCAAGGTACTTTCGCGTTCTATCCACCCTCCGAACGCGATAGGATAATAACAACCATCAGCATCATGGCCACTACGGAAATTATCCCAGTTCTTGCCGATTCCGCGGAGTCGCGGCGCTATAACCGCATCAAGCGGTGGCTCGGCCTTGCCGATTTTATCCTTGGTTTTGGGTTGCTCGTCGTGCTGCTGGCGACCGGTTGGACTGGCTGGCTGCGCGATCTGGCTGAGCGGGGCGCTGCCCAGAACTACTTTTTTGCCGTTTTTCTCTACGTCCTCATGCTGATGCTCATCAGCAAAGTAATCGGCGCTCCGCTCGAGTACTATGGCTTCCGCCTCGAGCACCGCTATAACCTCTCCAATCAGAAATTTCGCTCCTGGTTATGGGACGAATGCAAAGGCTTGCTGCTCGGCCTCGTCATCGCGGCCATCATCGTCGAACTGCTCTACAAGTTGATCCGCGAAACGCCGCAACACTGGTGGCTGATTGCCTGGGCCGTTTTCCTCGGACTTTTCGTTCTGCTCGCACAACTGGCGCCGGTTGTGCTGTTTCCTATTTTCTATAAATTTGAACCGTTGGAAAACGAAGAACTCAAGCGCCGCCTGATCGTACTGAGCGAGCGCGCCGGCACGCGCGTCCGCGGCGTTTATAAATGGCATCTTTCCGAGAAAAGCAAAAAAGCAAACGCCGCGCTGACCGGACTCGGCGCCACCCGCCGCATCATTCTCGCCGACACCTTGCTGGACAATTATTCCGATGATGAAATCGAAGCCGTGCTCGCTCACGAACTCGGGCACCACGTGCACCGCCACATCCTGAAAAGCATTTTCGTGCAGGCGGGCATCACCCTGTTCGGCTTCTGGCTGGCAAATGAAGTGCTGCGCTACGCGGTCGAGCGCCGCAATATGTTTGAGACCATGTCCGATTTCGCCAATCTGCCGTTGCTGATTCTGGTCTCAACCGTGCTTTCGTTTCTCCTGATGCCCGCGCTCAATGCTTACTCGCGCTTCAACGAGCGCCAGGCCGACCGTTATTGCTTTGAGTCGGTGGCCACCGTGGCTCCTTTTATCTCGTCGATGAATAAGTTGGCCGAACAGAATCTCGCCGAAAAAGCCCCGTCACGCTGGGTCGAGTGGTTGCTGCACTCGCATCCTGCGATTGCCAAGCGAACGGCTGCCGCCGAAGCTTGGGCCAAGTCGCACTAGCTGTTGGCTGCTCAAGCTCACGGTACCGCGTTCCGCAGAATTCCTTCCACTCGCCGCAAATCCTCTTCCGTATCCACTCCAACCGTATCAAACGGCGTCTCGGCGACATAAATTGGGACCCCATTCTCCAGAAAGCGTAACTGCTCGAGCCGTTCGCTGCGTTCGAGCAACGATTCCGGCCAGCGCACAAACCTGTCCAGCGCTTCTTTTCGATACCCGTAAAATCCAAGATGCTTGTAGTAACGTGGATTCGAGCCATCGCGATCATATGGAATCGTCGCCCGCGAAAAGTACAGCGCCTTTCCGCTATCGTCCGTAACCACTTTCACCGCGCTCGGATTGTTAATGTCCACCCCCGCGCACGGAGTCTTCAACGTTCCCACCTCGACGCCTGCTCTTTGCATCACCGCAATCAAACTGTCGATATGCTCCGGCCGCGTCAGGGGCTCATCGCCCTGAACGTTCAAATAGACATCTGCCGGAATCGCCGTCGAGATTTCATGCACTCGCTCGGTACCCGACCGGTGTGCCTCCGATGTCATGCGGCCGACGAAGCCTTGCTGCTCGCAGAACCGCAGAATTTCGTCCGAATCGGTAGCGACAATCACCTCGGCGATCGACTCACAACGCTGCACGCCCCGATATACCCTGGCCAACAGCGGAACGCCGGCAATTTCCCGCAGCATCTTGCGCGGAAGTCGCGTCGAGGCCAGACGCGCTGGAATCACAGCGATGACTTTCATCCGCCCAGTTTCGCACGGATCGCCCTCTGCCAGCCATGCGCTTGACAAGCGATGTTCGCGCCCTCCGGTCTCGCGTTTACGCCGCCGTCGTTTGACACTGCATTCTGTGCACTCTTAAAATGAATCGGGGACGCGCCCACCCGCGTCTGCGGGATTCTGTGCCCATTTCCGGGCTCCCTGATTTTCTTCCGTGTATTTCCGGATTGGCGGTGTAGCTCAGGTGGTTAGAGCGACGGTCTCATAATCCGTAGGTCGTAGGTTCGAGTCCTACCGCCGCCACCAGATTCAGGATTTGTTTTCAATAGCCTCGAAAGGCTATGGGGTTGTGGGAAGCGTCACCAGCTGAGTGTCCAGTCCCTATTGAGATGGATTTGATCTTCAACCCGGTCGGCCGAGCGACTTTCTCTTCTTCATCCACGTCTTGTCCTATAGACAACAAAAGATATGGGCTGGTCTCGGCTGCGTCCGATCTAATTGTAACCAGTGCCAGAACTCATAAGATTAGGAGCAAACAACGTCGTCTCGATCCTCGACTGTCTCATCTCTGCTTTGTTGCAACATTTCTGCTGCTGACAATTGCCTCGCTGCACCGGGCGACTGCGCAGAATGCCGCGATAACTCCTGCCCGCGAGCCCGCATATGGGCCGGAGCTGGAAGGCTATGATTATCCCTACCCCGTGCATCAATTCGAGTTCTCGTCCCAGAAGCAGACAATGCACATGGCCTACATGGACGTGCAACCCAAGTCGTTCAATGGCCAGGTCATCGTCTTGATGCACGGGAAGAACTTTTGTTCCGCGACATGGAAAGCGTCCATCGATGTTCTCGTGGATGCTGGCTATCGCGTAATCGCGGTTGATCAGATCGGCTTCTGCAAGTCGACGAAACCTCACGCATACCAATACACCTTCCAGCAGCTGGCGCGAAACACGCATGCTCTCCTCGAATCGCTCGGCATCCAGAAGGCGATTCTGGTCGCGCATTCTACAGGTGGCATGATCGCCATTCGTTATGCACTGATGTATCCCGCCGCGACCAGTCAACTGGTTCTGGTTGATCCGATCGGCCTCGAGGACTGGAAGGCCAAGGGCGTCCCTTCCATTTCTGTCGATCAATGGTATGAACGGGAGTTACAGACGAACGCCGGCAAGATACGGCAATACGAACAATATACCTACTACGCTGGAACCTGGAGCGATTCTTACGAGCCCTGGGTTCAAATGCTCGCCGGCATGTATCGTGGTCCCGGGAAAGATCTTGTCGCATGGAACTCGGCGCTTCTCTATGACATGATCTACACCCAGCCGGTTTACTACGAGTTTGAACACATCACGGTGCCGACGTTTCTTCTCATTGGAGATAAGGACAACACGGCAATCGGCAAAGATCTAGCCCCACCCACAGTGCAGGCACAACTGGGGCACTATCCGGAACTGGCGAAGCAAGCGGTGGCGAGAATCCCTAACGCCAAGCTTGTGGAGTTTCCTGACATGGGGCATGCGCCTCAGATTCAGAACCCGGCAACCTTTCACGCAGCGTTGCTGAAAGGTCTTATCGCGTTGCCTTCCCCGAACCCGAAATAAATTGCCCTATCGACGGCAGATTGTTCAGCATTTATCCAGAAACCGATCTCGGGGACATTCAATAGCGATCTCCAGGAAGCCGGCTTCTCGCCTGGGGAATGAAAGACTTTGCCCACCTTGCATAAACGATTTCGATTGCCTATTAAAGCGCGGGACGACCGTGCCCGAGTTCCAATTCCCCAACCTCGGGGTGGCAGCCAATGTGCCGGTTACCGTTCGCGGAGCCGTAAGTCCTACATAAAACTGCCTCCAACTGTGTTTGCTGTGCGGAACCGAAGCGTAGGTTGCCTTACAACCAGACCTCTTTATTCTTCAACTAATACTATGTTTCGCAAGATGAGCGTTAGTGCTCAGACTAGTGGCAAATGGAGTGCTAACGTCGAGATAGGGTTGCGGCAACTCGTCAGGAAGAGTAGGAGCTGGCTTGCTGGGAGTGGGCATGGCAAAGCGAATTGCACCCGTCGGAGTCGCTTCTTTTATCTTGGTAGCGGCTTGGGGGGCGGTATGCCAGAACGCCGGTCAATCCCTGCCTGATGCTCCCTCGCCGCAGACTGCAACTCAGCAGCAGAACTTCAACGTGTTTACCCCGGAAGCAGGCTCATCTTCAAAATTTCGCGCCTTGGCCAGCAACGCGGTCCTATTGCACCGGGACGGATTCACCTCCTTTAACGAGACGATATCCAGTCCAACCGACTCGGACAAGATTATAGATAAGTACTTGCAACCGACGGCGCCGACACAGCTATCGGGTTATCACGCTTCGAGCAGCGGAAGCATGATGGGCAGGGCCACATATGCGGCTTCGCGCATTTTTGTCACGCGGGATGATTCCGGAAAGGGCAGGCTGAACACTTCATATCTCCTGCGGACTCTGACGTCAGTCGCCGCAGCCACTGCCTCCCGTCCATATTGGAGACGCCCTGCGGGGGCGCCTATCAGCGATTTTGGTTCGACCGTCGGCAACGACACCGGGATGAACCTGTGGCACGAGTTCGGGCCTGGTATTCAGCAGCTCATGAAAAACCACGCCCCGAAATTCGTTTCCAAGATCGAAGAGCGGATCGGCCAGAAGTAGATCAATCCGCCGACTCTACTTGCGCCTTACCGGCGCCGCCTAAACCTGCTGATGGAGGTTGTGACGCAGTGTGAGCGAGCCGTCATCGTTCAGTTTCTGGTGGCAAGCCCACCGCACGGGATAGCGCATTCCCTTTACCTCAATCTCCGCTCTAAGTTTCAATCCTTTCCAATCCACGACGTTTGGAAGCACGAACTGTGCCTGCCGAATCCTGCCCGGTAACGGGTAACCGGCGTCCAGACAACCGCTCTTGAGCACCTTTCCATCTTGGCTCTCCACTGTCACCCTCAATACGCCCGGCACACCTGCGATTCCGTCATTTGCGAAGCCGACAATCAGCCCCGTGGAACTATTGTCCTTATAACTCCAGATGAAAGACGGCCTCACCCGATAGCCAATCCGGCGATTGATCCGGTCGAACGCTGCCGGATAGGCCTGGTAGTAGGTCATCAGATTCTTTGCGCTGATCTGGTGAAAATTCCAGAGCGACCAGTAATTCACCCCGACATCAATCACATGAGCGATTATGTTTTCTGCCGGGGATATTCCTTCATTGTCGAGACGTTGGTCAGGAGGCTTGCCTGGAAGTCCCTGCTCAAGCAATGCCGCAGTCCAGGGTGGTCGGTTGCTGAGCGCTTCAATCTGCTCGTTCTCAATAAAGATAGTGTCGCTGCGAATCCAATTATTGCTGCGGACCGTGCGGTCGAGCAGCTCTGCATTACCAACCCGGCT
>DATEBK010000310.1:0-4862 GCA_035287825.1 Terriglobales bacterium
AAGTTGACCTTCGTCGCTATCGAGCGGGTGCAAGCTAATACTGGCCGATCCGTGATCGAGCCACCAGCTATTCTTGGCCTCGAAGTAATACACCCCTCCGGCCTCAGCGGTGAAATGGGCTGCGGCAGTTTTGTGCCCCTGTCCTAAAATCACAGTGGTTTGCCAGCTCGCGCAGAGATGATGAACTCCCGGATCAACCAGGAAATGAAAATAGGAATTTCCGTGCGTCGCTCCTACCCACTCTCCATCGACGCCGAGTCGGGTTGTTGGTTTCGGATTCGAACCAAAGTCTGAATCATTTTCGATGAAATAGACTAGCGCTTTGGCAGCATCGGGTTGAGCAGACTGCGGCTGCTTCTCCGTCTTAACTTCGAACTTGCTGTCGGGAGCCCCGCAACCCGGAGCGCCGGCAGATTCGGTTTGCGCCCAAGCTAAGGCCGGGAGGAAAGAGCTCAACAAAAGAAAGGCTAACCACGAAGATTTCAACATGTTTTCCACCCCCATGTTTTCTGGTCCGTCACGCCCCGAGCATAACGCGGCAGCCGGCGATCTGCGCATAGAATTTTGTATATCGACTTTGCAAACGATCGGGGGTGCTTTTCTGAGGTCCATTTCTTATCAATAAGTTGATTTGTCAACAAATTGTCAAATTGATGTCACTTTCTATCCCAAAATGTTCCATTAACCTGAGATCAGGCTACAGTTTAGGGGTATGATTCATGCCGGTTTACGGCTCGGGGGCGCGGTTGTGAGCAAAAGCCAATTTTCAGTGGCAGCAGGTGCGGCAACGATGGACGCGGTTTCATCCAGTTCAGAGCGGATCTTGGTGATTGAAGACGACCGTGCTGTTCAAAAAGCGCTACGGCGGCTATTTGAGTCGGAAGGCTTCGCTGTAGATATCGCGGGGAACGGCGCGGAAGGTCTGGAAATGTTTCGAGCGGCGCCTCCATCTGTGCTGGTGCTCGATCTGAGCTTGCCGGGAACGCCCGGGCAGGATGTGTGCCGCGAGATCAGCCAGGCAGCGCCGTCGTTGCCCATTATTATTCTCAGCGCGCGCACGGAAGTGATGGACAAAGTTCTGCTGCTGGAACTGGGTGCGCATGACTATGTCACCAAGCCATTCAGCCCGCGAGAACTTCTGGCCCGGGTGCGGACGGCGATGCGCCGTTCGTCGCGGACTCCGCTGACGGAAACTTTCAAGTTCAGCGACGTCAAGGTTGACTTCACAAAAATGGAGTTATGGCGCGACGGAAATCCGGTGCAGCTG
Organism: Terriglobales bacterium; assembly: GCA_035287825.1. GTDB lineage: Bacteria > Acidobacteriota > Terriglobia > Terriglobales > Acidobacteriaceae > Acidiflorens. The sequence goes on from DATEBK010000310.1 coordinate 1,268, forward strand.
ACTTCGCAAGAGTTCAAGGTGCTCAAGTTCATGATCGAAAATGCGGAGCGTGTTCTTTCGCGGGAAGAACTGCTGAACCATGTCTGGGGATACCGGAATTATCCCAGCACGCGGACGGTCGATAACCACATTTTGCGGCTGCGGCAGAAACTGGAGAAAGATCCGGCAAACCCATTGCACTTTCGCACCGTGCATAGTTCCGGGTACAAGTTCGTGCCGTAGGCGGGCAAGGTCAGATTTAGAGGTCAGATTGCAGAGGTGAGAATTGAAACGCTTTTGACCTCTGCAATCTGACCTCTAACCTCTGACCTAGGCCGTATAGCGTATTTCCTGTAATCCTTGTCGAGGCTTTAACCATGGGTGGAATTCGGCTGCGGACCAAGTTCCTGCTTTCCATGGTTGTGGTGTCGGCGGCCCTCACTTTCACGACCCTGCTGGTCGTGCGGCGCACCGTGCAGCAAGAGGTGCGCGTCGGCATTCAGCGCGACCTCGACAATTCCGTTTCCGCTTTTCACAATTTTCAAAAGCAGCGCGAAGTGACGCTGGAGCGTTCGGCGGCGCTGCTGGCCGATCTGCCGAATGTGCGGGCGTTGATGACCACGCACGATCCGGCAACCATTCAGGACGCGTCGCGCGATCTCTGGCAGCGCGTGGGTGGTGGCGACCTGCTGCTGCTGGCCGACTCTTCGGGCAAGGTGATGGCACTGCAGGGCGCTCCACCGGAGATCACCGCCCGCCAAGGGCAAGATTTGTTACCTGCTCTGATTTCGCGCGAAGAGACGCGGCACTGGTGGTATGTCGAGGGACACCTCTACGAAGTTTTTCTCCAGGACATTTATTTTGGCCCTGTCAGCGGCCATCAAATTCTTGGATATCTGTTGCTCGGATATGAAATCGACGATCAGGTTGCCCGCGACCTTAGCCGTGTCTCCGCCAGCGAGATCGCGTTTCGGTATGGCGACACGATCGTGCGCAGCACCCTGAAACCTACGCAGGAATCGGAGTTGCTCCACGTGGCGCCGAGAATGCCCGAAGGCGGTCCTCCACAGGGAGATCAAATTCGGCTGGGCCAAGAACGGTTTCTGGCGACGTCGGTAGATTTGCCCACTCCGGGCGGCCCGACGCTGAATCTGTGGGTGCTGAAGTCGTTCGATCAGGCAACCGCATTCCTGAGCAGCCTGAACGAGTTGCTGCTGGCGCTTGGATTAACGGCCGTGCTGGCGGGAAGTTTGCTGGTGTTTCTCATTTCGCACACTTTCACCCGGCCGCTGGAGAACCTGGTGGCTGGCGTGCGCGCATTAGAGTTAGGTGATTACGCGTATCCCCTGCAGATCCGCGGCAGCGATGAGGTCGCCGAGGTTACGGGCACCTTCGACCGGATGAGAAAGAACCTGCAGAAGACGCAGCGCGAGTTGCTGGATGCAGAACGGCTGGCGACGATCGGGCGTATGGCGAGTTCGATTTCCCACGATTTGCGGCATTCGCTGGCAGCAGTGATGGCCAATGCCGAATTCCTTTGTGAGAGCAACCTCACCCCCGGGCAACGCGAGGACCTTTACGCCGAAATACGGATTGCGGTTAACCAGATGACCGAACTGATCGAGTCGCTGCTGGAATTCTCGCGTACAAGGGAGTCGCTCCGTCCCACATATGGCGATGTGCGTTCCGCAGTCGACCGCGCAGTGCAGGGAGTGAAGGCGCATCCGGAATTCCAGCGCATACGTTTCCGGATCACCTGTGAAGGATCAAGCGAAGGCTGGTTTGACTTCAGAAAACTGGAGCGCGCCCTGCTTAACTTGCTGCTGAACGCGTGTGAGGTGGTGACGCCTGAGTCCGGGAAAATCGATATTGGGCTGAAGCGCAAAGGCGAGAGCCTGGAAATCCGGATTGAAGATAACGGTCCCGGAATCGCGGAAGCTGTGCGCGACCGGCTCTTCGAGCCCTTTGTGAGCCACGGCAAAGAGAACGGGACCGGAATGGGATTGACGGTCGTGCAAAAGATCCTGCAAGACCACGGAGGCGACGTTACGGTAGACCGCACCTCGGCCTCGGGAACAACATTCCGGCTCAATATCCCTCTGAACCCTTCAGCAGAGAACGCTTTAGTGGCGCGACATACCAGCTAGGCATGGGTATTACATACTTCCTATACGCGGACGTATTACGCGGACTCATAATCGGATTCTGGACGCAGACGTGAAGACCAAGGCTGTCGTACATGCCCTGGATTCAGAATGAAGTTCAGCTTGAAATGCAAAATGAAATGCGAGCGGCAGGAGGCGACATGAGCTTGATCAAGAGGTGCTGGCTGGGATGGTTGCGACGGGGAATGCTGGCGGGTTTAACGGCGTGGAGCGTGATCGGCGCAGCACAGGAGCCTGCCAATGTCACAGCCTCGGTCTCTCCGTCAGCGAGTGATGCCGCGAACACCTCCTTGAGTGAGTCGGTGCGTGAGTTGCGCGAGCAGGTGCGCGACCTGCAGGCGACGGTTGCCGGAATGCGGCGTGAGCTAGATCAGGTCCGCACTGGGTCGTCACCCCAGACCGCACTGTTGCGCGAGGCCGTGTTAACGAGTCCTGCGAAATCAGATGCCGCCGCGGGCAGTTCGCAAAACAATGCTCAGCAAAGTTTGAGCGCGGATAATCTGAGCGAAAATCAGATCGAGATACAGAAAGACGAGCAGAAGAAAAGCGAACGCACCGCCAGTCTCGACGAGGAATACCAACTGCTCAGCGGGAAGGTCGACGATCAGTATCAGACCAAGGTGGAAAGCGCGTCGAAATACCGTGTGCGTTTGTCAGGCATTGTTTTGATGAACCTGTTTAGCAATCGGGGCGTGGTCGATAGCATCGATCTTCCGACGGTCGCGTATGCGCCATCTCCGGGTTACTCCAGCGGTAGTTTCGGGGCCACGCTGCGCCAATCGGAGATCGGATTTGAAACTTTCGGTCCGACGGTAGCGGGTGCGAAGACCAGGGCCGATTTGCAGCTCGATTTGGCAGGCGGATTCCCGGAGGTTCCGAACGGTACCAATTATGGACTCGTGCGGCTGCGAACGGCCACCATGCGCATGGATTGGACGAACACTTCGCTGGTGGTGGGGCAGGATGCGATTTTCTTTTCTCCCAACTCGCCGACCTCGTTTGCCTCCCTGGCAATTCCGGCGTTGACTTATGCCGGAAATCTGTGGAGCTGGATGCCGCAGATCAGAATCGAACATAGAGTTGTGCTGGGAGAGGAGTCAAGCCTGTTGTTCCAGGGAGGGATTCTCGATCCGGTGAGTGGCGAAGTACCAGGCGCAGAGCCGGGTCAATCGCCAGGAACGGGATATTACCGCGAGGCGGGACCAGGGGAAGCGTCGCGGCAACCGGCTTACGGAACTCGGGTCGCGTGGACGCATAGTGTATTCGGGCAGCCGATGCAGGTGGGCGCAGGCGGCTTCTATAGCCGCCAGAATTATGGTTTCGGGCGGAACGCCGACGGTTGGGCGGCAATGACGGATGTCGATCTGCCGCTCAGCTCCCGAGTTTCGTTGAGTGGGAAGTTCTATCGCGGGCGGGCGATTGGCGGGCTGTACGGGGCGTTTGGACAGAGC
>DATEBK010000311.1:0-2949 GCA_035287825.1 Terriglobales bacterium
TCAAAGAATGACGGGATGTTGAAGCGATTCGGGGCATCGATGAAATTGAAGACCTGTCCGTCGAGCACTGGAGGAGTGTTGTCGTTGGCGGCTAGCCAGCTTGCCGAGTCCAGGATGAACTCGACTCCTACCAGCGTCATCTTGCCTTTGGATGGCTCGTAGATGAGTGCTTGCGGTTGCGCGGGGTCGAGGGTGAGATTGCCGAGCAAGGTGCCGTTGACGTAGTGGACGCCCATTGCTCCGTGGTCGGTGCCGGCGACGCAACCTAGAAATGGTCCGTAGCCGGCCGCGGTGGCGTCGTTCACGTCGATGTATTGCTTGGTTCCTTCACGAACGAGTTTCACCAACGTGTCTGAAGCAGCCTGGTGAGTGGCAGCATGAGTAGAAGGCTTCTCGGACGCGAGTAGCGGCGTGGCAATGACGAGGCTGCTGAGTAAAGTCAAAGTCAGGGTGAGCTGAGAGATCGATGTGGTCATATTTTTTTCCTTTTTTATTTTCCATCGCTGAGATTGTGGGGCGAGCGGAGCGATCTTGCATGGAAGTGAGACGGCGATCAATCCTTGGAGCCTCCTTCGTTCCCCAAAAATTCCTCCATTGGTAACTGTAAGAAACATCTGGACTTAGCGGCTTGTACTCGCATGCCGCACGCCGGATTAGATGTGGTAGCCTTGATAGCCTTACGGGGAAGTTCGGATGTTGACAGCGGCTCCAGCGTCACGGGTTCTGCGGTTTGATGGTTTTGAGCTCGATGTGCGCGCGGGCGAACTGCGAAAGTCTGGGGCTAAGCTGCGCCTGCAAGGCCAACCGATCCAGGTATTGGCGGCGTTGCTAAATAACGCGGGCGAACTGGTGACTCGCGAGGAAATACGAGCGCAGGTCTGGCCAGCGGAAACTTTCGTCGATTTTGATCACAGCCTGCACAATGCGATTGCACGAATTCGCGAAGTGCTGGGAGATTCCGCGGGAACTCCGCGTTACATCGAAACGTTGCCGCGCCGGGGATACAGATTCATCGGTACGGTGGAGCGAGTCGGCAATGGCAGTAGTCATGACGAGGCGCTGCCGCCCGCGCCGATCGAGGCGTCTGGGGAAGCCTCGGTTGTACCGGCTCGAAGTAAGTCTCGTACGATCCTTCTTGCTGCGCTTGTCGTGATCGTGGTGATCGCCGCGGTCGTGACGCTGAATCCGATTCTTTCGCATCGCGCAGCTGCCACAACTTCCGTACGGTCGATTGCCGTGCTGCCACTCGATAACTTTTCTGGAGATCCCGCACAGGAATATTTCGTGGACGGCATGACGGATGAGTTGATCACCGATCTGGCCAAGATTGACGGCCTCCGCGTGATCTCCCGAACTTCGGTGATGCGTTATAAGGGCACGAGGAAAGCTTTACCCGACATTGCCCGAGAACTGAACGTGGATGGCATCATCGAAGGATCTGTAATGCGTTCGGGGCAACGTGTGCGGATTACCGCCCAGCTTCTCTACGCGCCTACCGATAAGCATCTTTGGGCAGAGACCTATGAGCGTGACCTTGGCGACGTCCTCGGCTTGCAAAGCGAGGTAGCGCAGGCGATCGCGCAGCAAGTCCGCGCGCAGGTAACGCCGCAGCTGCAGGCTCGTTTGAGGGCTGTGCATCCGGTGAATCCGGAAGCCTATGACGCTTACATGAGGGGACGTTATTACTTCTTCAACGCCTTCACGACGCCCAAGGACCTTGCCTTGGCCAAGACCAATTTCGAAGAGGCGGTTCAGAAAGATCCAGGATTTGCGCTGGGTTACTCGGGCGTGGCGGACGCGTACCTTTATTCGGCGCTTTTCCGGCAAGTGGCGCCAGAGACTGCTTACGGCCCTGCGGAAGGTGCTCTTCGGCAGGCGCAGAAGCTCGACGATAATGTCGGCGAAATCCACGACACGCTGGCTGTCATCAGTTGGCGTTACAACTGGGATTGGGAGGCTACCGAACGAGAGCTTAACCAGGCGATCGCTTTGGTTCCAAGCTACATTTGCGCTCATGAGGATCGAGCGCAATACCTCGCCTTCAGAGGGCGGCGGTCCGAGGCTGAGGCGGAGGTGGCCAAGAGTCTGGAGCTGGATACCAGCGGCAGCTCGGCCATGAGTGAAGCGGCGGTTTATTACCAGCTGCGCGATTTTGTTAAGTTGGTTGAGGCCAGCCGCAGAGGAATTGCGTTAAATCCTGATGAGTGGGTCGAGCATTTCTTTCTCGGCATCGGTTATGAAGGCACGGGAAAACGATTGGAGGCTATCGCTGAGTACCAGAAAGCCGTTGAGCTTTCTGGCGGCGATCAGGATGCCACGACGTCGCTCGCGCACGCGTACGAGGGCATCGGGCGAAAAGCTGAAACTCAGAAGATGCTTCAGGACTTGCAGAAAGAATCTACCAAAGTCTTTGTTTCGCCTTACTTGATCGCAACGTTATATGCGACGCTTGGCGACAAAGATACTGCGTTTAAGTTCCTTGACCAAGCCTATCGGGAAAAATCGTTAGAGATGTCCTGGCATATAAAGGCTGATTTGCGGATTGATAATCTACGCTCCGATCCCCGCTATCAGAACCTGCTTCGCCGGGTCGGCCTGACGACCGACGCACCCACCGTGGCAGCGCGACACTAGGCATCTGATTGGAGTGGCACTGAGTTGGTCGTGTCCCCAGGGCGAATTTCGAAAAACAAAGTCAACTTCCAAAGCAAAGTTAAGAATCTGAGTTTTCGGCAGCCTGTAAAGGCGTGTCTACGCAGGGCGTCTCTTGCCTCCGAAGGTCAGGTAGAGGGTGAAGAGGGTGAAGAGAAGGGCGGCCACGAGGAATTTGGCGGGCGCGGGGACGGATGAGGGGGAAAAGAATCCTTCTATGGTTCCGGCGATGATTAGTACGGGGATAACTCCTACTAGTAACTGGACGGCTTGATTGCCGCCTATGGCCAGTGAATC
>DATEBK010000312.1:0-26336 GCA_035287825.1 Terriglobales bacterium
AAGACTCTCGACGATCGTATGCTTCATGACTCCCAGTCCACCCAGAATCTGTACCGCGGCATCGATGACTTGCTGCGCTGTTTCCGTCGCTGTCATTTTGGCCATGGCCGCCTCCACCGTCACCGAATGGCCCATGTCACGCAGCCACGCAGCGCGGTAGGTCAAAAGTGCCGCCGCGTCGATATCCGTGGCCATCGTGGCCAGTTTGGCCTGGGTGATTTGGAAGTCAGCCAACATCTGACCAAACATTTTGCGCGAGGTTGAGCGCTTCAACGCTTCTTCCATCGCTCTGCGGGCAAACCCAAGTGCGGCTGCGGCTACGGAAGTGCGAAACACATCGAGCGTCGCCATGGCCACCTTGAAGCCTTTGCCAGATTCGCCCAGACGTTGTGAGAGGGGGACCCGACAGTCGTTGAAACGAAGAAGAGCGAGCGGGTGAGGAGCGATGACTTCGATACGACGGGCGATCTCCAAACCGGGCGAGCCGGAATCGACCACCAGCGCGGTGATGCCGCGAGCGCCCGGCGCCTCGCCGGTGCGCGCGAAGACTACATAGAAATCTGCGATGCCGCCATTCGAAATCCAGTTCTTCTCTCCGTTCAAAACATAGCTATCCCCATCGAGACGCGCGGCGCATTGGAGCGCGGCTACATCGGAACCGGCTTCCGTCTCAGACAGGGCAAACGCGGCGATGGCCGAACCTCGACATACCCGCGGTAGATATTTTTGCTTCTGCGCTTCATCTCCAAAAAGAGTAATTGCGCCGGAGCCCAGGCCTTGCATTGCGAAGGCAAAGTCTGCGAGGCCCGAATGTTGTGCCAGAATTTCGCGAATGATGCAGATCGCGCGCGTGTCGATGACGTCTGCAGCGGCTCCATAACCAGTGCCGGCGATTGCATGGCGGAGCCAATTCCCTTCTCCGAGTACGCGCACCAATCCCCGGCATGCGGCGTCCACATCCTCCTCGTGGGCTTGACGGATGTGTACCTTCGCCCACTGCTCCAATTCGTCGGCGACGATTCGATGGCGCGGATCGAAGAACGGCCAGTCGAGATGGGTTTGGCCCGTCAGTCTCAATCTCCCTTGAACTGCGGTTTCTGTTTTTGAACGAACGCATGATAGGCGCGATGGAAGTCGTTGGTCGTCATGCAGAGAGCTTGCGCCTGAGCCTCAGCATCGATCGCTTCGTCCACTCCCATACTCCATTCTTGATGGAGCATCTTTTTGGTCATAGCGTGCGCGAAAGTGGGTCCAGAAGACAATTCCTGCGCCAAGGCCGCTGCTTCTGTCAGAAGCAAATCCGGAGAACAGAGACGATTGAAGAAGCCCCACCGTTCCGCCTCTTCTCCACTCATGGATCGTCCAGTAAAAAGCAGTTCAGTAGCGCGGCCTTGGCCGATGATACGCGGCAGTAAGGCGCATGCACCCATGTCACAACCCGCCAGGCCCACACGCACAAAAAGAAAGGCAGTCTTACTACGCGCGGTCCCAATACGGATATCGGATGCCATGGCCAGGATGGCTCCGGCGCCAGCGGACACGCCATCGACTGCGGCAATGATAGGTTGCGGGCAGACGCGCATCGCCTTAACCAAGTCGCCGGTCATCTGCGTGAAAGCCAGAAGCGCCGGCATGTCTAAGTTCGTGAGAGGACCGATGATTTCGTGCACGTCTCCGCCGGAGCAGAAATTCTGTCCGGCGCCGGTCAGGACAATGACCTTTACATCATCGGCATACGTCATTGCCCGGAACAGGTCGCGCAACTCGCCATAAGCGTCAAAGGTCAAAGGATTTTTTCGCTCGGGGCGATTCAAAGTGATCGTCGCAACTGTCCCGACCGCTTCGTACTTAAAATGCCGGGATTGGTAGTTGGCCAGTGCGCGGCGCTGCGCCGGCAAATAGCGCGGTTCTCCGGACAAATCTCGCATTACGTTCTCCCAGGTCGCAGGAAAAGACCAAGTGCAGCAACGTCGTGATTCACATGACCTCGCCGCCAGCGATAGCAATCGCCTGTCCGTTGATCGCTTCACTCCCCGGCAGGCAAAGCCACGCAACCGAATTTGCCACTTCTTCGGGCTGCACCAGACGTTTTTGAGGATTCCGCGAAATTAACTCCGAATGCACGTCTGCTGCAGAACGGCCTGTTTTCGCCACGATCTTATTTACACTCTCGCTCACCATGTTTGTGTCAGTGTATCCGGGGCAAACTGCGTTGACGGTAATACCTTTGGGCGCAACCTCGACGGCTAGCGCCCGCGTCAGTCCGACGACCGCATGTTTTGCCGCGCAATAGGCGGAAACATAAGCATACCCTGTAAGGCCGGCGGTGCTGGCCACGTTGACCACACGTCCCCAACCCGCTGCAAGCATTCCAGGCAATGCGGCTTGCGTGCAGTGGAATGTCCCATCGAGATTCACGGCCAGCATCTGTCGCCACAGTTCGGAGTCTGTCTTCAGGAATGGCGCGGAACTGGCACGGCCTGCATTATTGATCAGGATATCGATGCGGTCGAAACGCTTTTGTGCTTTCTGGAACGCGTTGCAAACCTCATCCGCGTCGCAGACATTGGCCGAAACATAACCAACTTCGCCGCGGCCGGTCAGCTGCCGAGCTGCTTCCTCCAGCGTTTTTTCGCTGCGCGCAAGCATGGTGACGCGCGCACCATGGCTTAAGAGAATCCGCACGATCGCCATCCCAATGCCGCGTGATCCGCCCGTGACTAATGCGTGCTTCCCCGCCAGGAAACGCGACACGTCTCCGGCTCCCGCGGTTTTCATACCTGGGTCGTCGTCAGCGCTACGCGCGCCATATTGCGCTCGAGTTGGTCCTTGCCGTTCAGATATTGTGGAGGCCAGTTTATTTCGCCGAAGCCCTGTTTCGCGGCTTCGTGCAGCGTCCATGCCGGATCGGCTAGGTGCGGCCGGGCAATTGCGCATAAGTCGGCGCGTCCGGCGGCGATAATCGTATTCGCATGATCGCCCTCAAAAATGTTTCCTACCGCAATGGTAGCGATGCCAACCCGGTTGCGGATTCGATCCGAAAAAGGGACCTGGAACATGCGACCATATACCGGCTTCTGATCGGCACTGACCTGTCCCGCGGAACAATCAATCACATCTGCGCCCGCGGCGCAAAAGAGACGGGCAACTTCTTCCGAGTCTTCCGGCGTAAGGCCTCCTGGCACCCAATCGTGGGCTGAGATGCGGACGCTCATGGGTTTATTTTTCGGCCAAATCTCGCGCATGGCCTTAAACACCTCAACGGGATAACGGCAGCGATTCTCCAATGATCCACCGTACTCGTCGCTGCGCCAGTTGGTGAGCGGCGAAATGAAACTGGAGAGCAAATATCCGTGAGCGCAGTGGAGTTCCAGCCAGTCAAAGCCGGCGGCATGGCCGCGCTCGGCTGCCGCGACAAAGTCGCGTTTGATGCGGTCCAAGTCGGCATGAGTGGCTTCGCGCGGTGTTTGTGAAATACCCGCGAGATAAGGAATCGGCGAGGCGGAAATTAGTGGCCAGTTGCCCGAGGCCAGCGGCAAATCGATGCCCTCCCACCCCCGCCGTGTAGAACCTTTTCGTCCGGAATGGCCTAACTGCAATGCAACCTTCGCATCGGTTTGCGTATGCACGAAATTGACAATGCGTTTCCACGCGTTCTGTTGTTCGTCGTTCCACAGGCCCGTGCAGAATGGCGTAATGCGGGCGTCGGGCGAAACGCAGGTCATCTCCACGACGACCATCGCCGCGCCACCCATAGCGCGGGCCCCAAGATGTACGAGGTGAAAATCGTTGGGCATGCCATCCTGCGCCATGTACGTGGCCATCGGCGACACGATGACCCGATTCTTGAGGGTCAGGCCCCGAGTGGTGAAAGGCGTGAACATGGGAGGAACCGCATGATCGATCCCGCAGCGGGAAGCGAACCAGGTCTCGACTTGTTCCACGTAGTCCGCATCTCTGACTTTGAGGTTGGCATGCCCGATTCGTTGGCTGCCGGTCAGCAAGCTATAGGTAAACTGCACTGGATCGAGGTGCACATAGTGCGCCACCTGCTCAAACCACTCCATGCGGTTGCGGGCTGCGTTTTGCAGCTTGAGCGCTTCGATTTCGCGCTCCTGCTGATAACGACGCAATCCTGTCGGTATGTCGCTATTTTCTTCACCGAGCACGCGCGCCAGAGCGATCGCATCTTCCATGGCGAGCTTGGTCCCGGATCCTATGGCGAAGTGCGCCGTGTGGGCTGCGTCGCCAATCAGCACGATGTTGTTGTGGTGCCATTTTTCGCAGAGAATGCGCTGAAACTTCAGCCAGACTGCGGGGCCGCTCAGATGTTTGGCGTTCGACACCAATGAATTACCGTCGAGGCGTTCGGCGAAAAGCTGCTCGCAGAATGCGATGGATTGCAGGGTCTCCATTTGGTCGAGTCCAGATTTGCACCAGGTTTCCTCTGGCGTTTCGACAATGAAGGTCGACCAGTCCTCGTCGAAGCGATAGGCGTGCAGGTTAAACCAGCCGGCGCTGGTTTCCCGGAAATCGAATGTGAAGGCGTCAAGCTTCTTCTTCGTTCCCAGCCAAATGAAACGATTCTTGCGCACCTGAACATTGGGTTTGAAAATGCTGTCGTATTTTCGTCGTGTAACGGAAGATGCGCCGTCCGATGCAACCACTAAATCGTATTCCGCCGCGTAAGCATCCGAATCGGTAACTTCAGTCTGGTAAATAAGCTTTACGCCCAGCGCCGCCGCACGCTGCTGCAGAATTTGCAGGAGTTTCATACGAGCAATGCCGCAAAATCCGTGACCCGATGAGGTCAGCTTCTGTCCTTTGAAAAATACGTCGATGTCGTCCCAGTGCCGGAAAGCCTGAGTGATGAGGGCGTGCGTTTCGGCGTCCGCTTGCTGAAAGCCGGTCATTGTCTTATCGGAAAATACAACTCCCCAGCCAAAGGTGCTGTCGGCGCGATTGCGTTCCACCACCGTGACTTCCCAGTCAGGTTGGGCCTTTTTCACGAGAATGGAGAAATATAATCCCGCGGGTCCGCCTCCCAGACAAACGATTCTCATCTCTTTCTCCCCGTCGGCCGCGATAGGTCCCAAACCTGTTCGTGAGGAAGCCTACCCATGTTCATTACCTATGTCCGTTCTCACCTGTTCACCTGGCGCAATGTCGCGGCTAGTGTTTCGCCGCTCTCGTCAGCAAGTGCGGCTTCACGCAGCTGTTTGAGGCGATACGCTCCGTCATTATGCGCTAGCAGTGATGGAATCTTACCCATCATGGCATCGAAATTTCTGTGGCCGCGAATGTATGTGTCTCCGTATCCTTTTAATACTCGTGGCAGCGTAGCCACCTCGATCGCCAGCGAATAATTTTCCGGCACCAGCAAAATCAGCTGTTCCAGCCACTCTCCGATTTTCTTATGCTCTTTCAGAAAGCGCAAAGTCTTGCGCCTCCATGGGCGCAAGGCCGCGATCATGTATAGCTGTAAAAAGCCTCGCACGGAAGTGGTTTCCAGAATTCGGCCGTTGCCCGCGAATCGTGATATCGTGCGACTCGCCCAGCCAGTTTTCAAGACCCAGGCGCCAAGTCGCGCGGGCATGATGTCGGCTATTTCTTCAACTCTCGGATACAAGAATTCGTTGATCCGCAATACTTGTTTTGCCGAGAGGCGCGACTCTTTCCGCACCCGCTCGAATCGTGAATGGCGCGTCTTCAAGTCGGCCACCCGGATCGCATCTTCATAGGACATCCACAACGCGAGGTATCGGGCAACTTCGGGTAGGAGCAAGCCATCGCCGTTGCCATATCGAGCCTCCGCATCTCGCACCGGCTCAAGGCGATTCAGGTACTCGACGGCGTAACGCTCGTCCTGATAATCACAGAGCCGCTCAATCCCCAGCTTAAGAATATTGTGTGCCGCCACCGGAAAGCTGGCCTCGATTCTGCGCTCAAGTTCCCGAAGTCGAATGCCGAGCTTCTTCTTCGCTTGTTCGGTATTCTTGACTTTCACGGCTGAAGGTTGCGCCGCTTCGCCGAAACCCGCGTTGAATGCGATGAGACTCGAATCGACTCCAACCCCGCTTCTCCGAACAGCTTCCTCGAATTGTTCACGTGCAAACGGCAAAGCATGCGTGGCCGCAAGCGCACCGAACAGCACGCTGCTGATCACGCTTCGCGCGTCGCTCGCCATTGCGGAAAAGTCGCCCTGCACGAACTTCTTCGCCGATCCGCTACAGTCGTCGAGCAATTTTTCGGAATCGACTTGCCCATCGGCTATGGCCGTCTTTTCCGTCATCGAATAGACGCGATGGGTTGAGGCAATTAACGTGGTTCGGTCGGGAGTCACTAAACCACGCTGCACCGCTCGCCCGGCCTCCATCAATTCAGACGCGATCACAACATCGACTTCGCCGGGGACGGGCATAAGAGCGAATACCGGCTCCTTCTCCGCCGCCCGTGCCGAGGCCTCCGGGAATATTTCAATGTAATAGATGGTCGACCCGGTTCGTTGCGCCACGCCCGGGACCGAGGTGGTTTGCGCGAGGTATCCACTATGTTCGGCGAGATCGACGATCCAATCGGCAAGCACCCCGCCGCCTTCCCCGCCCATGGCGAGAATCGCCACTGTGATGGCCCTCGGGGTCTCACTCTTGAAGATCGCGCCCGTACTCATGGTTGAAATCGTGGGATGCCTCAGGCTGCGATTTCCGCCAGCCGGCGATCGATTCGCCGTTGCAGAAATTCGATCACAGTTCGTCCTAGATGTGACTTGAATTTGTCCCATGCACTCGGGTTCGAAATAACCTCAGAGCGATAGAACGATGGGCATAGCCTCGCGGCATGCGACACCTCGCCGCAGAGCCCACACCCGACGCAGCTTTCCAACACGGTTGCCACCGGGTCGATGCGCAAGGGATCCGGATTTGGCTTGATGGTGAGGGATGGACATCCTGACAGCCTGATACAGGAGTGGTCGCCGGTGCAGGTTTCGGCATCAACCCCGAATTTCTCAGACACCACGCGTTTCCCGTCTCTCTCGCGCTTTTGTTGCAACGGCTTCACTCGCCGCTGTTTGTTCAGCATGCATTCGCTCTGGGCGACGATGACTTTGGGACCTCTCTCGTCCGTAGTCAGCGCCTCCTTCAACACATCGACCATCGTGGCCAGGCGAAAAGTGTCGGTAACGGTTCGCACCCACTTCACTCCCACACCGCGCACGGCGTCGGCGATCGAGAGCTTGGTAGTGCGGATGGGATTGGTCGCCGCCGAGGACAGAATGTCCTGGCCTCCGGTAGCAGCCGTGTAGCTGTTATCGATCACCACCAGAACGCTGTCGTTGCGGTTGAAGACGGCATTTCCCACGCCGCTGGTCAGGCCGTTATGCCAAAAGCCGCCGTCGCCCATGATGCTGATTGTCCTTTTACTTCTGTCGTGGGTATTAAATGCAGCGGCACCAGCCCACCCCAAGCCATAGCCCATGGTGGTGGCTCCCAGATTGAATGGCGGAAGAATTGAGAATAGGTGGCAGCCAATATCGCAGCTCACATGGTGCGAGCCTAGTTCGCGCTCAACCAATTTCAGGGCGGTGAAGATTGGACGCTCCGGACAACCCGTACAAAATGAAGGGGGCCGGGGATGTACTTCTGCTTTCATCGACTGGCCGCTTGGCGGCTGCGGAGCGGGGCGGGCGGCGGCGGGCAGGCGATCATGATGAATGAGTTGCGGCGCGTAGCGCTCCACAAACTGCAGCAGCCCCCGCAGAATGGTTGCCGTGGTGTACTCGCCGGCCATGGGCAGCACATCCTTGCCATGCACTTTGGTGGTCTGATCCGCACGGCGCAGGATCGTCTGCAGATTTTGCTCCAGGAAATCCGGTTGTCCCTCCTCGACCATTAACACGGAGCGCTTGCTCGCGCAGAAACGTTTGATTTCCTCATCGACCAGAGGATAAGTGACATTCAACACCAGAAGGGGAACTTTGCTTTCCCCAAAAATATCGGCGAGACCAAGTAGTTCGAGGGCGCGAATGGTTGAGTTGTACATCCCACCCTGCAGAATGATTCCGAAGTCCTGGCTGCCGTCCGCGAAGCACTCGTTCAAGGCATGTTCCTGGATAAACTTCTGCGCCGCGGGCCAACGCTTCTCGACTTTCTCTTTCTCATGCAAGAAACTCGAGGGAGGTAGCACGATTCTGCTCACGTCCCGCAGCGGATTCTCCATGGCGTCTTTCAAGCCAAACTTCGGCCGTACATTATTCTTGGCAATAAAACGTCCATGCACGTGGCAAGCACGAATACGCAATTCCAACATCACTGGCGTATGGGTGGCTTCGGAGAGCTCGAATCCGCACTCAACCGCGTTGACGATTGAGGGAAGGTTGGGACGCGGATCGAGCAGCCACATCTGTGATTTCATGGCGAAGGCATGGGAACGCTCCTGCATGATGCTCGACCCATCGCCGTAGTCCTCGCCAACGATGATCAGCGCCCCTCCGGTAACGCCACCCGAGGCGAGATTCGCCAAAGCATCGGAAGCCACATTCGTGCCGACTGTCGATTTGAACGTCACAGCGCCGCGCAAGGGATAGTTAACCGAAGCAGCAAGCGTCGCGGCCGCGGTAGCTTCCGACGCGCTGTGCTCAAAGTGCACTCCAAGTTGTTCCAGGATCTCGTTGGCGTCGGAGAGCACGTCCATCAAATGGGAGATTGGTGCTCCCTGATAGCCTGCGACGTAGGAAACACCCGACTGCAAAAGCGCTTTGGTCACGGCGAGAATTCCTTCGCCGCGGAATTCTTCACCCTGCTTAACGAGCAGCTTCTGTACTTCGTTTTTGAATGCGCGTTCTGCCATGGCTGCTACCTCAATCTACTCGGGCGGGAAAGGAGTGTGCCCAATTTTTCTACTGCTGCGCGACCAGAGCCAGCACCCGGCATGGACTCCCTGATCCGTTCACAATTTTGAGTGGCGGCGTGACTAGAACCGCCCCTTTTGCGGGCAATTTGTCGAGATTGGTCAGGCTCGCCAGCCCGAATTTACCGTTTCCGTGCATGATGCTGTGGCAGGGAAACGGCGGATCGAACCGAAACGCCTGCCCCGCGTCGGTGCCAACACCTTCCGAACCCCATCCGATCACATCTCGCTCACGCGCGAGAAAAGGAACCAGATCTGGATGAGGGCCCGGCACGTGTGCTCCATCTTCTTTTATGTTCAGAAAGGCCGCGGCCTCTTGCCGTTTCGACCAATCCGTGCGCATCAGAACCCATGATCCCGCCTCGATTCGCCCATGTTCGCTCTCCCAGGTCTGGACGTGCTTCTGAGTAAGAAGGAAATCGGGATTGTTGCTCACCCAGCGCGAAGCGTCGATAACGCATGCGGGCGCGAAGAAACTTTCGGGCGGAATTGTATCGGTGGCGTTTTGCGGAAACTTCGTACCTGTAACCCAATGGATTGGCGCATCAAAATGAGTGCCGGTGTGTTCGCAGCAGGAGAAGTTGTTCCAATACCATGCCGGACCTCGCGCGTCGTATTTGGAAATCTCCTCCAAACGAAATGACCAGGGCTTCCCGAACTCGGGAGGAAGCTGAATGACAGGTGTGCCCGCGTCCAACGGCTGGCTCAGATCTATAACTCGGATCTCCCGGTTGCTGAGGGCCTTTGCAAATTGCATTAGGACATTTTCAGCCATGCATCTTCCTCCGGAAAACGGTTAAGAAGGTTGGGTAAGAAGTTCTCTGCATACTACGTGTGGCGGCCGCCACCCTGCGAGATTATTGCAGGTGTATTCAATGGATGCAAAGCTGCCAGGCCGATGCCTGGGGAGATCGCGGGAGGAATTTGGATCATTCGATTTCGGGGTTGCTTTTCTGGAAACTGCTGTAGAATGCTTGTCCAACTCGCAAGCTCCTCCCCAGAATGAAGGAAGTGGTCGGAACCGTGGATATTGCATCCGCTGAAGTAACTGTTTTACTGTCCCGGCTCGCCAAGGGAAACCAGGAGGCCGAGTCAAAGCTGATCCTCTTGGTGTATGACGAACTGCGCCGGATGGCGGCGCGTTACATGAGGAGGGAGAGAGAAGACCACACGCTACAAACTACCGCCCTGGTTCATGAGGCATATCTCAAGCTGGTAGAGCAGCATTCTGTCGATTGGCAGAGCCGATCGCATTTTTTTGGCATCGCCGCACAAGTGATGCGACGGGTATTGCTTGACCACGCGCGCGGGCATATGCGCGATAAACGGGGCGGCGGGCAACAAAGCCTTCCACTGGATGAGGCGTTAGTTTTCTCCCCGGAACGGTCGGCCGCATTCCTCGAACTCGATCAAGCGCTCGACCGGCTGGCTGCCATCGACCATCGCCAGGCAAAGATTGTGGAGCTGCGATTTTTCGGCGGCCTGAACGTTGAAGAGGTTGCGGACATACTTCAGATTTCACCGAAAACCGTGAAGCGAGACTGGAGCGTGGCCAAAGCGTGGCTGCACGGGGAATTGAAAGAGGCGTATGACGGCGGAGCCGGAGAAATGGGAAAACATTAAGTCGCTCTTCGAGGCCGCGCAGGACGTACTGCCCGCGGAGCTTCCGGCATTTCTCGAAAGACAGTCTTCCGACCCCGAAGTACGCTCCGAAGTCCGCCGTCTGCTCTCGGAATACCACGAAGCGGAAGACTTTCTCTCGACCCCTGCAGTGGGCACGTTACAAGCTGACCTACTGCCTCCCGAACCAGGCCACGATTCAGACCACTTCCCTCCGGGTGAAGTGCTAGCGGAGCAATATACGATCGTCGAGTTTCTTGCGGCTGGCGGCATGGGTGTCGTCTACAAGGCCGAAGACACACAGTTGCACCGCTTTGTCGCGCTCAAGTTTTTGCCCCCGGATGTAGCCGGAGACACGAATGCGCAAGCTCGATTGCAGCGTGAAGCGCAGGCGGCGTCTGCGCTTAACCATCCCAACATCTGCACCATCTACGAGATCGGCAACCATCATGGCCAGGCTTTCATTGCGATGGAGTTCCTTGAGGGAACGACCCTGAAGCAGCGCATTGCCGACGAACCCGTGGACGTCGATACGCTCTTGTGCTTAGCCATCGAAATCGCCGACGGACTCGACGCCGCCCACACTGCCGCTATCTTCCATCGTGACATCAAGCCAGCCAACATTTTTGTCACCCAGCGTGGCCATGCAAAGATTCTCGACTTTGGTATTGCCAAGTGGATCCGAGTCCAACCGCGTCAGAGCCCGATCGAAGGCGCGAACTTGCATGCGAGTCCATTGCAAAAAGAGGTCGACGGACTGCGTACCGCTCCAGGCAGTATGGCAGGGACCGTGGCCTACATGTCGCCCGAACAGTTGAGCGGCGAAGAGTTGGATTCCCGCACTGACATTTTTTCTTTTGGGGTAGTCCTCTATCAGATGGCGACAGGGCTCCGCCCCTTTCAGGGGAAGAGCCTTTCTGCGATTAGCAATGCTGTTCTGAACGACAGACCGGAACCACCAACTCACATTAGATCCGAACTGCCTCCAAAACTGGAACAGATCATCCTGCGCGCGCTGGAGAAAGATCGTGAACTGCGTTATCAGCGCGCCTCGGCGATGCGCGATGAGCTACGGGGATTGAAACTGGAGCTCGAGTCTGGGCTCGTCGCTGTGAACGTCGCGGCAGAGACGTCGCGGTCATGGAAACGAAGGCTCCTTTGGGGATTGGCGCTTACAATCTTGGTCGCGTTGCTCGGCGCCGGCGCCTACTGGCATTGGGGCGGGACGCGAAAGCTGACCGAGAAGGACACGGTTGTGCTGGGCGATTTTGTGAATGCCACCAGCGATCCCGTTTTCAGCGATGCATTGAAAGAGGGCCTGGCGGCGGATCTGGGACAATCGCCATTCCTGAACATCCTTTCCGAGGATCGGGTAGGCGAACAACTCCGATACATGGGCCGGGCGAAAGACGCGGCGTTGACTCCCGAGGTGGCGCGTGAAGTGTGCCGGCGTGCTGGAAGCGCCGCCACGTTGCTGGGTTCCATTGAAAATATTGGTAGCCATTACGCGATCACTCTGAAGGCCGTGAACTGCGAGAACGGGGATTCGCTGGATTTGGAACAGGCGGAGGCCGATCGCCGGGAACAGGTTTTGGGGAAGCTTCATCAGGCTGCCCGGAACCTGCGCAACAAACTGGGAGAATCGTTAGTTTCGGTGCAAAAGCTGGACACGCCGCTGGAACAGGCTACGACCTCGTCGCTCGAGGCGCTGCAAGCCTACAGCCTGGCGCAGAAAACCTGGCGGGCTCGAGGGGAAGCAGCGGCGATTCCGCAACTCAAGCATGCTTTGGGGTTGGACCCGAAGTTTGCCTGGGCGATCGTCAGTCTGGCGTCAGCGTATTGTAATCTCAACGAAGCCGCCCAGTGCGCGGATTATATGCGCCAGGCGTATGAGCTTCGAGACCGGGTGACCGAACGAGAGAGGTTTGCCGTCGATTCCAACTACTACATGTATGTCACCGGCGATCTCGAGAAAGCAGCGCAGGTCTCTGAGGAGTGGAAACAGGCGTATCCGAGAATGGTTGCGCCCTATATCAATCTGGGACTGATCGCAGGGAACCTTGGCCGCCAAGAGACAGCGCTTGCGAATGATCTCGAAGGCTTCGCGCTGACAAAGAACAGTTCGACGGTATATCAGAACCTGTCTTCCGATTACATGAACCTGAACCGGCTGGAGGAGGCGCAAGCAGTACTCGATGAAGCGCGAGCTCACAAACTGGATCAGGCCCTGCTTCAGAATTTTTATGAATTAGCTTTTCTGCGCAACAATATCGAGGAGATGGAGCGTCTGAAAGCCCCGCAGAGCAATGCAGCGGAGGAGTCTGGCATGCTCGCCATCCGGGCGGACACCGAAGCCTTTCATGGCCGCCTGCTTCAGGGCCGCCAGCTCTCGCGACGGGCAGTGGCCGCGGCTCTGTCAGGCGGAGACAAAGAGACGGCAGCGGGATGGGAGGTTACGGCGGCTTTGCGGGAAGCCGAGTTTGGGCTGGCGACTGAAGCGCGACGCCACGTTGCAGGCGCGCTGGCGTTAGCCTCGACGAGAAGCGTTCAGGTTGCCGCGGCGATGGCATTCGCGCGGTCAGGCGAGATTGAAAGGGCGCAGGCAATCGCTGCCCGGCTAGAAAAGCGCTTCCCCAACGACACTCTTCTGGTTGATTACTGGTTGCCGAGTATCCGTGCGGCAATTGCCATCGCCCGAGGGAATCCCGCGGCTGCCATAGAGGACTTACAAACGGCCGCCCCTTACGAGTTAGGGGGCGGTATTCTTCCCTTCACGAATGGGGCGACGATGTATCCCGTTTACCTGCGCGGCCAGGCATTTCTTAGAATGAAGCAGTGGCGTGAAGCCGCGGCAGAGTTCCAGAAGATCGTCAACCACAAGGGTTTGATTTGGAACTTCCCATTAGCCGCGCTGGCTCATCTTCAACTGGCCCGGGCTTCTGCCAGTTTCGATCCGGCTGCGGCGCGAATGGCTTATCGGGATTTTATTGTGCTTTGGCAAGATGCCGACAGCGAAGTCCCCGTCTTTTCGCAAGCTCGACGGGAATCTGCCCGCCTCAAGTGAAGGACCCGGCGCCGACTGCAGTTTGATTTAATTCGTGAGTTCGTAGACAGTACCAGCGCCGTTACTCCCACCCTGCTCACTCGATCCAACGCAACTTGGCGAGCAGGTACCCTTTCCTGTCTGAGGAGGAGGCCAAACGATGTTGTGCTCGAGTGGCGGGGGAGCATATAAGAGCAATCCCGCGGCTGGATTTTGCCCATTGAGACCACTGAAGCGAAACAGCGTTTGTGCTTTCCACGTGCAGACTTCCGCCGGAGGACACACTTCAAACGTGGTCCCGCAGCCGGCGGATCCGCAGGAGCCACTGATGGTTCCACCGGTGATTGCCGTGCCGTAAAGACTGCCGTAGTTTCTATTCGAACTGTCGGTCTGAAGCGCGAGCCGAGCCACCGGCGCAGTCCCGTCTTTGCCGGTAAAGCTGTGGAGAGTTTTGACAACGCCGGTCATGAGCGGCAGTTCGAAGACTGTGCCGCAGCCACCGGCGCATTTCTTCGAACCACCGGCGCTGGTTGTGCCGTAAAGGTAGTTGCTGTTGATTGTGTCGAAGACCAGTGCGGCGGCCGGGTTGGCACCATCCTTGCCCGTGAAGCTCTGGACTGTACCCAGCGACGTGAATCCGGAAACGGCAGTCAGCTCGAAGACAGTTCCCAGGTCATGCGTGCCACCGCTCTCGGCTGTCCCCCAAAGGTTCCCGAAATCGTCAAATATCAAGCCGGCAACGGGGTTGGCGCCATCGGGGGCACCCCGGAAGTTATAAAGGATAGTTTCGGTCCAAGCCGGCGGGGTCAACATGAATACCGTGCCTTTGCCGAAAGTCCCGCCATTGACGGTCGTGCCGTATAAGTTGCCGGAACTATCAAAGAGCAACTGGTCCGTGGGGTTCGCGCCGTCGCTGGGAGAACCGGAAAAGCTATGCAAGATCTGGTCGCCGCTGCTGCCCGGGGTCAGAGCAAAGACGGTGCCACAACCGCCACTGCAAGCAGGCGAACCTCCGCCACTGGCCGTCGTACCGTAAAGATTGCCGAAAGTATCAAACACCAATCCCGCCTCGGGATTGGCGCCATCGGTCGCGCCCCCCTGGAAACTGTAGACCTGCCCCAGCGCGGTGAAACCGGAGCTCGCGGTTAATTCGAAGACCGTTCCGAGTCCGTCCTGACCGCCGTTTTTCGCCGTGCCCCAAACGTTCCCGGTTGCGTCCAAGGCCAGGTCGGCGACTGGATTCGCGCCATCGTCGCATGAAGGCTGGGAACAGAAGTTGTACAGTACCTTTTCTTTGCTGGTGGCTTGCGCCATGGCTATGGCGAGTACGACGAACACACAAGCTAAACAGGGAGCGGGTTTGGACATAACTTCCCTCGTTTGAATCAGCTTTGGTTCTAAGTGCCGGCTCAGGGCTCAACTTCCGATGATCGAATTTGACCGATGGGTCGAGGGCGCGCGAGACGGTGCTAAATCTTACCCCTTCCGAGAGGAAAATCAACTCGTTTCATTGGATTGCTCCGAAGTTTGGGGCGTTTCGAAATTTGCCGCTCACATCCAAATGCGATTGCGGAGCGAATTCACGCCCAGGAAGCGAACCGGACCAAGTCGGTTGATGCCGAATGATCCAGCGGGAGGGTTGGAAATAGTCCACACGAGGTCGCGATGGCATCTACGGCGCAAAAGAGTTTATGGGCGGTTGCTGATTAGGTTTGAAGGGCGCTTCGTGGGCTTCTTGACTGGCAGCCGAGATCTGTTGCGCGGTTAGCAATTCTTTCAGCGCTGGAATGAGGTAGTCCCCGCGACGGTCACCGGCCAGCGACGCAGCCGAAATCCATGCGTATGCGGTCCCGAGGTCTTTTTTTACGCCGAGACCGTTGGCATACATGTAGCCGAGTTTGATGCGCGCGCCAGTCGATCCCTGTATGGCTGCTTTCTGAAACAGGCGAAATGCTTCGTCGTTGTTCTGAGCAACGCCCTCACCGCGCAGATACATATCGGCGAGATTGTTTTGCCCAAGCGCATTCCCGGCGTCGGCGGCTTTGCGATACCACGCCACAGCGGTCTCGGCGCTGTGTTGGCAGCCTAAACCTTGGTCATACAAATAGCCGAGATTGGTCTGCGCATCGGAATCGTTCGCTTTGGCTCCCTTCTGAAACCAGCGAAAGGCCTCGGCATAATCCTGGTGGACGCCCTGTCCGTTGAGGAACAGGATTCCCAAGTTGTAGTAGGCGCGGGGAAAGCCTTGATCGGCGGCGACATCGAGCCAGTGCAATGCCGCAGCATAGTTTACGGGAGTTCCCCAGCCGTTCATGTACATCACTGCCAGGTTGACCTGGGCAGGCGCGTATCCGCGTTGAGCGGCTCGCTCGAACCATTTCAAGGCTTCGAGCTCGCTGTAGTCTGGTCCGATTACTAGCATGGAAGCCATTCCGAGCTGGTTCTGTTCGAAGACGTGCCCCTGTAAGGCCATCTGTTGAACGACCTTCGAACTGCACACCGGTTGTTGGCTGCTGACGAGCCGGGATACGACAGCCAGGCTGCATTGCTCTTTGGAGAGCTTCTGGGCTGGAGCTTGCCTGACCCCAAGCGTCAGTAAGGCGACGATTACCACGAGCGCAGATTTGTTTTTCATAGGACCTCCATCTCGGGCCGAGATTGAAATCGGCGAGAATGTGAGGTCGAGTTTTTCGCTTGGCTTCAGATACCTCAATGCACACGAGATAATTTCTCGGGAGCACGGAGGTCATCGGACAAATGCATGGTGAGAAAGAGCTTACCGGCATGACAGCGGTTGGCAGCAACTCCGATGAGGTTGGTCAAGTAGCTGGGACAGTCTTCTCGGGCAGAAGTAGCCCTTGTCGTTGCTCACGATTGGAGAGAATGGGGCGTCTATATGATTTTGGAAGCGGGGAACCTCTGTCTCGCATAACGCGTACTTACAAATTGAGCCGGAAGCCCGGAAGTGGTAGGCCGGTGCCCGGCAACACCGTTGGGGACGCGGAGACACGAGTACCCTTGCGCGATGCATTGTCGAGGGCAAGCGACCACCGAAGATCGAGGGGAATCTGGACATGAGGCCGAATGACCTGCCGCGCTGCGTTCGGTTCGGAGCTTACGAAGCTGACTTTCACACTCAGGAGCTCCGAAAGCACGGGATAAAGCTCAAGCTTTCGGGCCAGCCTCTACAAATTCTGGAGATGCTGCTTGCGCGTCCTCGAGAGTTGGTGACTCGCGAGGAACTCCAGAAGCAACTTTGGAGCGACGATGTCTGCGTTGATTCCAATCACGGGCTGAACGCGGCTGTGAATAAACTGCGGGACGCGTTGAGCGACTCGGCGGAGGAGCCGAAGTATATTGAAACACTTCCGCGGCGCGGGTACAGGTTTATCGGGACGATCCAATCTGAACTGCCGCAACCGATGCAACCAGCCGTGATTCGGGCTGCGGCTGCCATTCCAATTCCATCCCTTCGCGAGGTGGAAGAATTGCCCGCGCGAGATTGGTCCCAACACATTACGGTTGCCTCGCCTGCGATTGCGCCACGGCGGAGCAGGGCCGAGCGCTGGGCGATCGTCGCGAGCGTGGCGATGCTCCTGCTTGGAGTTACAGTGAGCACATTTCTTAGCGGGAATCAGGAGGTGGCTGAAAATATGTTGCGGCCGTTTCTGAAGTACGTGGTGGAGAACCTGGCCTCCGCCGCTAAGAATTCACAAGAACGGCCAGATGCGTACCGGTCGAAGGCCGGGGATGCGATCATTCCCGACGACAAGAAGAGCGAGGAGGCGGGAGTTCTGGCACGCCGCAGGCGGGGCGGCGAAGGCAAGATTGCTAGAGCGGATGAGAACGCTGGGAATGGCGAGCTGCGACGAGGGACTGAGATTCTGCGCACATTAACGACTTCCGACAAGGAGCCGGCCAGCCCCATGCTGCGCACGGTGGTTGCTGACAATAGCGGGAACGCAGGTCCGCAGTTCTCACCTGATGGCAAGCGAATCGCTTATATGTCGACGCGGGCGGGCTCATGGCAAATCTGGGTAAGCAATACGAACGGGTCGAATCCGCGGCAGGTGAGTTTCACGGAGAGTGCTGGAACTCCGCGGTGGTCGCCGGATGGACGGAGCATCGCCTTTGACGCTCCCCATGATGGGCAGACTTGGATCTTCGTTATTAAGGTAGATGGCAACGAGCAGCCGCGTCCGATCGTGAAGGGGTTGGTACCGAGTTTTTCGCGCGACGGGAAGTGGATCTACTTTGCCTCCGATCAAACGGGAGACTGGCAGGTATGGAAGGCGCCGGCAGGTGGAGGTCGCGAAGTCCAGATCACGAGTGATGGTGGGTTCGCCGCACTCGAGTCCGCGGATGGTTATGTCTACTATTCGAAGTCGCGATATCCGCAGCCTGAAATCTGCCGTGTGCCTGTCAAAGGCGGGACGGAGGCTTGCATACTGCAGCACCCGCGGCCCCGGACCTGGGCAAGTTGGGCGGTGACGCGAGAGGGGATCGTGTTCGCCGAGGACTTGCCGGATGGGCGACCGACTCTGAGCCTCTATGATCCGGCCAAGCGGCAGGTCCGCGATTTGGTTTCGCTACGCAGCGCTCCATTCTGGGTGGGAGCTAGTGCTGATGGCAAACGGGCGATTATGAATGACGCAAATGAGCGGCAAATTTCGATGGTGGTTAATTTGCCGTGAGTGCATGGGCAGAGAATAGTGCGATCTCTGACCGCTTGGCATCGTGGTACAACATCGCCTGCGCAGAGGCAGTAATGGGAAGAGCGGTCTTGCGATCGAGCATTTGAAGAAGGCAACGCGGTTGCACCCATATCCACGGAAACGATGAGAACGGATGAGACCTGAAGTCGCTGCCTCGATCAATTGCGTCTTGCTGGGATCCTTCATGAACCGTTCAGCGACTGCCCCGATATATGAATGGGAGCCACGAGTGTCCGGGTGAGCGCGCCGCTTCTCGCTGGGACACGATTGAAACTGTATCCTTCCCGGAAGCTGCTTGAAGCGGAGTTTTGTAATCGCAGACAGCTTACTCCACGACTTGCTTTACGGGTTGCGACTTGCTGGCGAGGAAGTTCGAGTCTCCACCGTACAGAGCCTTAATCGATCTGGTACCTACCTCGAGGGTCGAGGTCTTAAAGCTGGCAGAGCCGCCGTGCAATGATCCCGTTCCCAATAGCGTCTTGCCTTTCATAAACGAAATCGTTTCTCCATCAGGTGGAGCGCCGGCGTTGGAAGATACGGTTGCGGTTAAAGTCACAGCCTGTCCATAGCGGGACGGATTCGGGGAAGACGTGATGATAGTCGTTGTATTTAAGCGTACATCGATCTCGGCCACGAAAGCGTCATATTCGCCACCTCCCATAACTGGCTGTACCGGGTTCATGGTTGGGAATTTTGTCGCTGTAGTGTCGCCGGTGACATAAGCGTTGCCCGCGCTGTCGACGGCGACGCCAAAACCGTCCTGCGCCCCGGTGCCACCGAGATAGGTGGAGTAGAGCAAAGCCGACCCCGCGGGATTGAGCTTCGATACGAACGCATCGCCGCCGCCTTTGAGATTTCTCTGAAAGGGATTCTCGGTGGGAAAGTTTCTTGAACTGGTGCTACCGCTGACATAAGCATCGCCCGCGCTATCCACCGCAATGGACCAGGCATTGTCCTCGCCGGTACCCCCGAGATAGGTGGAGTAAATCAACTTTGATCCTGCGGAGTTGATCTTGGAGACGACTGCGTCCCAATTGCCAGCGTAGGTTGTCTGGAAAGCGCCCGGCGTGGTTGGAAAATTAGCTGAAGCGGAATAGCCGGCGACGTAAGCGTCGCCCGCATCGTCAACGGCAATGCCATAGCCCGAGCCTCCCACGCCGCTGCTCCCGCTTCCACCCAGATAAGTGGAGTAAGCCAAATCAGATCCCAACGGACTGATTTTGGCCACGAAGGCGTCCCAGTTGGCGGCCAGAGCGGGCTGGAACGGATTCTTTGTAGGGAAGTTGGTGGAGTAGGTTGTGCCGGTGACATAGGCGCTGCCGGTGTTGTCTACGGCAATGGCATCGCCATAGTCGAGGTTGCTGCCACCAAGATAAGTGGAGTAAACCAACTGTGATCCGGCGGAGTTAATCTCGGCCACGAAGACATCGCCGCCGCCGGCGTTGTTCACCTGCAACGGATTGATCGTTGGAAAATTGGTGGAGTTGGTTTGACCTGTGACATAAGCGTTCCCTGCGCTGTCTGTGGCTATTCCTTGGCCGAGGTCCTCGGCGGAGCCACCTAAGTAAGTGGAGTAGACCAGGGCCGATCCAGAGGGGTCGATTTTGGAGACGAAGGCGTCATAAGTGCCACCACCATAAACCCGCTGGAGAGGATTTATGGTTGGGAAATTAGTGGACGCGGTCTCGCCAGTGACGTAAGCATTGCCTTCGTTGTCGATTGCTATGCTGATACCGTAGTCGTCCTTCTTGCCACCGAGATAGGTGGAGTAAACCAACGTCGACCCCTTGGGACTGAACTTAGTCACAAAGGCGTCACCCTCACCCGAGCTACAGCCTTGGCAGGTCGTCTCTGAGGCCCCGGATGTGGTGGGAAAATTCGGGGAGTAGGTCGTACCGGTGACATAAGCGCTGCCTGAACTGTCGACAGCGATGCTTGAACCATTATCTAATGAGCTGCCGCCCAGATATGTCGAGTAAATCAGCGGGTCGATGTAGAGCGGCCGGCTTGAGTCGTATTTCGCCAGTT
Source organism: Terriglobales bacterium (assembly GCA_035287825.1). GTDB lineage: Bacteria > Acidobacteriota > Terriglobia > Terriglobales > Acidobacteriaceae > Acidiflorens. The sequence continues at coordinate 20,314 of DATEBK010000312.1, forward strand.
CGAATGCCACTCGATTAGTATGGGTGATCGAATAGTGGGCCGCTATTTGCTGCCTCGCGCCATTTTTTTCCTGATACACGACCGGACTGTGCCAGCGAATCTCACTGTCGCTCGCCTTTATTTTGGCGTCCTTCGTCCGGGCCGTCGCCGGGCCCAACTCCATCTCGAAAACCAGGTCGCCATGCGCATCCTGGCGAATGCGTTTCGCGCCGACGATGTCGAGCGCAATGAGGTGGGGATCCGCTCCTGGGGATACGATAAAGTCATATTCCAGTTGCCTCTGGTTACCGTAGTAAACCAGGTCGATGCCGGAATAAATTTCCTGATACTTAACTCTCGAGTAAGTCGGAACATTCGTTCGCCATTTTGACGGATCATTACCGATGAAGTAATTAGTCCTTCCTGCTAGTTCGTCCATGCCGATAATTCTGGCCGCAGGATTGGCGTGGCGCATTTTCATTCGCAGGACGGCAGCAGTCGCGGGTTCGGCCGTCTGCTTCGGCGCTCTTGCGTTTGTTTTCCGCAATGCGATCACCGCTTCATTCGCGGTGAGAAAAAGCGAGTAGGCGCTGTTACGGGACAGAAACTTCACTTGCCCGTCTGCTTGTCCGTGATTGGCCTCGAAGTTCAGCGGCAGCTTGCTGTACCTATCGAGAATCATGGCTTGAGCTTTGGGGTCGTCTTGAGGTCTCGTAGCCGGAGGTATAACTTTCGCGCTTTGATTGATCCGAGGATCAGCGTTTGGCTGGGACAACAGGAATGTTGCGGTCAAGAGTTGGATCAGGCAGATGGCGTTGAGGCGCTTCATAGGGGTCTTTTCCGTCGGGACGGGTGTTGAGCGGCGCTGCCTCGTCGGTACTTCCAGAGCGGACTGTCAGCCCTTTCGGCTACAGGTCAACGTCCAGGTGGCTCAGTGCGGCCCACATGAAGCGGGCTTTCCAAGAACGACCATCATACACATTCCAACCCCGTCTTCCAAGCATGATTTAGGAGCGATGATCTACCAACTATTCCTTCCAACTTAATGATCCGTCGACAGTTTCCGTCGAGCAGTATTTTGCAGCGCTAGGGAAGAAATGGCACGCGGTGTTGCTAGGGGGGAAGGCGGGATGTCCTACTTCTGGGGAGTCAGCGAGATTTCATTTGTCCGCTTACAGACCGATGGGCCCGGCATAACTTCCGGGTTGCCGTCATCCCCCCAGGAAAGGGCAGTCATGCGAGAGACTCGTTGGCGTTCCAGCTTGTCCGGTGCGCCATCCTCTTGCGAGGACCCATTTGCGGCGTTTTGCATCCGCACCGTGGGGTGCACCTTCGCGTGAAAAATCTGCTACCATCACTGTTTCGGTGAGGCAATCATGCCCCAATACGTAATCGAACGGGAAATTCCAGGCGCAGGCAATTTGTCTGACGCGGAACTGCAGGCAGTCGCGAAAAAGTCGGTCGGCGTGCTGAAGGAATTGGGACCGGACATCAAGTGGCTCCACTCCTACGTCACCGGCGATAAAGTCTATTGTGTGTATCTGGCGCCAGACGAGGAAACGATCCGCGAACACGCACGCCGCGGAGGTTTCCCGGCGAATCGCATCTCGGCAGTGCGCCGCATGATCGATCCCGGCACCGCGAACTGACTTAAGCAGGGTTTGGGGTCTGACAACCTGATTCCTCGTCTGAAATCAGCGCCTCCTGAATGGCTTGATCGAGCGGCATCGCCCAACCTTCCATCCACGCCGTAAGGCCTACAGCATTGCCGAGCGTTCGGCGTGCAAATTCCAAAGCCTTCTCCAGCCTGCGCTGTTCGGCTGGCACGAGCGGAACGCCCAACTGTTGGCGAAGCGCGGCTGCGGCTCCCGCCCAGTGCAGCGATTGCTCAGCTTTCGATTGTGCGGCGGCGCTCACTGCCAGACATTCGAGGGCTCTCGCGATTCCGCGTTTGTGACCCAGAACCTGAAACACCTTGATGCTTTCCCCGTAAAGGCGACGTGCCTCGGAGTTATTGCCCTGATCGCAGCTCAGACTTGCCAGATCGGAAAGCGCGCTGGCGATTCCCCAGCTATCCTGCAGTCGCCGGAACTCCGACAGGCTCTTTTCACAATAGGAAAGCGCGGCAACCACGTCGGCTTTTTCCCGAGCGACGTCACCCAGATAGTTCAAGGTCCAGGCGGCGCCGGCGCCGTCTCCAATCTGACGGAAAATAGTAAGACACTCGTCATAAAGCTCGGACGCGCGTTCATAATTGCCCTGCAACTTCATCACGCTGGCGAGATTGCTGAGGGCCCGGGCGATGTCAGAGGGATCGCCAAAATCCTTCCATATGGCGAGACAGCGCTCGAAGAGTGAAGACGCGTCAGTGAGTTCGCCACGATCGCGAGCATTGACACCCAACGCATTGAGTGCGACGGCGACCCCGCGGTTATCGTTTAGCTTGACACAGGCGTCCAGGCTAGCTGCGAAGAGTGGTTGGGCGGAGACGTAATCGCACTGTGCCGCCGCGAGGACTCCGGCAGCGAACAGCAGGCGCGCGCGCAGATTCGGACGCGTGCCAGCTTCTTCCAATGCCAGGAGCCGGGCAATGGCATGACGGCCCTCGGCGAGATGCTCGCGGGTCTCCCAAAAGCGGAACAGAGCGGCGCCAAGGCGCAGGCCCCATTCGGCATCGCGCGTTTTGATTAGATGGTCAATCGCCAGGCGGAAGTTTTCATGCTCTAACTCATAACGGTTAAGCCATTCGGATTGAGCGGCAATGTCCGCGGCGCCTTCTTCGGCAAGCACCAGATAATACGCCGCGTGGGCCCGGCGAGTCGCGGGCTCGTCATTGCTTTCAGCGAGACGTTCGAGAGCATACTCGCGGATGGCGGAAAGCATAACGAAGCGCGTTTCCTGATCAACGTGATCGACCTGTTGGGCCAAGCTTTTATCGACCAGTGAAGCCATCCCGTCGAGGACGTCCAGGCCCAAGTCGCCTTTGGTATCGCACACGGCTTCCAAGGCTTCGAGCGTGCAGCCGCCGACAAACACCGAGAACCTCCGCAAGAGGGTTTGCTCCGCGTCATTGAGGAGGCCGTAACTCCACTCCACGGTGTTGCGAAGAGTTTGTTGCCGAGTCGGGAGGTCGCGAGCGCCGCCAGTCAACAGGTTCAAACGACTTTCGAGACGTGTGAGCATGGCGGAGGGCGAAAGCAACTTGATGCGCGCGGCGGCCAGCTCAATGGCAAGGGGCAGGCCATCGAGGCGAGAGCAGATGGCCGCCACGGTGGGCGCATTATCCTTTGTTAGCGCGAACTGGTGCTTGACCGCCTGGGCACGTTCCACAAACAGTTCGATCGCAGGAAGACGGGAGAGCACTTCGAGAGAGGGGATGGATTTAGGATCGGGCAGCGCCAGCGGTGGCACTGGAAATTCGTGTTCGCCGTAGATATGAAGTGGCGCCTGGCTGGTGACTACCACTTTGAGTTTGGGATTGGCGGTGAGCATTTGCGCTACGACTGGCGCGGCAGATACGAGATGCTCGAAGTTGTCGAGCACGAGGAGCATCGGCTGCATCAGCCCACGGAGATGCTCCATCAAGATTTCTTGCGGCGAAGTATTTCCGGTCTCATGTACGCCGAGGGCCTGCGCGATCGCGGAACCTATCAGGGCACGTTCGCCAATCGCGGACAGTGCGACGAAACAGACACCGCCGGGAAACTGGTCGGCCATGTCGCTCGCCGCCTGCAACGCCAGCCGAGTCTTTCCGATGCCACCCGGACCAGTGAGAGTGACGAGGCGCACGCCAGAGCGGCTTAAAAGCTGGCGGAGATCAGCCGTTTCGCGTTCCCGCCCAATGAACGCGGTGCGTTGCACCGGCAAGTTGTCGCGGCGAAGTGCCGATTCCCTGGCAGGCATATCGGCCAGGCGGTCGCGGACGGCAGCAAGGTCGCGAGCCAAATCGCGGGTAGAGGCGTAACGCTGCTTCGGATCCTTGGCAAGGCAACGCTCGACGATCCAAACGAAGGGAGCGGGTGCCAGCAGCGTTTTCGCGCCGAGGCGTTCGGGTTCGTCGCGAAGGATTGCTGCCGTCGTTTCCGCATGGGTATTTTTTTGGAATGCGGGGATTCCAGTAGCCATTTCGTAGAGAACCGATCCAAACGAAAATTGGTCGGAATGAAAATCCAACTCCTCGCCGGTCGTTTGCTCCGGCGACATATAGCCGACAGTGCCCAGCACCGTCCCATGCTCGGTGATAGTAGTGGTCGAATTCGAACTGCCGCGATCGGGCTTAAGAAGTTTCGCCAGACCGAAGTCCAGCACCTTGGCCGTACCGTCGGAAGAAACCATCAGATTCTCAGGTTTCAGGTCGCGATGGATGAGGCCAGTCTCGTGGGCTTTGGCGAGGCCGTCGGCAATTTGCGCAGCGATTGCTACCAATTTGCGAAATGGAATCGGGCCGGAGGCGAGCAGCGAACGCACCGTTTCTCCATCCACTAACTCCATGGCGATATAGTGGGTGCCGTTGGCGTGCCCGAGTTCATAAATCGTCACGATGTTGGGGTGATTTAGCGAACTGGCAGAACGTGCCTCCTGCTCGAAACGCGATAAGGCTTCGGGATGTGAACTGTGGTCGAAGGCAAGGGTCTTGATTGCGACCTCACGATCGAGGCGGTCGTCCTTGGCGCGATAGACCTCTCCCATGCCGCCGGCGCCAAGTCGCTGAAGAATCTCGTAACTGCCCAAGCGCATACCCGGCGAGAGGGTGGATGACAACGAACCTGACATGGGAGGTGAGTTCATGGACCCTGCTGGCGCAACTCCAGTCACGCTAAGAGGATTGCTTGCCCCTGCGCCATTCCGGTTGGATTTCAGGTCGCTGCCCACGATAGACCCAAGGCAGCGCCCCCGGGTGCGGTTATAATATCCCAGATTTCGGAAGGGGTTATGGATATTCGAACGTTGCAGCGGCCACTAAAAGACGGGTACCGGCAAGACCCAACCAGTTCCCGAATCACGCTGACAGCGCACGGTACTCAGGCTGGCGCACCGATCGCTTGTTCTGTGGACTTGGGGCGTGCCATCTATGAGGCACAAGCGCACAAAGGAGTCGGTGGCGCCGGTACCGGAGCTTGCTCCGGAGACCTGCTCTTGGGCGCGTTGGCTGCATGCGCGCAGATCACTTGCCAAATGGTAGCTGCGGCTATGGGAATACCCACGGAGCGCATCGATGTCACCGTCGAGGGCGATCTCGATCTGCAGGGAACCCTGGGAATCTCGAAAGAAGCACCCGTCGGATTCGAGAGCATCCGAGTCACTTTCGACGTCAGCGCGCCGCAGGCGACGGCGGAGCAGTTAAGCGCGTTACATTCGAAAACAGAGCAATATTGCGTGGTGATGCAAACCTTGGAGCATCCGCCGAGGATTGAGAACAAATGGAAGCAGTAGAGACGGTCTAAGCGCACACGACCCAAAGTTCCGCGGCGAGAAATTCCGTTTTCATTTCGGCTTAATGTTCTGATTTACGCGGAACAGGTTCTCCGGATCGTATCGCTTCTTGATCTTCGCCAGACGGTCGTAATTCTTGCCGTACGTCGCGCGGATGCGATCCTCGCCTTCCTCCATCATGAAGTTGACGTAGGCGCCGCCGGCGGAATAGGGATGAAGCGCGCTCCAATACTCCTTCGCCCAGGTAGAGATTTTTTCCTTGTTAGCCGGATCAGGATCGACGCCTACAATCACAGAACTCCACGTCGCGTCGCGGTAGACCCACGGCGTGGCGCTGTTTTTGACACGGCCGGCGGCGCCGTTGATTGGATACAAGTGCATGGTCGACTGCATCGACGGCAAGGTCGCCGCATATTTCACATGAATCGCGATGGCTTCGTCCGGCAGCGTGCGAACGAAATCGGCTTTCCAATACCATTGGTGGCCCGGTGGATAAAGACCATCGTGCATACTTTGGAGTACGGGATGCGGAATTGGGCCCACCATGTCGAGCGCCGGGGCCTTGAAACTCCGGATCGGCTTGAAAATTTTCTCCGCTTTCTTGATCGGTC
>DATEBK010000313.1:0-18899 GCA_035287825.1 Terriglobales bacterium
AATATTCTGGCCGGGATGTTCGGCTTCCAGCAAAAGCAGTTCTTCGAGGCAACAGCGGCCGACCGCGAGCCGGTTGCGGTGAAGTTCTAGAACATGTATGGCAGGGTAAATTGGCGCCGCCGGCTGGCCGCCGTTTTCCTCATATCACTTTTCCTGCTCGCGGCAGTTGTCGCATCATCCGCTCAACCCCACAGTTGGCGCATTACCGATTTCAAGGACACGATTTCCCTCGGCGCCGACGGCAAAGTGCTGGTCAGCGAAAAAATTACCGTTGCGTTTATCGGCACGTGGCACGGCATTCGACGAACGATTCCGATCGAATATCCCGGGCCCGACGGAACAAACTACACGCTCTTTCTCGACGTGCTCAGCGTCGCTGACGAAAACGGCAACAAGCTGAAGTACGATTCGCGCAAGTCTGGAAATTCTCGCGAACTCAAGATCTACATACCCGACGCCGTCGATGCAACCCGCGTTGTGAATATCGATTACTCCGTGCACAACGGCATACGCTTCTTTGACAGTTACGATGAGTTCTATTGGAACGTGACGGGCAATGACTGGCAGGTACCGATCGACCACGCCTCGGCTTTCGTAACGCTGCCTGATAATGCGGCCGGAGGACTACGGGCGCAGGCTTTCACGGGTGCATACGGTTCCAAACAGAGCGACGCCGCCGCCGAAGTTCAGGGCGCCAATGTTGCGGTTGAAACTACGCGCATGCTGTCGATGCGCAGCGGGCTCACCATCGACATTTATATTCCGCAGGGTATCATCCAGCCTCCCTCGGACCTGACGAAGTTGGGATGGTTCCTCGGTGGCAATCCTATTTTGTTTCTGCCGCTGTTTACACTGGCGGTGATGTTCGGGCTCTGGTATGCAGTGGGACGCGATCCCGATCCCGGCGTTTCCGTGGCTCCTCAGTACGAACCACCGAAAGACATATGTCCGGCTGAAGCTGGAACATTGCTCGACGACACGATTCATCCGCGCGACATCACCAGCACCATCATCGATCTTGCCGTGCGCGGATATATCAGGATCGAAGAGAAAGTCGATACGTTTCTGGTGTTCCATCACAAAGATTACTTGTTTACATCGTTGAAGACGCACGAGGAGTGGATGGATCTGAATCCGCACGAGCGCGCGATGCTGGAAAACATTTTTTTTAACGGAACGGGAACCCGGCTTTCCGACCTGAAAAACCGCTTTTATATGGTGCTGCCGATCGTGCGGGAGGACATCATGTCTTCGCTGAGGAGCAAAGGCATTTACATGCTCGATCCGGAATCGGCCAACGGGTACAGCATTGCGGCCGGCGTTGCCATCGCGCTGATTGTGGTCGGCGTGCAGGTCATGGGTTGGATGAACCTGTTTTACTCCGTGCCGCTGGTGATCGGCAGCGTTCTGGTCTCTGCCCTGATCTGGTGGCTCTTTGCGCGTCAGATGACGGCAAAGACGGTTTCTGGAGCGCGAACGAAAATCGCGGTCCTTGGATTCCAGGAATTCTTGAAACGCGTCGACGGCGACCGAATCACAACAATGCCGCCCGACACATTTGAAAAATTTCTTCCCTATGCGATGGCACTCGGTGTGGAGCATCAGTGGGCGCAGCAGTTCGACGGAATCATCAAAAGTCCGCCGAGCTGGTACGTTTCGCCCAACGGATACGTCGGCTTCAGTCCACTTTTCTTCTCCAGTTCAATGCACAGCATGGCGACGGACATGACTCAGGTCTTCACCTCTGCTCCCAGAGCCAGTTCCGGCGGATCGGGTTTCGGCGGTGGCGGAGGTTTTGGAGGTGGCGGCTTTTCCGGTGGCGGCTTCGGCGGCGGGGGCGGAGGCGCGTTCTAGCAATCCATCCGCTGAAGGAATCTTGTTAAATCTGCGGGAAAGCCGGGAAAGCTAGATTGCAAGCGCTTCTTCAAGTTTGCACTCTTCTGGAGCCTTGTCGGTCCGCAGACCCATAAACACAGGAGCCCGCAGTTTCATGCCGCCATCGGCGGTTTCGTGGGTCCACTCGGCAAACTTGATTTCGGCGACGAGCTCCGGCCGTACGAACTGGACCTTGCGCAGTCCACCAATTTCCCCGTGAAACGGATTCTGTTTCGACTTGAGCGGCTGCAGGCGAGTAAACATTTCCTTGAGAGCATTATGATCGAAGCCGGTGCCGACCTGGCCGACATGGATCAGGCGCCTTTGGCGGTCGTAGAGACCAAGCACGAGCGCGCCGAAATAATCGCGGCTGCCTTCGGGATCGGTGTAGCCACCGATAACGCACTCCTGGCGCTGCGTGATTTTGATTTTCAGCCAGTCGCCCGTCCGCTTTTCCTGGTAAATGCCGGCGCGTTTCTTGGCGACGATCCCTTCCAGTCCGCGCTGGCGGGCAGCTTCGAGAAGAGCGAGACCCTTTTCCGGATAGTGGTCGGAAAAATGGATAACTCCGCCGGGTTTGATTCGTTCCTGCAGCAACTGTTTGCGTTGTTCGAGCGCGACGCGGCGCAAGTCGAAGCCGTCTAGATAGAGCAGATCGAAAGCGTAGTAGACAACCGGCACGCCCTCGCGGCGCGGCAAACGGCGCTTGCCGGGCTGGAATCCGGTGCGCTGTTGCATCAGGCTGAACGACGGCCGGCCTTCCTCATCGAGTGCAACAATTTCTCCGTCGAGGATGGCCTGATCGGCGTTTATGAATTGCGGCAAGGTGCCGAGCTCGGAAAATTGTGCGGTAAGGTCGTTTTGGCTGCGCGACACGAGGCGAACATGGCCGGCTTCGATAAAGGCGATGGCCCGGTAGCCGTCCCACTTTATTTCGAATAGCCAGTCGGGATTATCGAAGGCTTTGGCGACGGCGGTCGCGAGCATCGGGTGGATGGCGGTGGGCATCGGCCGAGGTTCGACCCCGGCAAGAGCTTTAACCACCGCGGATCCAGCGCGCTGAAGGGATTTGTTGTCGCTAGCTTTGACGCTATTTTTCCGAGACGCGGATGCTGCGCTTGGTGGCGCGGCATCAGCTATTTCTTGCGCGACCTCTTTGGAGCTAGATTTTGAGGCTTTTTTCTTACTGGGCTTTTTCCCCGCGCTCGACTTCTCGACGTGATCTGCATCCACCGAGGTTGAAGCCTGGCGTTTGGAATCGGCGCGCGCAATGGCCTCAGCCAGCCAAGCCGCCTTCACTTTGCCCCGCGACGCCGGACGACTGGTTGTCCACTCCGCCGAGCCCGCGTCGCCAGCGATTTGTTTCATGGTGCGATTGGTGAGGATGGAAGTGTCGTACTTCCTGTCATTGATATCGAAACCCGCTACGACGTCACTGTCTTTCTTCTTGATCAGCAACCATTCGTTGCCTTTGCTGCCGGAGCGGCGGGCTTTGATGTGCACGAGCGCGAAATCGCCCTTCAGTCGCTTCCCTTTCAAGCGAAATTTGAGGTCGCCTTTCGCCAGCATCGCGGCCGCCTCTTTTTCCGTGCCGGGAACGTATTCTCCGTCGACGGGTACGGATGACAGCGGCTCCCAGGTGCCGGCGTCCCAAACCATTACCGTTCCGCCGCCGTAATTGCCTTCCGGAATAGTGCCTTCGAAGTCGTAGTACGAGACAGGATGATCCTCGACCTGCATGGCAAGACGTTTGTCCGCGGGATCGAGCGACGGGCCCTTGGGAACGGCCCACGACTTGAGAACGCCCTCCATCTCCAGGCGAAAATCGTAGTGCAGGCGGGATGCGTCGTGACGTTGCACGACGAAGCGATGCCGCGACTTTTGTTCGAGCTTCGGCGGAGGCTCTGGCGTTTCTTCAAAACGGCGCTTCCGTTTGTATTCGTCGAGCGACATGGGAGATATTGTAGAACTTCTTGTGGCGGCCTCACATCAGCTCCGTTCAAGGCCGTATACTGATCCGGTTTCTGGAGGAGATTTACATGAATGGATTGCCCTGCGGCCGCATCAGGCGTGGATTCGTCTTTATTTATATCTGCCTCAGCGCTGCCCTTATGCACGCGCAAAGCGCAGCGCCTATCTCCGCGGCGTTACGGGAGAAAGTTGACGTCATCGTCGGCCAGGCGCTGACTAGCACCGGCATTCCAAGCGCTTCGATCGCCATTGTGCAGGACGGAGCGATTACCTATCTTCACGCTTACGGAGCAGGACGCATCGATCCGCTTATTCCGGCGACGCCTTCGATGCGCTACAGCATCGGTTCGATCAGCAAGCAATTTACGGCGACCGCTGTGCTGCTGCTGGCGGAACAAGGGAAGCTCTCACTCGATGATCCCGTGTCGCGATTTGTTCCGAATCTAACGCGTGGGAATGAAGTAACGATTCGCCAATTGCTGTCGCACACATCTGGCTACCAGGACTACTGGCCGCAAGACTACGTTCCTCCTTTCATGCTGCAGCCCGTGATGGCGGACAAGATCCTCGATCTTTGGGCGCGCAAGCCGCTTGATTTCGATCCGGGAACGCAGTGGCAATACAGCAATACCAACTTTGTAATCGCAGGACTGATTGTGGAGAAAGCGAGCGGCGAGCCTCTGTTGCAATTTCTGAGTGAACACATTTTTTCGCCTCTCGGCATGAAGAGCGTAATGAACATTGATCAGGACCGTCTCACCGAAACGGATGCGACCGGCTACCTGCGTTATGCGCTCGGACCGCCGCGACTGGCGCCGAAAGAAGGCAAAGGATGGCTGTTTGCCGCGGGCGAATTGGCCATGCCCGCCGAAGACCTTGCCAAGTGGGATATCAGCATGATCAACCAGAGCGTGTTGCAACCCGCCTCATACGCGCAGATGGAAAAAGAGGTGCAACTGAAGGACGGGTTGGGGACGCATTACGGCCTGGGCGTTCATGTGGGGCAGCAGTTCGGGCAGCGCGAGATCGATCATGGCGGCGAGGTCTCGGGCTTCACCGCTCACAATATGGTTTTCCCGGATGCGCGCGCGGCCGTGGTTGTGCTCGTTAACGAAGACTCGGTGGGAGCGTCGGCCGATATTGCGCGCGACATTGCGGGCTTGTTTTTTCGCGACAGTACTACGGGAAAAGAAGAGAACCAATCGCGCGAAATATTTGCCGCTCTGCAGCATGGAAAGATCGATCGTGCGCTGTTCACGGAAAACTGCAACAGCTACTTCACGGAGCAGGCGCTCAAAGATTTCGCCAGCAGCCTAGGTCCGTTGGGATCGCCACTGGAATTTATCCAGACTTACAAACAGGACCGCGGAGGCATGACGTTCCGTCTGTTCGACGTCCGCTTTGCGCAAAAGACGATCGAAGTCTGGGAACGCATTATGCCTGATGGGAAGATCGAGCAGTATCAGGTGGGATCAAAGTAGGTAAGCAGGTAGGTAAGACGAAACGATGAAGCGTGAATATCCCGAGTCTCCGCTGGTGGGGGTGGGCGCGGTGATCGTCCATGAGAATCGGGTGCTGCTGATTCGCCGCGGAACTCCGCCATTGCTCGGCGAGTGGTCGTTGCCGGGTGGGGTGCTTGAGTGTGGCGAGACTTTGCGCGAAGCGGTGGTCCGGGAAGCTCGCGAAGAAACCGGATTAGTGATCGAAACTCGCGATATGCTTGGCGTGTATGAGCGGGTGATTCGCGCAGAGGATGGACGCGTGCGCTATCACTTCGTGCTGATTGATTTTCTGTGCCATCCGTCTGACGGTGAATTGAAGGCGGGGAGTGATGCGGCGGATGTTCGCTGGTTTACGCGCGAGGAATTGCCTGCCCTCAAACTGGCACACGATGCGAATGATGTTGCGCTTAAGGGATTAGCGCGCGCTTGATAGACCGATGAAAGCGCCGCTCTCCCCGGCACGCCGAAGAGAGAGCGTGCCGGGGTTGTGCAACCGCGAGTCTTCCAGGAGTGTCGTTCTCTACTCGCTGATCACAGAACGTACGATTTTCTCTTCCTTGCGTCTAAATAGTTGCTAGCATCGTTTTGATCCCTTTTCGGGAGTGCATGCCAAAATCGAACCGATCCAACGACGGTGCGGGAACCGCCGCAGCCCTGTTTGAGCGCAGCGGAGCGGCAGCGTATGGCATGACCGCCGAACGCTTTGCGGCGATTCTCGACGAAATACTGCGCAAGTACGTGTCTCCCGGCGCGTCTCTTATTTCGGCTGCTCACTCTTCCAGCGTCCCGGCGGAGCAAATTACCGGCTTTTGCGCTGGATTGCGGCTGGAAGAACTGGCGCTGGCGCGCGCGTGCGCGGCGGGAAACGAACGGGCGTGGCAGGACTTTATCAGCCGCTATCGGCAGAAGCTCCATAGTATGGCGCTACACATTACGCGCGATGGCGCCCATGCCGCGGATCTAGCTGACTCGCTGTTTGCCGATCTTTACGGCGTGAACGCCCGCGACGGAGTTCGCCAGTCGAAGCTTATGTCGTACACCGGCCGGGGCTCGCTCGAAGGCTGGCTGCGCACAGTGATGGCGCAGGAATTCATCAATCGCTATCGCAAGCAGAAGCGCACGGTAAGTCTGGAAGAACAGACCGACGAAGGTGTGCAGTTCGCGGCGGCGGGGACTGATCCTGGGTCTACCCCCGATTCTGCCTCGCAGCCCCAACTCGAAGCCGCGACCGACCGGGCGCTCGCGGAGCTCTCGGCGGAGGACCGGTTTACGCTGGCGGCTTATTACCTGGACGGGCGCACGCTGGCGGAGATTGCCGGGATGCTGGGACTCCACGAATCGAGCGTTAGCCGGCGGCTTGACCGACTGGCGACGGGCCTCCGAAAGCGGATTCTGGCAGGTTTGCGGGCGCTGGGCATGAGCCACGCACAAGCCACGGAAGCGCTTGAAACCGACGTACGCGATATGCAGTTGAATTTGCGTTCACGTTTGATGCAAGATTCGGGGACGAAAACGTTCCCTGATAGTAGACAGATTCGGGACGCAGGCGACAGAAGCACCGATTAGTGGAAGCCACGATGAATGGCAAGAATTAAAGAACCGCGCGGCACTAAATAAACGCGGTCCCAAAAGAAACACGAAAAGAAACGAAGAAAAATGACAGAAGTCCCCAAGATCATAGTTAACCGGCTGCGGGCTGGATTGCCGGACCAGGCTGCGCATCCCGAGGCCGATTTGCTGACATCGTTTGTCGAGCAGAGGCTTTCGGCAACGGAACGCGAAAGCTTGATCGAGCACCTGGCGCTCTGCGGAGACTGCCGCGAGACCATCGTCCTGGCGCTTCCTGCGGTGGAGGTTCTTAGCGGTCTCGAAGCGAACGTGGGCGGACGAGTGCCTGCGAAAAGCGTGTCCGCGAACCTATCCGCGAACCTAGAAGAAGCCGGCACAGCCACATCGATCTGGATAAGGCTTGGATTTCCAGAGCTAGTCTGGCCAAGTTTGCGGTGGGCGGCGCTGGCGGCGGGCGTTGTGGTGGCAGCATCGGTCCTTCTGCTGCATCCGGGAAGACTGAATCAGGCGAGGGTACCCGCAGCGAACCCGCAGATCGGGACCGGATCGGCATCAGCGACGTCGGCATCAGCGGTGGCCGCATCCCTGCCAATCGCCGCATCGCCAAATAACCAATTAGAAGCAGCGACGAAAGCCGTCGCGGCGGTCCCCGAGCCGGGTCCGAAGAAAACGCTGATCGCGCGAAACGATTCTCCAGACGAGTCTTTGACGGATGGCGCGCCACCGATTCAGAAGGCAAAGCCGGCATTGCCGGCTGCCGCTTTGAAGACCAACGATTCGTCGGGCAACGCCTCGTCAGGCATAGACTCGTCAGACAAGGACGACGACTCCGATGCCCGGCCACTCGTTACCAAGGCAGATGTGCAGATTGTGCAGCGAGCGAGCGAGATACTCAGCTCCGAATCGAAGTGGAACCGTTCGGATACACGCAAATGCCTGCCTGACGCCCGGACGTACAGCCTCTATTGCGCCCTGCAGAAGGCCACTGGAGAAGTGACGGGTAAGTTCGACCATCGCGGCGCGGCGATGCAGGAGGCGCGATTCGTAATCGACGACATCGCTCCCAACGCGAAGAACTACAATCATCGCCTGATGGACTATAACAACGACTCGACGACCACGTTTCCCGATGTCCAAAAGTTCTTTGGGCTACTGGAAGACCGCATTTCGAAGCGGCTGGGTGAAGAGATCCAGAATCCTGGCAAGTGAGCTAGGGACGGACTCCGCACGGATCAAATTCACCGTTTCCCCGTGCTTTCAATCGGATAGCATGTAGTAACTCCCCAAGTAACGTTACCTCCGCGCGAGATCCCGTGGTTACTGCTCGCGATTTTTCCATTACGGAAGTGACATTTACAGGGCGGCCGAATGGACATAGGATGAGCACGTGGTTTGGCAGTTCTGGGGGAGGGCTGCCAGGAACGCCCCGAGCTAACGCTGGGGGCGTTTTTCTTTGCTGCCAAGAAGTAGGTCGCAAATCGCCGGCGAGTGCAAGTTGGGCCACGAGTTACGTCGCGGCCGGAGCGGCGGCTCTCTTGATTTCAAACACGGAATCGACCGTAGCTACGATCTGGTCCATGGCTGCTTCGACATCGAGCGTGAACCGCACCAGGTCCATCTCTTGCAGTGCGGGATAGGTTGTAACCAGGACTTGCCATGCCGCACTGCCGCCAAGATCGACACTGATATTCTCTTCGTAGCCGTATCCCAGGTAGCTGACACGGCAGACCAGATCGCTGAGATGAACCAGGCAGGCCAGCGGCCCGGCAGTCGCCAGAAGGTCCGGATCGTGATGACACCCGGCGCTATCGGCCAATTCCTTGGGCAAGCCCCAGTGCTCGCAAAGCAGTTTCCCACTCTCGGTATGGGTAAAGCCGAGGATTTGCTTCTCGACAATATGCGGGGCAACATGTTGCTCGGTGGCGCTGCGAAGGCACTCACGAAAATCGTCGGTATACAAAAGGGAGTTCACGAGAAACCCAAGGTCGTGCAGGAGCCCCGCAAGGTAAGCTTTTTCGGGCTCAGGATATTCGATTTTCCTGGCCATTCTCTGCGCGACCAGGGCGCAGCCGAGCGAGTGGCGCCAGAACACTTCGGGCTTCATCACCCACTTATCCTGCGGAATCACCCGATTCACGCACAGGCCCAAAAGGATGGAACGCACTCGCTCCAGGCCGAGAGTCATGACTGCTGAGCGCACCGTCTCCACCTCACGCCTGCCAAAAAACGGAGAGTTAGCCAGGCGGAGGCATTGCGCCGCAATCGCGCCATCGTAGGAAATCAGTTCGACGACTCTTTCAACCACAATTTTATCCGAGGGCATCCGCATCATTTCCAGCAGCGGCGTCAAGATGGCGGGAGCAGTCGAAATTGAATCGAGTTTCTGGATCTGGGCTGCGAGCTGCGAATGAAGCGTAGATTGACCTTTGGCGTTCACTTTTTGACTCCACTCGGCTGTCCGGCTGTTGGTTTCATATAGGCCGTCGTTCCCTGGAAGTGGACGAGGCGAAACGAATCGTCCACTTGGAACAGAGATTCCGCATGCCCCAGGAAGAGATAGCCGCCCGGCAATAAATTGGCGTAAAAGTGCTGGACGACACGGCGCTTCGAAGCGAGGTCGAAGTAGATCAGGACGTTGCAGCAGAAGATCACATCCATCCCCTTCTGGAACAGCATCTTGTTGTCATCGCGGAGATTGAGGCGCTCAAAGCGGAGCTGCGATTTGAGCAGTTCGTTGGCCTGGAGCTTGTTATCGCCAACGTCTTTGAAGTATTTCCGGCGTAGCGCGTCGCTGGTGCTGCGCAGCGCATACTCGCCGTAGATGCCGGCGCGGGCGCCTTCCAGCGAATTGTCGTTGAGATCGGTGGCCAGGATGTCGAAGCTCCAGCCGGCCGGCAGCCGGTGTTTTTCTTCCAGCAGGAACATCGACAGCGTGTGTGGCTCTTCGCCAGTCGAGCATCCTGCGCTCCAAAGGCGCAGGCGTTTGAGGCCGGGCGAACCCTTGCTCTCGAGTATCTGGGGAAGAATCACATTGCGCATCGCATCTAACTGGGCGGGGTGGCGGAACATGTAGGTTTCGCCAATAGTGATTTCGTTCAGCAACAGGCGCAGCTCGGCATCGCGATTTCCGCGTGTGGTGAGATGCTCCAGATAGTCGGCTGGGCTGGTGACGCGGAGCGCCACCATTCGACGCCCGCAACGCGACGTCAGAAGATACAGCTTTTCATCGGAATGGTAGATCCCCGAGATCCGGTAGACCAGATCGCGGATCTTCAAATACACCGGATTCGCCGGGCTCGTATCGGGCACGACAGCAGGCTGCGCTTTTGCGACTTCGACAGGCATATTGGAATCGGTACCACTTAATAAAATTCGTCGACCAAGCTTCCCGGTTCCTTATCCCCGCGAAGCGTTGGCCAAAACCCTCTGCGCAGCCACCCGGCGCACAACTTCGTGCCCGATTTCGCTCAGCGGATAAATGCGCTGCGTCAATCCGGCCGCCACCACACTTCCGGGCATGCCCCAGACCACCGATGAGGCTTCGTCCTGCACCATGACCTCGCCACCCGCTTGCCGGATTTCGGCCGCTCCGCGAGTGCCGTCGGCACCCATGCCCGTAAGGACCAACGCCAGTACGTTCGCTCCATACACCCGGGCCACCGAGCGGAACAGCACATCGACGGCGGGACGGCAGGAATTTTCCGGTGGTTCCTGGTTGATGCCCAGCGTCAACGCCGTTCCCGTCCGCACCACGGTCATATGGCGGTCGCCCGGCGCAATCCAAATCTGGCCACGCTGCAGTCTTTCCCCATCCTTGCCTTCCTGCACTTGGAGCCGGGACATATGGTGCAGACGATCGGCGAGCAGGCGCGTAAACAACGGCGGCATGTGCTGCACGATCACAATGGGCACGGGAAAGTCGGCGGGCAATTGCGGGATCAGCGCGGTCAGAGCGTTAGGACCGCCCGTTGAGGTACCAATAGCAACCACGTCAACGCGGCCCTGCGGACGATCCAGGTGTGGATGACCGAAGACTGGACGATCGGAGATCGGCGTGGGCATCGGCCGAGGTAGTGGCGCCCGTACCGCACACAGCGACTTGATCTTCCGAATCAACTCTTCTCGCACCAGTTCGCGTGAGGTCTCCGAACCTCCACCGTGGCCGGGCTTGGTGACATAGTCGCTTGCGCCCCGGGCCAGCGCATCCAGGGTCGCGGTTGCTCCGCGTTCGGTCAGCGTGCTGAACATGATCACCGGGAGCTTGGGATATAGCTTGCGAATCTCAACCAGGGTTTCCAGACCATCCATGCCTGGCATTTCAATGTCGAGCGTGATCAGGTCGGGCTTGACTTCAGGAATTCTCGACAACGCCTGCGTGCCGGTTCCCGCCGTGCCCGCGACCACGATCTCCGGGTCCGATGCCAGCAGATTGCTGAGCACCTTCCGAATCACCGCCGAATCATCGACGATTAATATGCGAAATGGCTGCATGTCCCCTGTCCCGGAATATGGCTGACCCTGACTCTGCCCATGATCGACTTAGCGTGCCGCCGCGGCACGCGCTTTCGATCCGGCGTACCCTTCCTGCTGATGCGCACTCCTACCCGCTAACTTGAACTGCCCCACCTGATCCCGTAACTGGTTTGCCATCTTGCTCAGGTGTGCGGTCGCCGTCTGCGCCTCGCCCACGTTCGTCGAAGTGTTCTGCGCCGCGTCTGCCACTCCCTGGATGTTGCTCGATATCGTCGCCGCTCCCCGCGCCGCTTCCGTCACATTCCGCGCCATCTCACTCGTCGTCGCGCTCTGCTCCTCGACCGCCGTCGCGATGGTTGTCGAAATAAGGCTGATCTTGTCGATCACATCCTTGATCTCTCCAATGGCCATCACCGCGCCGCTCGTGTTCTCCCGGATCGCCGTAATCTTCTGCTTAATCTCCTCCGTCGCTTTCGCCGTCTGTTTGGCCAGCTCCTTGACTTCGTTGGCAACTACGGCGAATCCCTTGCCCGCCTCACCCGCCCGTGCTGCTTCGATGGTCGCATTCAGCGCCAGCAGGTTCGTCTGCTGTGCAATCGAGGTGATGACTTCGATGACTTTGGCAATTTCGACGCTCGAATCGCCCAGCTTCGATACCGTTTGGTTCGCCGACTCCGCTGCTTCCACTGCCTCGGCCGCCACTCGCGCCGCGTCGGTCGCATTCTTGGCAATCTCGCCGATGGTCGAACTCATTTCCTCTGCCCCCGAGGCCAGCGTCTGGAGATTGGTATTGACCTGTCCTCCCGCTTCGGACACAACTCTCGCTTGCATCGTCGTCTCTTCGGAATTGGCCGTGATCTGCTGGCTGGTCGCGGAAAGCTCTTCGCTCGCCGCCGCCACCTGTTCCGCCGTCCCCCGAATCTGCTGGACCATCTCATGCAGATTGCTCTTCATCTTGTTCAGAGCGGTTCCAGCCTGTCCGATCTCATCCTCGGAGATGATTTCCATGTCCTCGGCCACTAGATTGTTGGCCGCAATCTCCTGAATCAGCGCCAGCATCCGGGCAATCGTAGCGAAGAGAGATCGAGTGATCAGAATCGTTACCACCAAACCGATCGCCAGCCCGGCAAAGGCAAGGATCACGACCGTCCGGCGCACGCGGGATTCAGTCGCGGCCTGCTCCTTCAAAAGATCGTCCTTTAGCTTCTCCTCCAGATTCAGCAGGTCGCTGACTGCCTTGCGCATGTTCGTGCGAGTTTCGCTCGTTTGCGGGTTGAACGCGAGTTCGGTCGCCTCCTTTGCCTTCCCTGCCCGCCGCAGTTCGATTTCCTGATCTGCAATCTTGCGAAATTCGCCATAGTACTGCTCAATTTCGCCCTGCAATTTCTTGCCTTCCTCGCTGGAAACGGTCTGTCGCAATTTTTCCATGTTTTCGGAGTATCCCTGCTTCCCCTCCTCATCGTGTTTGAGCAGGTCTTCCTGGCCCGCCAGCAGAAATCCACGGACACCGGTCGACTGCTTTTCCACCGAGGCTTCAATCTGCGAGGTCATGTCCTTGTTGGCCATCATCGTGACCACCCGGTCCGAGATCTCATTAAGCTGCCCGATCCCGTTGTAGGCAATCACTCCCGTCACTGCGAGGATCAGCAGCACAATGCCAAACCCAAGTCCCAGTTTCATCTTCAGGCTCAACTTCTTCATCTTTGCTCCTTGAGCTGACCCCCGCTGCCGCCCAACTTCCGCGAGCACACTGGCTCAGAAAACCTAGGCTCCGCTCGCCTGCCCCTGACTCGCCGCCGCAACCTCGCAGGCCTGATCGGTATCGAGCACGTGCATGAGTTGGTGCTCCAGTTTGTGCACCCCGAGAATCATCGAACGCAGCCGCGCCGACAGCGTCTCTGGAGAGGGCTCGAAAGTGTCGTCTTCGACTTCGACCACGTTGCCGACCTCATCGGCCAGCAAGCACACCGTGCCCTCGACCGCCCGGACCACCAGGCAGACCGGCGGCACGTCGGCGGCACGATCGGGCATCTCCAACTGGCGGCGAAGTTCAAGGACCACGACCACTTGTCCGCGCAGGTTCATCAGGCCGCTCACCGCCGGCGCCGCCAGAGGCACGGGGCGCATTTCGCGGTAGGTGACCACCTCCTGGATCTTGAGTGACTCCACTCCGAAGAGCAGATGATTCAAGTAAAACGTGCAGAATTGATGCGCTGTCGACATAGGTCCTAGCTCTCCGCCCGATCTGCGTTCACATGTTCTGCATTCATGTCCCGGCGTTCAGGAGGTGGAAATTCCTCCGGCTCATAAGTTTCTCGGGTGCGCAGAAGCGACGGCACATCCAGCAATTCGGTTACGCGCTCGGCCACCACGGAGGAAAAGAGCACGCCGGCCCGGGTCGCCGGAGACTGCGGTTGGAGCGTGCTTTCGACGATATCCAGAATCTGGTTCACCACCAACCCGAAGGATTGCTGCTCGCTTTCGAGCACCAGCACCTGCAGCATATCGGTGGTGGGCAGCTTCAGCGTGTCGCCACCCGCTGCACGGCGCCGCTCTTCCAGGGCATGGGAGACACGGATCAGGGGAAGAATCTGTCCCCGGTACTGGGTCACCCATTGGTTGCCCGCGCGCTCCACCTGCTCCCCGGGAATGTTCTCGAGGCGGGCCAGCAGTTGGAGCGGCACCGCCATCTGGGCGCCAGCGCGTCCGGTAAAGAGTACAAGTTTCTGCTTGTCGCCCGCGCCTTTCTCCGCTGCATCGGCGGCCTGCGCCGCCACGTGTTCCCGGCCCTCGGCCAGAATGCCACCCCGCGCGGCTACTCCGACGACGTCGAGAATCAGCGCCACTTTGCCGTCTCCCATGATGGTGGCTCCGGCGTAGACGCTGATGTTCTTCAGGTGCTTGCTCAGCGGTTTGACAACGATTTCCTGCGTATCGTTGATCTCGTCGACGACCAGCCCGAACTGCCGGCCCTCAGCTTCAAGGACGACGATGTTCACCGCGAAATTTGCCGGGACATTCTCCGCCGGGCCGGGTGTCGCGCCAGCCCCACTTCCTGCCCCCAGCTCTCGGTTCAAATAGACCAGTGGCAGAAGACGGCCCCGCAAGCGATAGACCGGCGCGCCGTGGATCATCTCGATCCTCTGCCGGTTGCCTCCGCTTTCCACGCGAACCAGTTCCATCAGGCTGACCTGGGGGATGGCATAGCGCTCGCCCCCGCTGGTGACGGTGAGCGCGGGAATAATCGCCAGGGTGAGCGGGATCTTCATGCGGACCAGCACGCCGCGACCCGGCCGGGATTGCAGTTCGACGGTGCCGCCGATTTTTTCGATGTGCGTCTTGACCACATCCATGCCTACGCCACGGCCGCTGACGTTGGTAATCTTCTCGGCGGTAGAGAATCCCGGCAAGAAAACCAGATTGACAATCTCGCGATCGCTCAGGCGGGCGACCTGGTCGGCAGTAATCAGCCCTTTCTGGACTGCCTTGCTGCGAATCCGCTCTTGGTCAAGACCGGCTCCGTCGTCGGCGATCTCGATGTTGACCTGTCCCCCTTCGTGAAACGCGCGCAGCGCCAGACAACCCTCCGGATTCTTTCCCGCCGCTTCGCGGATCTCCGGAGTTTCGATGCCGTGGTCGACGGAATTCCGCACGATATGAGTGAGCGGATCTTTAATCGCTTCGATCAGCGTTTTGTCGAGTTCGGTTTCTTTACCTTCCATCTCTACCCGCACCTGCTTGCCGCAAGCCAAAGCGAGATCGCGTACCGTGCGCGGCAACTTGCTCCAGATATTGCCGATCGGCTGCATGCGGGTCTTCATCACTCCTTCCTGCAACTCGGTAGTAATGAGGTTGAGTCTCTGGCTCGTCGCTAACAGGCCTCCATCTTCGCTGCTGTTGGCAAACTGCAGGACCTGGTTACGGGCCAACACCAGTTCTCCAACCAGGTTCATCAGTTGGTCGAGCAGGCCCACCTCGAGCCGGATCGTGCTGTCACTCACGCTAACGCCCGAACTCTGCCCCCCACGCCCCGGCTGCGGCGCGCGCTGCGCTTCTCCGCTGTCGGACTGCGCCGTTGTGGCCGCCGTCTCCCGTGGCGGCGCAGGAACAACCGGTTTCGCTACCTCGACCTGAGGCGAGGGGGCTTTGCCGATTGCCGCAGTACGCTCGTTTAATTTCGCGCCGACTGCCGCCACCGCCGTCTTCAATTGGGCGGGCGCTTCGGTTTTCGCCGGAGCCTCCGAACCGCGTTGCAGTCGTGTCAGGTTCGCAATCAGAGCGCTGTCGTCGCGTTCGCCCTCGACGCCGGCTGATTCAACACTGGCCAGCATTTGCCGGATCGCATCCACCATCGCCAAAAGCGCAGTCGTGATCTCGCGGTCGAGTGCAAGTTGGCCGTCGCGCAACCGGCCCAGCAGGTTTTCGCCGACATGTGCCACTGCCCCCAACTTGTCAAACGCGAGAAATCCACACGTGCCTTTAATAGTGTGAATGGTTCGGAAAACGCTCGCCAGGATTTCACGATCGTTGGGATTTTTCTCCAGCGCGATCAAGTCCCGATCCAGGCGGTCGAGATTCTCGTAGCTCTCGACCACAAACTCTTTAACAATCTCGTCGGAATCATTCATAGCGATTACCGTCTTCATCGGCTTGGCGCGTGCTTCGCTTGAGTTCAGGTGTGCGAAGAATTTCGGCCGCCGAGGACGGTCCTGGCCGATTGCCCGCGATGGTTCGCGGAGCACGCGCGGAACTGAACCTCACTCACTCTGACACTTTGGACATATCCGATTGGCCGTAGCAAGACGCACAGCAGCGCCATTCAAAGTAGCGTTGTTGCCATATTTATTCGACGAACACTGGGTCAAGGATGGCGAAGGAAGGGCAGGCAAAAACACCGATAGCGCCGGCAAGATGTCGGCGCTATCGGTCGTCGTGAAGGTCGTACGGAATAAGCTTTCTACAGCCCCGGACCATCCGGGTAGGTGGGTAGATCCGGAGGCCGCACTGGCAACTTCTTGGGATTGGCCTTGATCTGCTCCATCAGCATGTCGATGGCTTTTTGCAGTTGTGGATCTTGGCCCTTCAACACGAGGTCGGGAGGATTATCCACCACCACATCGGGCTGCACGCCATGGTTCTCAATAATCCACTTGCTGTCGAGTCCATACATGGCGAACTCGGGACGCGTGATATATCCGCCATCCATCAACGGCATTTGGCCGCGGATGCCACGCACTCCACCCCAGGTCCGCTCGCCGATGAGCGGTCCCAGTTTGTAATGCTTGAACATGTAACTGAAGATGTCACCATCGGATGCGGCGTAGTGATTGGTCACGCACGCCATATATCCATAGAAGACGTTATTGGGGGTCGTGCCGGACTCGAAATTGCGCGCCGCGCCCATCGCCGCCAACACGCGCCGCAGGCGCTCGAAGATGAGTTCATCAACAAAACCGCCGCCGTTGTAGCGGACGTCGATAATGATGCCTTCCTTGCGAATCTGCGGAAAGTACTGCTTGACGAACTCGTTGAGCCCAGGTGCGCCCATATCGGGGATATAAACGTACCCGATGCGTCCGCCGCTGGCCGCATCGACCTTCTTGCGGTTGGTCTCGATCATGTTCAGCTCGCGCAAGCTGAATTCGTCGCCAATCGGCTTGACCACTACTTTGCGCGAGCCGTCGGCCGCGGGTTTGGAGTTAACGGTGAGTGTAACCACTTCGTTCGCCGTGTTGGTCAGCAACTCGTCGGGAGTCTGCGGAGCACGCAACGCCCGTCCGTTAATGGCGACCAGGTAATCGCCCTCTTTTACATTGACCCCAGGCTCGGTCAAGGGAGAGCGCGTCTGTGCGTCCCAGTTTTCGCCAGAGAAGATTTTCTTGAAGCGGTACATGCCACTGGCTGCGTCCACTTCGTAGTCCGCTCCCAGCAACCCCACGTTCACCTTCTGGATCTCCGGTAACTCGCCGCCACCAACATAAGTGTGCGAGTTTGAGAGCTCCCCGATCATCTCGCCCATGATGTAGGTCAGCGAATAGCGATCGGCTGCGTAGGGAAGCAATTGCGCGTACTTATCCTTGATCTTTTGCCAATCCACTCCATTCATCGAAGGTTCAAAGAAGTAATCACGCTCCTGGCGCCATACTTCGTTAAACATCTCCTTCCACTCCGCCGGAGGATCGACCTCCGCACGCATACCATCGAGCTTCAGCGCTCCGTCTCCGACATGATGGGGCGAGTCCGGAGGCTTGGCATCGATAATGCCAGCACCCTGGCCATCGGCCCGATAGAGCAGCTTCGAGCCGTCGTGAGATAGCGCGAAATGGTCCGCGCCCTCCAGCAGCACTTTATCTTTGTGTTCTTTCAAATCGTAGGCATGGATCGCCGGATTCTCGCCGGCAATTGGTCCCGATAATCCCTGGATTGGCGCAGTCGCATAGTAGATCGCATCTTTCGAAGCATCAAAGCCGCGAATCACCGCGGGAGGAACAGCCAGCGCGACGATGCGGTCCTGAATGCCATCCAAGTCGATCTTGAAAACTTTCGGTGGCTCCTTGGTTGCCGTTTCCGCGGTCTTTTCGTCCGGCTTCTTCTCCTCGTCTTTCTTGCCGGGCGTTTGCTTTGCGTTCTTCTTGTTCTTTTCTTGGTCCGGCATGGGCTCGGCTGCTGCCGGCTCTTCGCTCTTCACCTTCACTTCATCGCTTAGCGCGGGAAATGGCGAAGGCTCATCCGCCGTTAGAGTGACGAGGTAGACTCGGGTCGTTTTCGGATTTGCAAACTCGAAATCGAAGTTACCCAGCACTTCGTTGTAGTCGCGGTCGGAAAGAAAATAGAGGTAGCGCTTCTCCGGGTCAAACACTTCTCCGAAGCTGTTCTTCAAAGGCGAAGTCACGGGCGTGATCTTGCTGTCGGCCAACGAGTAGAGATAGACGACAGAAAAACCGGTATCCAACCCCTTGTCATAGGCCAACCACTTGCTGTCGGGCGACCAGGAATAATTTTGGATTTCATTGAACTTTCCACGGTCGACTTCGACCGGCTTTTTGTCTTTGATATCGACGTACCAGAGTTTCAGGTCCTTATCACCCCAGGCGATTTTCGAGTTGTCGGGCGACCACTGCGGCTGGAACATGAAGCCCTTGTGTCCGCTGGTGATCTGTTGTTCGGGGCCCTGCCCATCCTGTGGAGTGATATAGATCTCGTCTTCGCCGGTGCGGTCGGAAATGTAGGCGATCCATTGCCCGTTCGGTGACCATGCGACTTTCTGCTCCCGCACACCCGGAGAATTCGTCAGGTTGCGGGTGCTTCCCTCTTTCGCCGGAACCGTGAAGACTTCTCCGCGCGCGGCGAACACCGCCCGCTTGCCGTCAGGAGAAATGTCGAAGTCCGTGATCTCCCGGCCGGCGTTCTCCCAGTGCTTCATGGTTTGATCGCGCTCGCCGTTTACGTAGACGGTCAGTTTCTTCGGCTGCCGTGCGGCCAGATCAAAGGTGTAGAGAAACCCGCCAT
>DATEBK010000314.1:0-4057 GCA_035287825.1 Terriglobales bacterium
CTGAACATGAACTGATTCAACAACTCGCTCAACAGGTAATGGCGCTTCAAGAGAAGGTTGCATCGCTTGAGGCACGGCTGCCCGCCGTCGCTCCCTCCTCCAATGCAGATTTGGCTCCACCGGCGGCGAGTACCCCCGCTCCGCAAGTTGTGGAGAACGATTCGCCACCTCTTTCCCTCTCCCAGGAACTTCACGAGTTGCGCGGCTTTCAATGGCAAGGTTTTGGAGAGGCTGACTACAAAGCGCTCAACCAGAAAATCCCCGAACTGGGAACTTACGGCTTTGTGCCCGGATCAGCCGGCAATTTCTACACCGGCGATTTCGACTTACTGCTGACTGCTCGAATCAGTGACAAGGCCAATATGCTGTCAGAGATTGCGATCGAAGAAGGGGACGCCCAGTCCTACGGCGTCGACCTGAAGCGCGTGCTGTTTAACTACGATTACAACGATCATTTGGCAATGTCTTTCGGCCGCTATCAAACCGCAATTGGTTACTACAACACAGCCTTCCATAGCGCAGCCTGGTTCCAGACCACGGCAGACCGGCCCCTGATTATGGAGTTCGCCTCTGACGGCGGGCTATTGCCTACGCAAGCGGTGGGAATGTCTTTCACCGGCTCCATTCCCTCAGGAAGATTGGGTCTGCATTACGTCGCCGAATACGGATCGAGTGATACCATTCGTCCCTCCCTCAACGGCCAAACGCCGATCGACGAAAATAACGGAAACCACATCAATATCGGCCTGTTCGTCCGTCCCGATTCCCTCCCGGGTTTGCAGATTGGAGGCTCAATTTATCACGACAAGATTACCGACTTCTCCAAGGGCCCAGACGTCCGTCTCGGACAGATGATCGTCAACGCGCATGTCGTGTACATCCGCCACGGCATTGAGTTCCTGAGCGAAGGCTTTCTCATCCGGTACGCTTACGAGCACAGCTCGCTCCTATACGAAACGCCCGCTTTCTACTCCCAGATATCGAAACAGTTTCACCGCTTTCGGCCGTACTTCCGCTACCAATACATCAACGCGGACGTAGGCAGCATCCTCGATGACCTCGACCTTCGTTACGGCCCCTCGTTCGGTGCACGTTACGATTTCACCGACTCTATCGCTTTCAAGGCCCAATTCGATCACACCGTGAGAAAAGACGAGCCCGACCTTGACGGCCTCCATCTGCAATTGGTGTTCAAGTTTTGAGCGGGACCTTATGCCAGCCAAATTAATCGTTCGGGTCCAGCTACTGATCGTTCGAACTGAGGTCCGGGCCGCCAGATGCGTCGTCATCACGCTCATGTCCATTGCCAGCCTTTCCTCCCTCGCAGCTCAGAACGATTCCGTCGCTCACCCCGGCACCGTAGTCGCCATCGTCGTCAACAACAAGAACCCCGTCACGAATATAACCGCGTCTGACCTTCGCAAACTCTTTACCGGAGAGAAGCGCTTCTGGCCGGGTGGCTTGGCCGTCAGGCTATTCGTACGCGCGCCGGGTGCATACGAACGAGTCGTGCTGCTCAAACTGCTGGGTATGTCGGAGGGCGAATACAAAGCCTACTGGACCGCCCGAGTCTTTCGAGGAGAAGCTCAAACAGAGCCGGTTGCCCTGTTTTCCAATGCCATGCAAAAAGAGGCCCTGACGATCTTTCCCGGAGCCGTCGCCTTAATCGATTTCCAGGATGTCAAGCCCGGCATGAGAGTCGTGAAGCTGGACGGACACTCACCCGGAGAAGCGGGCTATCCACTCAACTGAAAAGGCGCAAGCCGCCGATAACGCGCCGGACCCGCAAGGGCCCACCTACTCCGGCTCCGCCACAAAGCGATATCCCACTCCGCGCACTGTCAGCAAATGTTTGGGACGCGCCGGATCTTCTTCAATGTACCTTCGCAGCCGCACCACAAAATTATCAATCGCCCGCGTATCGGTGTCTTCGTGCAACCCCCACACGTCTTCAAGAATCGCCTTGCGCGAAACCACGCGCCCTGCGCTCTCCACCAGGTAACGCAAAAATTCCGCCTCCATCACCGTCAGATGGATCGTGTTTCCCAGCGAGCGCAGTTCCAGCTCAGCGAAATCGATCGACTTCCCTGCAAACGTGAATACATCGCGCTCGGTTCCGCGTTCGCCCGCCGCGGTCTGATGCTCTTCATCTTTGCGGGCTACTTCAATCCCGCCTCCCGCATCGAACGCATGGCCGTTTTTCTTCTCCGCGTTCTTCATCCACACGCTGCGCCGTAGCAAGCTCTCCAGTCGAGCGATCAGAATGGCAAGCTCGAAGGGTTTAGGCAGATAATCGTCCGCGCCAGAGGCAAATCCCTGCAACACGTCTTCCGGACGCCCGCGCGCCGTCAGCATCAGGATCGGCACATAATTCTTTTTAGCGCGCAGCACCGACGCAACGTCAAATCCGCTCTTACCCGGCAGCATTACGTCCAGTACCACCGCGTCAAACCGTTCCTTTTTTTCCAGCAATTGCTCCAGCGCCGTCTCCCCATCGGAGGCAACTTCCACCGCGTGCCCTTCGGCTTGCAGGTTGAATCTCAGACCTTGCGCCAGATGCGCCTCGTCTTCCACCACCAGCACGCGGCTCATGCCGTCCTCCTTGGCAAATCGCGCGGCAATTCCAGAGTCACCGTGGTCCCTTTGCCGGCGCCGTCACTTTGCGCGAAAACGCGCCCGCCGTGCTTGCGCGCAATCGACCGCACAATAAACAATCCCAGGCCCGTGCCTTTCACCTGCGCCAGCGAACGCTGCGTCACCCGGTAAAACCGCTTGAAGATGCGCTTCAACTCGTCATGCGGAATCCCCACCCCGCGGTCTTTTACCCGCAGCATCAGCCACTCTTCATCCGGTGCCGACAGCTCCACCGAAATGTGCACCCCATACGGAGAATATTTCACCGCATTATCCAGCAGGTTCGAAACCGCTGTTCGAAGTTCCTCAGGATCGCCCAGAACCACCGCCGGATTGCCCCGTCCGTTATTTGCCGAGGCCAGAGACTCGCCCAAAGTCTCGCGGTATTCGAACGCCGATTCCTCCAGATGATGCCGCGTCCGCGCCAGTTCCATGCATCCCCGCACCAGAGCGTCGAAATCGAGCGGTGTGCGCTGCGCCGGACTCTTTTTCTGCGCTGCCTCGCCCGCCCGCAAAACCTGTTCCACCGTATGCAGCAATCGGTCCGTATCGAGCAGCATCAACTCGTAGAACTGCCGCCGCTGTTCTTCATCCACCTCTCGCCGCTGCAGCGTTTGCAGATAAAGACGAATCGACGCAATCGGCGTCTTCAATTCATGAGTGACCGCGTTGATGAAGCTGTCATGCTGCTCATTGCGCCGAATTTCGCGCACCAGAAAGATCGTATTCAGAACCAGTCCCGCCACAATGGCGCCAAAGAAAATAATCCCCAGAAAAACTCTGACGCCCTCCCGCCAGTTAAGGATGATCCATCCACTCCCCACCGCAAACGCCACCGCCGCCAGCAGAACTCCCAGCGTCAGCGAAACGTAGATGGCCTTCTGCCGGCTGATGATGCGCACAGAAGGATTGTAGTAGGACAGGTCGCAGGTGTCAGGTGGAAGGAAGGTTTGTCATAAATGAGCGTCGGGCGCGGAGTCATTGGTCGAAGGCGGAGCAAAGAGCCAAACTTGAACGTAAGCGTCGGGAGCACCGTGTATTTCCACGGCGATGGTATTCTCTTGCTTCAAGTCAACAGCGGCCAAGAAGCGTGTCGCGACATCCGCCGTGAAAGCGATGGGCCTACCGTTCACTGTCACGCGAAATGTTTCCACCTCGGCCTTGCCGGTGCCGTTGCCATTCATCACCAATAAAGAGCAGCATCTGTCTGGCACTTTCTCCAATCTGAAAGTCACAGTCGCTGCGCCATCCGGCGAGCAAGGCGATTTCTTATCACAAACCAAGAACCGCGCCATTCTATTCGCAACATGGCAGCGAGAGTCGGTCTGGAGTAATCGTGGCAACCATGCCATTACGCCAAGAAGGCTCCCGCCCACCGTGGCCGCCCCGAGAGCCTTTCCTAACACCCAAGACCTAAGACCTG
>DATEBK010000315.1:0-3440 GCA_035287825.1 Terriglobales bacterium
TACAGGCCGCGATTACCGAACAGGGAACGGTGGGCGAGGTCAAGGTACTCGGCGGATCGCCGACGCTTGCGCAATCTGCAGTGGAGGCGGTCAAGCATTGGCGCTACAGTCCTTTTGTACTCGATGGCAAACCGGTCAGGACCGATATCAAGATCAGCGTGGATTTCAAATTTCCCTCCGCAGCGGCCACGCGCTGAAGTCCGCTAGACTTGGGAAGCTTACCTGTAGCCTGGGTGCGTCGTCACTGAGTGTAATTGCGATGTTACGTCAATTACTGCACTCTGAGTTGAGGTTCCAAGAAGCGCGATTTGATCTTGGACCAGTCGTTCAGCAGGTCTTCTGCCTTGATGTCACGCTGATTCTTGCGGAGAACCTCGGTCATCGAAATGAAACCTTTTTCGACCTCTTCAGCGAGACGCTTTTTGAATTGATCTGTGTGGGCCAGACGCCACCATGTTTCAGGTATGCCAATTTCAACCTCAATCCAATCACGCTTACGCTTCGCCTTCTGCGCTCCGTGAATATCCCACATCGCAGTGTACCGACGGAATTCGACGTCAACTCTCAGGAGGAATGCAAATTCACGAATATCTGCGCAGTGTCCCACCCTAACTGTTCTAATCAGGCGCTTACACTCAGAACCGGTTGGTCCCTGGGACATTCGACCCCCCGAGATAAGCCGCAACCCGTCGCCTAAACTCCCACCGGGAATGGCTTGCTGTGGGTTTCTCCTCCAACGGAGAGGCCGGCGAAGCGGCCTTGCAGCAACGACATCAGGCCGGTGACCCAATAGCCCACAACGAACAACAATAGAAACGGAACGGTGAAGTAATTCTCGTTGTCGATGGCGTAATAAACTGCCAGGGCAAAGTAAGTTCCGATAAGGAGTTCGATCCAGGGAATCCATCCCAGGCGCTTGCGGTATTTGCTGGCGAAGATTCTGTCTCTCTTCGATTGGACGCGGTATTTGGGGGTGCGGGCGAACGCGGTCTGCTTGCCCACCAGCGCTTCTAACACGGCGCGCGTGTTGGTGATGGTCAGTCCGATTCCGAGAGCCATCAGCAGCGGCAGATAGAGCAGCGACTTCAGCCAGCTTTTCGGAAACAGCTCCTTCTGCGAAACCAGATAGAAGCTGGAGATGGAGAACGTCGAGGCCATGAACAAGGGAAGGTCGATGTAGAGCATCTGAAACCATCCCTGGTAGAAGCGAATGATCATGGCGGGCATCAGCAAGACCGAGAGCACAATCATCAGCGGATAACTAAGATTAGCGGTCAGGTGATAGCAGGCCTCGATTTTTACCGAGCGCGGCACATCACTCTTCAAGACGCGCGGAAGAATCTTCTTGGAGACCTGGATCAATCCCTTGGCCCACCGCGCCTGCTGGGTTTTGAAGGCGGTCATCTCAACCGGCAATTCGGCCGGACATTCGACATCCTGCAAGTAAAGAAATTTCCATCCTTTGAGCTGGGCGCGATAAGAAAGATCGGTGTCTTCGGTAAGGGTGTCGTGCTCCCAGCCTCCGGCTTCGTCGATCGCGGTGCGGCGCCACATGCCCGCGGTGCCGTTGAAGTTGAAAAAAGCGCCGCTGCGCGAGCGTCCAGAATGTTCGAGTACGAAATGGCCGTCTAAGAGAATCGCTTCGACCTGGGTAAGCAATGAGTAATTGCGGTTAATGTGTGTCCAGCGAGTCTGCACCATTCCAATTTTTGGATCGGTGAAGTGATGGATGCACTGCAGCAGAAAACCGGGAGGGGGAACGAAGTCAGCATCGAAGATGGCAACGAATTCTCCCTTGGCAGTTTTCAATCCCTCGGCGAGCGCGCCGGCTTTGAAGCCCTCGCGATTATCGCGGTGCAGGCAAACGACGGGATGTCCGAGGGCAGCATAGCGCTCAACCAGAATGCGGGCGACTTCGACGGTTTCATCGGTCGAGTCGTCGAGCAACTGGATGTCGAGCTTATCTTTCGGATATTCAAGGCGGCAGACGGCGTCAAGCAGACGGTCGACTACATATTGCTCGTTGTAAATCGGCAACTGCACGGTCACGCGCGGCAGGGCGTCCTGAGGGAAATAGGCAACAGGATCGGTCGTCTTGTTCTTTTTGTACTTGTAATAGAGATAGACCATCCAATAGCGGTGGGCGCCATACGCCGCGAGGATGGTCAGCACGACGAAGTAGGGAATCAGCAGTGCCAGGTCGAAGGAGTTGACCTGGTAAAGTCCCTGAAAAGTCTTGTCGAGAAAATGCTGGCGCAAGTAGGGCCCCAAGCCTTTGGTGGCGAGAACCACGGCTATTGCCAGCGGGGGAGTGGGGTTCAAAGGCATGAAGTCCGCAGAAGCATGAAGTAACGGCGACGATAAGAATAAGAACAAGATGAAAAAACTAACGACAAAAATTATTTAGGATTAACGACAAGAGCTAACATTGTACCTGACATGTGGGGTTCAAGACCGAGCCAGGAGCAGCCGGTTTGCTCGTAGTTCACAGCTCACAGTTTGCTCATCGCCATTCGTCCCCTGCCGGACTGAGGTTCAGATCGATCCTTTGAGTCGAGCCTTCCTCCACTTTCACCGACGTGCCGTTCGCTTCCTGCGACTTCAGAAAATCGGCATCGCGCCAGACATCGTCTTCCACGTCTCGCCAGGCATAGAGCATATAGCTGCCCGGAGCAAGGCCGCGAAGCAGAAAATGACCGAATTGGTCGGTTGATCCGCTGGCGAAACGATAGGGAAGCTTGCGGTATTTTTCTTCGGGCACGGCAACGACGATTGCATTGGCGGCGGGATGGTCGTTACTCGATGAAGCAGTATTCGACGAAGCACTGCTCGTCGAGCCAGTGCTCGCCGAATCGCCCGCTTCCTTTTCAGCGACCATTCCCTCTATGGTTCCTGCCTTGGTGCTGACCACAACTTCGAGGGTGGCTGGTCCGCTAGCGGTAAATCCGGTGGTTACGTCTCTTCCGGCGAGTGTCACAGACCTTAGGTAGAACCCGCTCTGGGCGTCTCGTCCCAACAATTGCACGATGTAGTTGCCGGGGTTCACATCCTTCCAGTTGAAGTTGCCCAGGCGATCGACGGAAGCGTTCGCGCCAAAGAAGTCCTGCGTCATGAATAAACCAGGGTCATCCGGTACTTCGGCTCCGCGCAAATTGACCGCGTACTGCGCGAGATTAGCCGGCACGCCGCCCTCTCCCTCTACACGGAGACGACCGGAAATCATGAAGGATGGCTCCGGAATCAGCTTCACGCCTTCAACATCGGCGGCGACGACTGTGACATCCTGCCGAGTGGTGAGCAGTCGCCCTTCGCTGCCAGAGGAGGCAACAGCTACGTATGATCCGGGAGCGATGCCACGCACTTCGAACTGTCCATCGGAGCCGATCTCGCTCGCACTCGCACGATAGGAATAGCCGCCCTTCGAAAACAACATTACGGTG
>DATEBK010000316.1:0-12786 GCA_035287825.1 Terriglobales bacterium
AGCAGCACCTGGGCCGGCGTCTTTCCAACTCGCGTGGCGATTGCCACAATAACGGGATCTTCCAGCAGTCCCGGTCGCATTCCGTGACCCAATGGCGCGAAAGCCAAAAACACAATTCCCTTTTCTTTGCAGAACTCCAGAAGTTCCGTTTCCGGCAGATACGGATGTGATTCCACCTGCACCACGGCTGGCTTGATTCTTGCCGACTCGTAGATTGGCAACAATTCGCCCAAGCTGATGTCCGACAGTCCGATGGCCCGGCACTTGCCATGGCCGACGAGATTCTCCATCGCTCTCCAGGTGTCGACCAAAGTCACTCCCTTGTCATAGATGACATTGCCGTTTTGGTCCCGCGGGTCCTGCTCATCGCCCGGTTGAAATGCATATGGAGTGTGAATGAGATAAAGATCCAGATACTTTAGCTTGAGTCTGTCGAGACTCGCCTCGAAAGCAGGTTCGACACGTTCGGGCCTATGATTGGAGTTCCATAACTTTGTAGTAACAAAAATATTTTCGCGCGCGATCGCATTCGCGGCAAGTCCTGCCTGCAACGCCTCGCCTACCTCGCGCTCATTCCGATATCGTTCCGCGCAATCGAAGTGTCGAAATCCTGCGTCCAGCGCATCTCTGGTCGCAGTTCTCGTCAGAGTCAGGTCAGAAATCAGAGTGCCAAACCCGAGTGCCGGCATGTGGCCGACTCCGTTGTTGAGCGGCAATGTCGTCATCCGAAGCTCGAAAGAAAAGTCAGAAGAACGTTCAGAAGAAAGATCAGAAGCTTCAATCACAGTTTCACCTCCACCTGAGCCACTGCTGCACATCTGTTTCACCGCCAAATCTCAAAAAATGGCGCTGCTATTCCTTGGCGTCTTTCGTATCGGCCCGTTTGTTCCATCCATGGAAACGCGATAAGTCACCCGCATTCCATGCCTCTCGGAGTCCAGGAGTACTCAGATCCCAGTCTGGGCGGATTTCGCTCGTCACGACGCGCAGATCGTGCCAAAGATCGCTGATCGAGGGTCGGCCCCAGAACCAGTAGCCGTTATAGATGCTGTAAATCACAAGTCCCGGCTTGAGCACGAGCGTATGCGGGATCATCGGATTGTGCTCGGGGTCGGTGTACTCCTGGATGTCGAGATCCTTCTGAACTTTTCGTTCGGGGTCCGAAAGGAATGTCCACTGGGCTCCGACTGACGCACGGAATTCTTGAAGCGTATGGTGATCGTCGGTGGCGATCGTGGCGACCTGCGTATATGCCACCGCGATCTTCGGGTAAAACGCGGCCAGTTCCAAATGCTGCTGATGCTCTTTTGGACAATAGTGGCCGCGCGAAAGCGTGAGGATGAGCGGATCCTCGCCCTGTAGTTCGCTCAGCTTGCGCAGCGTATCCGTCTGATCGGGCAGTTCATAGTCGGGGAAAATCCTTCCCGGCACAATATCAGAACGCATGATTGATCTTCTCCCGTTTCTCTTAGATTTCCTCTTAAATCTTCTCTTACCTATTAAAGATCCAGAGTGACACCCGCGCTTGGCTGGGAACAGCAGATAAGCACATTCCCCGGAGCCGGCCTCTCCAGCGGCTCAGGATTATAAGTAATCGACCCACCAATCACACCGGTCATGCAGGTATGACAGACTCCACTCCGGCACGACCACCTGACCGGAACATCGCACGCTTCTGCCAGTTCAAGCAAACTCGCAAACTTACGATCCCACGTAGCGGTAATCCCGCTACGCGCGAATGAGACTGGTGGGCCAGATCCCGGCGGCCCTTCGGGCAGGTGAGGAATGTGATCAACCTCCGCCATACCAGGGGTAATAGTCTCCAGAGAACCGAAGATTTCCGTGTGCACATTATCCGCGAGCACGCCCCAGTGTCGCAGCCCATCGCGCATGTTCTGCAAAAATGAAGCGGGCCCGCACAAATAAAATTCACTACCTTGTGACACGCCAATTCTCTCCAGCAAAGCAGTGTCAATGTGTCCCGGAGCATCGAAGTCTGCCCCGACTTGGTCGGTTGCAGCAGGCCTGCTGTATACGATGTATCCTCGTCCGCGAGAGAGATGTTTCAGTAATGAACGCGACTCTTCTGCAAATGGATGCTCGGCGCGATTACGCGCTCCATAGACCCACCAGACTTCTCGCTGCGATTTTTCAGCGACAAGTGCGTGCAGCATCGACATCACGGGCGTTGCACCCACGCCAGCACTCAGCAGCACCACGGGACTCTGGTCTTGGCGAAGAGTAAAACTACCGCGCGGCGCACTGACATCTAATACATCGCCTTCTCGCGCACGGTTGCACAGAAATGAGCTTCCAATCCCGTTCAATTCGTTTTTCACGCTGATGCGGAAGTGATCGGCTGCAGGCAGATCCGACAACGAATAACTGCGAAGAACAGGTGGTTTGCCCGCATCAGGATCAACGACCAGCCGCAAAACCACAAATTGCCCTGCCTGACAGACAGAAAGAGGTTGCCCATCGATTGGCTTCAGAATGAAGGAAGTTACGCTAGCGCTCTCCTTATGAATATTCGCGACTCGCATCTGTCGAAATCCGGGCCATGCTGGAGCTTGTTCCTCATGAGCGAGCCCCGGATTCCCCACCGTAGCTTTGGGACTCAAATCTTGTTGGAGCATCGCCTGGAACGAACTCTGCCAACCCTTGCTGAGTGCAGGAATTCGCAGCGCGCGTTGCAATTGCTCGCTGGATTGCCCCGGCAAATACAACAGAGCGTCAACATCGGCCACACTCATTCGCTCTTGACCATCGGCGATTCTTACAATGTCGTCGCCTGCACCAACTTCACCCTCCTGCAACACGCGAAAGTAGAATCCTGGCCGATGATGCGCGACGAGCAACGCTGGCATGCGAGGCTCATTCATGCGGATGCCGACGCGGTAGCACGTGACGCGCGGCTGCGTAACTTCAAATATCGCGCCGCCAATGCGGTAGCGATCGCCGATGCACACCTCGCTATCGAGAAGTCCCTCGACGGTGAAGTTTTCGCCGAATTGGCCAAAGGTAAAATCGCTCCGGCCCAGAAAACTCTCCCAGTAATGGTACGAGTCCATCTGATAGACAAATACCGCGCGCTGTTCTCCACCGTGACCCGCGAGATCGGCCTGCTCGTCACCATCGACGTCGAGCTTCCGCACCATTCGCCGTCCACTAACTGGAGATTTCCAGACTGACGTTCGGACCGTCTTACCGTTCCATGTCACGTCGCGCGGAAGACCGACATTTACTGAAAGCAACCTGGGCATTCCTACCTCGTCGAAGTCCAGCCCCTGATTAGATTCCTTATTGTTTCTTACTGATCATTTCCTACCATCGACGAGCCCGAGGGGCACCATCCACGTGGAGAGTCTCTCCGCTCACGCGAAATGCCGGCGTCGAGAATGTGCACTTCGGCCCTGGGAATATTGGGAAAGACTATAAACCCAAGTCACTCAGACTGGGATGCCCCTCGGGACGGCGACCGAGCGGCCAGTGATATTTGCGGCCCGATTCCGAGATGGGAAGATCGTTGATCGACGCAAACCGTGTAGTCATCAAGCCGTCATCGTTGAACTCCCAGTTTTCGTTGCCGTATGACCGATACCAGTGACCCGAATCGTCGTGCCATTCGTATGCGAAGCGTACCGCGATGCGGTTTCCCGCAAACGCCCACAGTTCCTTGATCAGCCGGTAGTCCAACTCCTTAGCCCATTTCCGAGAAAGGAATGCAACGATCTCATCTCTTCCGCTGACGAACTCCGCGCGGTTCCTCCACCGCGAATCGATCGCATAGGCCAGAGCTACTTTTCCCGGATCGCGGCTGTTCCAGCCATCTTCCGCGAGGCGCACTTTTTGAATCGCACTCTCGCGCGTGAACGGAGGCAATGGCGGTCGAACCTCCGTCGCTGCAGTTGTCATGGCTCTCCTCCTCGCACCTCATCAGCAATATCAAGAACGCGGCAGTCGCCCATGGTCCGGCGAACCTGGATCACGCCACGTTAGCCGCGGGATTGGTTATAACGTTTGTCGTAACGTTGATGTTGCCGTGTGTGGCCTTGGAATACGGACACTCAAGATGCGCGCCATCCACCAGAGCTTGCGCGACTTCAGGCTCTATGCCGGGCAGGTTGACGTTGAGGCGAGCCTGCAGCAGGTACCCCCCGCCGGTTGTGCCTAGGTCGACTTCAGTGTCAATGGAAAGCTCAGCCGGTAACCTGACTTTCTTTCTGGCAGCCACGATCTTCAGTGCGGATAGAAAGCAGGCTGACCAACCCACGGCGAATAACTGCTCAGGATTGGTGCCGGTACCGGGAGTGCCCGGAATCGAGAGTTTAACGTCGAGGCGGCCATCGGAGGTGCGCGACGATCCTCCATCTCGGCCGCCTGTGGTGTGCGCTTTCGCGGTGTAGATCACTTTTTCGATTGTGGTAACGCTCACAGTATGTCCTCCTTAATCGGAAATTCTCTTGGATCACGGTGCGTAACGAGTGAAAACAAAGTCCCGTGCTTTGCCAGGCTCGTGGCAGGGGAAGCAGGTCTTGAGAGCCGCCTCGGGGAGGTTAGGTTTGCCGTCCTTATCGAATTGAGCGAAACCCCAGCCGCCCGTCGCGGCGTATTTCTTGGAGTCCTTGACCATGAACTGAATGTTAATCGAGTCTCCGGCAACAAAAGACTGAGCGCGTCCAAAGACTTTGTCATTTTCCTCAGACGGGACGTATCTCCAAGCTAGCCTGGCAATGATTGCGCCGTCCGGAAACGGAAGCTTTTCTTCCCGGTAAGCCTTGATGGCTAAATCGTTTCCCAGAACGGCGCGCAGGTCGTTGTTGTTGCCAGCCTCGTGGGCCACGGAAATCAGCTTCCAGTCGCGGTATCCGGGCGGAATCTTGATTCCAAAGATCGGGGCAGCCTCTCCGTCGGCGTGTTCAGATGCGGGGGCAGAGTTAGCAACAAAGCCGCCGATCGCTGCAACTGCAGCCAGCAAGAACGCGATCCGTTTCATGGTTTCATTCTCCCGCGCGATCACCGCAATTGACGTTTCACATACCTGTGAATGCGCTTTGAAACACTGCTCAATCTATAGCAACCAAGGCTGCCGGCCAGGAGGACGCGTCGATCGCCATGGCCGCCATAACAAACATTTTGGGCAGCAACGGTCGATGACGCCGGATTCTGTCCGCAGCCATGAGAACAGAAGCTCGGGTGACGAACAATTGGACGATGGTATCGTCGATACCTTGGTATCGGCTCTCCAGTTGATGATCCTTGCCACATTTCGTCATCCTCACAGAGCGAACATCTCAGCCGTCCCGCCAAAGGCAAACTGCGTGATTTCTGATAGAATTCCCCCCAATAGTGGGGCGCCTTCAGCCAATCGCAAGGCAAGAATGGGGTTCACCCGTGCCGGATATCAAGCCAGTCGTGTTCGTTGTCGACGACGACATCTCCGTGCGCGAGGCGCTGGAGTCGCTGATCCGCTGCGAAGGCTGGCAGCCAAAGACATTCGCTTCCGCGCAACAATTTCTCGACCAGCCACAAGCTATTGTTCCCAACTGCCTCGTACTTGATGTGTCTCTTCCCGGCCTGAACGGTCTCGACCTCCAAAAACTCATCGCCGATGAACGAACCGATATGCCGATCATCTTCATCACCGGCTACGGCGACGTGCCCATAACGGTCCAAGCCATGAAGGCCGGCGCTGTCGAATTCCTGACCAAACCGTTCAATGATGACGTGCTGTTGACCGCCATCCGGTCAGCCCTCGAACGCAGCCGGGTTGCACTTAGCCTGCAAGCGGAGATGAAGGTACTCCGTGACCGTTATGCGTCCCTCTCGCAAAGAGAACGCCAGGTTATGGCGTTAGTAGTCTCCGGCCTGCTGAACAAACAAGTCGCTGGGGAGCTTGGTATCAGCGAGATCACGGTCAAGGCACACCGCGGCAAGGTGATGCAGAAGATGAAGGCCAACTCTCTTCCCGACCTGGTGGGGATGGCCGCGCGCCTCCGCCGCCTGCCGGCAGCGGTTACAGCGGCGTAACCTCCACATTCGAACTGACCCGATAGTGAGGAGAACAGGATGAAGAAGACCACTAGCGCCGACTTTTCCGCTATACCGCCTTCCTCATCTACCGCTGCCTGATATGGAAGCCCAACCCGATCTTGCCTCCGGCGAAGTCAAGCACCTTCAACGGTGCATGAACGATCTTGTCAGCCTGCTCGCTCTTCCCGCCATCCGGAGTGGCGATCCCTCGCAGGTTCTCCATACCCTCCTCGATGCGCTCATGCGCATGCTGTCCTTGGACCTGGTCTCGGTGAGGCTGACGGATCCAGTTGGCGGGGCGCCCGTTGAGATCGTCCGCATCGCCAACCCGCAAAAAGAACGACCGATGCCTTCGCCGCACGAGATCTGCGAAGCGCTCAGCCAGTGTCTGAAAAGCGACTCACGGAAATGGCCGCCGCTGCTGCGCAAACTTATGGGTGAGGGAGACGTTTCTATTGTGCCCTTGCCACTGGGCTTACAAGGCGAACTCGGCATGATTGTGGCAGTGGCTGAACGGCCGGATTTTCCGCGCCAGACCGAGGCACTTCTTCTCAACATAGCAGCGAATCAGGCAATCATAGGATTGCAGGAGGCTCGGCTCCGAAATCAACAGAAGCGGGTCGCCGCCGAACTCGATCAGCGGGTCGCGCAACGAACTGCCGAACTTGCCGCGGCGAACGCCGAGTTGCAACTCCAGGTTGGACTGCTGCAGCATCTTCCTGTATCCACTTGGACACTCAAGCCCGATGGGACGCCGGATTTCGTGAATCAAGTTTGGCTTGAATACGCCGGTCAGACCCTCGATTACGTCCGGTCGCATCCCGAGGCCTGGATGACTGCAGTCCACCCTGAGGATCGGGAAACCGCATCGACAAGCTTCTGGGAAGGAGTACGGTTGGGACAAAGTTTTGCGTTCGAAACCAGGTCTCTCCGCGCTCAGGACGGGAGCTATCGTTGGCACCTCCAGCAAGCCGTGGTCTTGCGCGATGCGGAAGGAAAAGTCCTCAAATTCGTCGGTACCACCACCGACATCGACGACCAGAAACGCGCACAAGAGGAACTGCGCGCAAGCCAGGGCAAGCTGCAGCGGGTCATCGACACCATCCCCACGTTGGTTTGGTGCAATCTGCCGGACGGTCCCAACGAATTCCTCAGCAAGGGTTGGCATCAGTACACGGGTCTCTCTCCTGAAGAAGCGCATGGCTGGGGTTGGTCTGCGGCTTTCCATCCGGACGACTTGCCGCCATTGATGAAGCGCTGGCAGGAGTTGCTGATCTCAGGGGAATCGGGCGAGATCGAGGCCCGGCTTCGCCGTCACGATGGAGAGTATCGCTGGTTTCTAATCCGCGTCGCTCCGTTCCGCAGTCACACCGGCGCGATTGAGCGCTGGTACGGAACCAGCACGGATATCCATGACCGCAAACTCGCCGAGGAAAAAGTGCACGCGAGTGAAATCAATCTTAAGCAGATCATCGACACCATTCCCACGGCCGCATGGTCTGCGCGTCCAGACGGATACTGCGACTTCGTCAACCAGCGCTGGCTTGACTACGCGGGTATCGCGGCGGCACAGGCGCGAGGCTGGGGTTGGGAGGCCGCGATTTGTCCGGACGACTTGCCAGGTCTCGTGGAGTATTGGCGGACTTGTCTGGCTACTGGCACACCGGTTAACACAGAAGCACGCATGCGCCGTTACGACGGGGTCTATCGATGGTTCTTGTTTCGCGCGAACCCTCTCCGCGACGAAGCGGGTAACATCATCCAATGGTACGGAACCAACACCGATATCGACGACCGTAAACGCGCCGAGGAAAAGTTACGCCGCAGTGAAGCGCGTAAGGCAGCCATTCTGGAATCGGCTCTCGACTGCATCGTGACCATCGATCACGAAGGTTGCATCATCGAGATCAATCCGGCGGCGGAACACACCTTCGGGCACCGTCAGGATGAGGTCGTCGGCAAGCAACTGACCGACGTCATCATCCCACCGTCTCTCCGCGAGAAGCATCGGCAGGGTTTTGCCCGCTACCTGGCCACGGGCGAGGCGCGAGTGCTCGGAAAACGCCTCGAGATGACGGCAGTACGTGCTGGCGGAAGCGAATTCCCCGTCGAGCTCGCAGTCACTCGCATTCCGCTCGAAGGGCCGCCGTCCTTCACGGGCTATCTGCGCGACATTACGGAACGCAAACGGGCGGAGCACGCACTGCGGCGCAGCGAGGCATTCCTCGCCGAAGCCCAGCATCTTAGCCGTATCGGCAGTTTCTCCTGGCGTATACCGACCGACGAAGTCACCTGGTCTGAGCAGCTTT
The DNA here is from genome assembly GCA_035287825.1 of Terriglobales bacterium. GTDB lineage: Bacteria > Acidobacteriota > Terriglobia > Terriglobales > Acidobacteriaceae > Acidiflorens. The sequence goes on from DATEBK010000316.1 coordinate 8,343, forward strand.
ATCGCATCTTCCAGATTGACCGGGATGCGCCGGTAACCTTTGAATTGATCGATAATCGAATCCACCCTGAAGATTTGTCACTATTCAGAGAACAGATCGAACGATCTCGCCGGGACCGCAGCGATGTGCAGCTCGAGTTCCGCCTGCAGATGCCAGACGGCACGATCAAGTACGTGCACGTTGCCGCTCACATCCGGGGCGATCACGACCAGCCGGAGTACATCGGCGCTGTTCAGGATGTGACCGAACGCCGGGCTTCCGAAGAAGCGCTCAGCAAGGCCCGATCGGAGCTCTCACAGGTGGCTAGAGTTACGAGCCTTGGAGTATTGACGGCGTCCATCGCACATGAGGTCAACCAGCCGCTTTCTGGCATTGTCACCAACGCCAGCACCTGTCTGCGGATGCTGGCCGCCGATCCTCCCAACATCGACGGCGCGAGAGAGACCGCCCGGCGCACGATTCGCGATGGCAACCGTGCCTCTGAGGTGATCACGCGATTGCGCGCGCTCTATGACAAAAAGGAGCCCACCATCGAGTCGGTGGACCTGAATGAAGCTGCGCGAGAGGTGGTTGCGCTGTCCCTCAGCGACCTTCAGAGAAATCGCGTCATCCTGCAGCTGGAACTTGCCGACGACCTGCCTCTCGTCGCTGGTGACCGGGTGCAATTACAGCAGGTCATTTTGAATCTGCTCCGGAACGCATCTGATGCAATGAGTACCGTCGACGATCGCCAGCGCCAGTTGCTGGTCAGAACCGAAGCAGACGGAGACGATCGCGTGCGTTTGACGGTGCAAGATGTGGGAGTCGGGTTCGACTCTCAGGCTGCCGATAGACTCTTTGAATCGTTCTACACCACGAAAAATGACGGTATGGGCATCGGACTCTCCGTCAGTCGTTCCATTATCGAAAGCCATCACGGTCGATTGTGGGCAACACCGAATGATGGCCCCGGGGCAACATTTTCGTTCTTTATTCCTCGCAGATCCCAGAATGCGGCCGGCGACGACGATAATCGCGACATTCGGGCTTCCGATGTGACCGATGTGGCGTGAGTAATCTGTGTCTTGATACCCGCAGTTTCGGCTCTCACAAAGGGATTTCCGATTTGAAGGGTGGCATTCCGTTTTTTCTCGCCTCCGATTGTCGACTAATACTAAAGTGCAATAGACAGTGCCTCCTCGAATGGCGCACCCTCTGTTCTGAAGTGCTTCCGAGAAAAAATCCCCCCGGAGAACAGTCTCGTCATCAAGCGGATTCGTATAGACACCGCCCCTTGACGGACACATCACTTCCACAACGAACTTGGTGTCGCACATTCAGTTCCGACCGTCGCCGGAGCTTGTGGCTGCGAGCGCGGATGAATACTCGATGAATACCCTATGACCGTCCCACTCGTAGCCGTGGTCGATGACGACGAATCCGTGCGTGAGTCGCTACCTGACCTGCTAAAAGAGTTCGGCCTTGGAGCCCGCACATTTTCGTCGCCGGAAGAGTTCCTCGCGTCCGATTGCGTCGACCAAACCCAATGCCTGATCCTGGACATCGCCATGCCCGGGATGACCGGACCCGACCTTCAGCGTGAATTGAAACTTCGCGGGCAAGAAATTCCAATCATCTTCATCACCGCCAGCACAGATCGAACCGTTCGCCCGCGGCTACTCGAACAGGGCGCGGTGGAGTGCCTGTTCAAGCCATTCAGCGACACGGCTCTGCTTGAGGCTGTTAATTCCGCACTTCGTTCGAAGTGAGAATTCCCCACTCTGTAGATTGTGGCCGGGTTTCAGTCGCGATCGCTGCGTTCCACCCGCCTACCGAGGGCATGCCAGCGTCAGGGAGTACCAATCGCGACTGTCTTTCCATCTCCCGCTGATCTCAAACCCGGCGCTTCTAAGAAGACTTCGGATGCCCTGGTCTGTGAATTTGTAACTGTTCTCGGTGTGAACGGTTTCTCCCGGCATGAAGTGAACATCAAGCCCAACGTCCTCAATACTCACATCCTGCTCTCGCATGCTTTCGAGATGCATCTCGATCCGAGACTCGACGGAATTCCAAAGCACGCGGTGTCGGAAGCAAGCGGTGTCAAAGTCGGCTCCCAGTTCCCTATTGAGCCGATGCAGAATGTTTAGGTTGAACGCCGCGGTGATTCCATCACTGTCGTCATACGCAGCTAGAAGAGTGGGTTCGTCTTTCACCATGTCTGTACCTAGCAGTAGCGCGTCTCCCGTTTGCAGCTGAACACTCAAATCTCGCAGGATGTGTCGCGCTTCTTCAGGCGAAAAGTTGCCAATACTTGTACCGATGTAGAGCGCGACTGTGGTGCCATCGAAAGGTTCGAGCTCCAGCGGATGAGTCACATAGTTCCGGACGATAGGCTGTAGGCGCACTTCCGGCAACTCGCACGCCACATTTTGGCACGCCAACTCAAGCGCGTCGGAGCAGACATCGACCGGAATGTAGGCGACGTCGTCCGAAAGCCGCAAGGCAGCCTCGAGCAGAATGCAGGTTTTCGAGGCCGTGCCGGCGCCCAACTCAACCAGACGCAATGGCGACGATCTGCCGTTCTGAGCGTGAGCAACCATCGCACCTGCGTGTTCCGCCAAGATGGTTCTTTCCGTGCGGGTTGGGTAGTACTGGGGAAGAGTCGTGATGTGCTCAAAAAGACGCGAGCCCTCTGCATCGTAGAACATCCAGGGCGAGAGTGAGTGTGGCCGCGCGGTCAAGCCACGCCGAACTTCGCGAGTCAGTGCTTCGCGGACATCCGCCGTTGCCAGATGCCCGACGTCAACTGTCTGAACATAGGTTGCCATTTAGACAAATCCTCTCAGCGTGCCAGGCCAAGCCCGGCAAATGTGCTGGAAGGCATAAAAACAGAGTCCTCAAAACCAGGCAATCAGACGATGGTATCGCCGATACGTTGGTATCAGCCCTTGAAGTATTGGATTAAGTTGTGCAAACCTATGAAGGTCATCAACGCCGGCGGGCGGGCCTCTATGCTGGACATCGGCCTGATATCGATCAATGTGTATGGGGCAATATCCATGGGGCAATTTCTAAGGATCAATATCTAAGGATCGATACCATCGTCCAATAGATTTCTCGCTTCGCCTGTGGCGTAATTTCTCTTGCGTGGGCCGACACCGTGCCCGCTTTAGCCTATCGTCTAAAGAAAGGATGGCAACCAATGCCGGAAGCAACCTGGAAACCTCACGAGAAACACGGACAGTTAACCACACAGAGCGACTTGCCTGACAGCGTCTACGCGTTTCCGAAGCAGCGCAAAGAACCACTGACCGACGCAGAACATGTGCGTAACGCAGTCGCTCGTTTCGATCAGGTTATCGACGTCTCCGACGCTGATCGTGCTTTAGCATTCGAGAACATCGAAAAAGCTGCGAAGCACTACAACGTCAACCTCTCGGAAACGTCATGGCACGACCTGGGCGTTCATCCCCAGAAAAACAGGAAGCAAGCTGCCGCCAAAGGTGTCGCTACCCGCGAGCGTCGGGTAAAGAGCTAGAAACCCAATCTCAACCAGTTTTTTTCGCCCGGCAGTTTCGATTTTCACGAGCGCGTGGCGTCGGTAAACCAATTCTGGCTTCGTTCATCTAAGCTCTATCAGTGACTGTTCGCCAGCCGCACCGACGGGGTGAAAGAGGAGATGAAATATGAAAGCAATCGTTGTCCACCAGTACGGCGGTCCCGAAGTTCTGAAGTTCGAAGACTACCCCGATCCGGTTCCGGGTCCGGGCGAAGTGCTGGTGCGGATCGCCGCTACTAGCGTGAATCCGATCGACTACAAGCGTCGTGCTGGATTAACCAAGGATTTCTATCCCCTCCAGTTCCCTGGCCTCATCGGAGTCGATATGGCGGGCACTGTAGTCAAGATCGGTCCGGGAGTCGACGGATTTTCCGTCGGCGACCAGGTGTTCGCGATGGCGGACAATACTTACGCCGAACTTTGCGTTGTAAAAGCAGCGGTCCTGGCGAAAGTTCCCAAGGGACTCGATTTGATCCAGGCGGCAGCATTGCCTCTGGTGACCGTGACCGGCAACCAGCTCCTGGCAGCAACGGAAATCAAAGCGGGCCAAACGGTTCTCATCGTAGGTGCCGTTGGAAATGTCGGCCGTTCAGCGGTATTCACCGCGAAGTCGCGCGGCGCGACCGTGATCGCTGGGGTTTTGAAAAAGCAGATGGATGAAGCCAAAACCATCGGCGCCGATCAGGTAATCGCAACCGACGACGACACTGCGATTGCAAATCTTCCCATGGTCGATGCCGTTGCGGATACGGTCAACGGCAAGACCGCCGAAAAGCTGATCGCCAAGGTCAAGCCGGGCGGTATATTTGCGTCGGTTCTCGGGCCGCCGCAGAACGCCGCGAATTACCCCTCCGCAAAAGTAGTGCACGTATTCTCGAAATTCGACAGGAAAACCCTCGAGTTCAT
>DATEBK010000317.1:0-9611 GCA_035287825.1 Terriglobales bacterium
CAGATCGAGGGGCAAAAAGTCGAAGAACAGGGTGCGATCGGTCTCGGTGGCGAGCGAGATCATCTTGCCCTTCTGCTGTTCTGCTGTTTTCTGGAAGATGAACTGTAAATTCGTCGTCTTGCCGCCCAACCCGGCGCCGTAATAGACGATCTTGCAGTTGATCTCACGTGCTGCGAAGTTGATGAAACTCAAAAGGTTTCCTCAGAATCTCGACGAAAAAGGCCCTCGCGCAATACTCCCTCAAGGCGCGGGCCCCATACAAATCCACCTGGACTAAAATCCACTTAACAGCAGTATCGGTTGCTGCTGGTTTTTATATCACACCGGAAGGCTATGGTGCAGGTTACCCACGTTACTAGAGCGAGTTGTGGGGCTCTGGCCGCAGCATCAGCTGCCCTAATCAAGCCTGAAACTGCTGGAGGCCCGACGTGGTCCTACCTCGGTGCCGGCAGCGGATAATACCCCGCTTTCGCATACACCTTGATGTTCGGATGATGCAGCACCTGCACATCGATGTCGCGATAACCTCCGATGTTCGACTTCGGCGAATAGCCCAGCGTGTACTGGTAACGCGCGTCTCCCATGGCAGCGGTGTAGGCTCGCTCGATGTCGGCTTTGGTTAACTCGCTGTATTGCGTGCCTCCGCCGGTGGCGTTCACATATTTGGGCAGAATGTCGCTGTATCCCATGATCCCATTGGTCTTCGGCAGGTGGATTCGCTGCAGCCGGTCATAGATCGGGATCGCCGCTCCTTCTACTCCTACCGCGTAGAGGGTTATGTTCTGCGTCAGCAGCACCTTCAGAGTGTCTTTGTAGCTGGCCGACGAGCCCTGCTCGCGTCCGTCACTGATCACAAAGATGATTTTCCGATGGGTTCGATCACGCTTCGAGAGATCCCGTGCTGCCATCAGAATCGCGTCATTCAAGACGTGGGCGATCTTAGGCGGAGTTGAAACCGGGTCTACGGGAAAGTCAATCGGACGTCCGTTGATGACTGGTCCTTGCGGCCCAAGCGGCCCGCTCGTCACCGGCGGTCCGTTATTGGCGCCGCTGTAGCTCTTGATTTCGTTCAGCACGGCCGTCAGTTCCTTGCCCACATCGTTAAAGTCTGAAACGCGGCTGACCGTGCTGCTGTAGGTGTAGACTCCAACCTCGTCGAACTGGCTGAACGCTCCCTGCAACGCGGAAAGCGTGTCCTGCACCTTCTTGAGGCCGACGTCCGGCATGCCGGTATCGATCACCACTGCCGCCGACAAGGCAAACGGATCGCTGGTAAAGAACGTCAGCTTCTGCTTCACCCCGTTCTCCAGAACCGAAAAATCCGTGGAGCGCAAACCGCCGACCAGGTGTCCATCGCTGTCTTTCACCGTAACCGGAACCATCACCAGGTTGACGACATGCGAGATGGTGTAGCCGACGTCTACGCCCGTGTCCTGGTCTTTGGGTACGCTGCCCGCGGGAACGGTCTTGATTGGCGGCATCGGCGGAGGAGTATTTGCCGAACTCGGGGCGCTCCGGGGCATACCCGACAGCGGGTTTGTTGCCGCGTTGGGCGCATCCGCCGGCGCAGCATCTGGCTTGTCATCCTGCGCCTCGGCCCGTGGACTGGGTGGCTCTGGCGGAGGTATTGGACGCGTCGCCGATGGCGCGTCTGGGATATCGTTCGGCGGCTGTTGGGCCGCCAGCACGTCCATTAGAGCCCCCACCAGCAGCGCCACAGCGAAAAACGACAGTCCCAGCTTCAGTCCCGCCCTGCTCTTCGTGGCCATCCCCGAAATCCTCTTGCTTCTTTCTTCCCGCTCTCTTTTGCTTCGTGCTCTCCTGTTGCTACCTGCTCCTGCCCGCATCCCTGCTCGTTTTTCACTTTATTCAGATGCCGGTCTCTGCTCTTCGGTGCATCTAACCCTCATCACAGGTATAGACTAGCAAAGTATCAGGATAAAAACTCTAATGCCCACCCCTCATCACAAATCTTTACTGCAGGTAGCCTTCTTCGCACTCGCTATCTTTGCTCTCCTATTGCCGCCCGCGTCCTCCCAGGACGCTGCCCCGGCCAAGACTTCGACGGGGCCCACCTCCAATACCGATTCCGCTCCTCACACGCCTTCTAACCAGCCGCCCGATCAATCGACGGACCAGTCCACCGCAACCGTCAAAGTCAACGTCGAGGTCGTGCAGCTCTTTTTCAATGTCAAAGATAAACACGGAGCGCTCATCCCGCACCTTACCAAAGAGAACTTTGATCTCTTGGAAGACGGCCAGCCCCAGACCATTAAATATTTCAAATCGGAGACTGACCTTCCCCTTACCCTCGGCATCATGATCGATTCCAGCGGCAGCCAGATGCGTGTTCTCGACATGGAAAAAGAAGTGGGCGGCTCGTTTCTCGAGAACATTCTGCGCCCCAAGGACGAGGCATTCGTCATCAGCTTCGACGTCGATGTCACCCTTCTGCAGGATTTCACTAACTCCGTCCCCCGCCTGCGCCACGCCCTTGACCAAGCCAAAATCAACACGGGCGGAGTGAGCTGCGCCGGAGGCCCGGTCGGCCCGCAAGGCCCGATTCCTTGTTCCTCGACCGGCCCGCGCGGTACCGCGCTCTACGACGCTGTTTACCTGGCCTCGCACGACGAACTCGGCCACGAAGTCGGCCGTAAAGCTGTTGTCCTGCTCACCGACGGACAGGACGAAGGCAGCCGTCTCAAGATCAAAGATGCCATCGAAGCCGCCCAGAAGGCCGACGTCATCTGCTACGTGCTGCTTATCGCCGACCGCGGTTTCTACGGCATGGGCGGAGGCTTCTATAATGGCGATTCTGAAATGAAAAAGCTCACCCAGGAAACCGGCGGCCGCACGATCGAGGTCGGCAACAAGATCGAGAAACTTCGCCAGGCCTTCGATCAGATCGCTGACGAACTCCGCAGCCAGTACAACATCGGCTATACTCCGACCAACACCAACCGCGACGGCGGTTTCCGCAAAGTCGAGATCAAGCCTAAGCAGGGAGACTACAAAATCCAGGCCCGAAGCGGCTACTACGCCATCCCCAGGCAGGACCAGTAGACATAAACGGCGGGATTTCCAATATCTAATCCCGCACCGCGACCGATCGTAATGCCCGAGACCTGCCTATCTCTCCTGCGCAAAATCTTCAACCACAAACAACTCTCCGCCCTGCTCCATCACGCCCACACCGATTGAATCCATGTCCCGATCCAGAATGTTCGCGCGATGCAGAGCCGACTTCATGAATTGCTCGTGAATAAATTCCAGCGACTGCCCCTGCATCACGTTTTCCGATAGCCAGCCAAAATGGACACCCGCTTGCTTCGCCCGCATCGAAAGACTCGGCTCGCCGGCAAACACATGCCCTGCAGATCGGCGTTCCAGCATTACCTCCGCATGGCGTCGCGCCGCCGCTGCCAGCGACTCATCCCATCGCAGCGCAGACATGCCTTGCGCGCGCCGCGCCTGATTCACCGCTGCGAACAGTTCCCGTTCCGCCCGCGGGATCCCCTGCGGGGTCGTGCTCGATGTCTGCCCATAAGCCGCCCAGCAAAGTATGATTCCCACCATGCTCAACCCTGCCAGCCAGGTTCCGCTTCGCATAGCATTCTCTCCGCTATGAAAAATTAGACAACCGACTCAATCAAAACCCGGCCGCCTCATACTCACAAGTTACGAACGTCAATGCTGCGCTCTGCATGAAAACCCGCCACCTGCAGGCAAGTTGCGGGTTGCGTTGTCCCATTAGTTTCTTAGGATGGTTACTATGCGGAGATTACTGCCTGTCGAGCAAGTTTCTTGGCGCAGCGAAGGACGGCTGCGCGCCGCCGAAGAGCCGCCGCCACGACCTAGACTTTTCGTGCTTTGGGACGGTCCTTGACCGGAATCACAAATTTCAATCCCGACCACACCTCGGTGACCGCGCATACCTTGATGTCGACCAGGCCGGCATCCAGTCCGCTCTGCCGCACGACGTTTTCCGTGATGTCGGTCGGAACACCCGAGCTTTTCTTCGGCCAGCAAATCCACAACATTCCCGCTGGGGCGAGCGCCTTAGCCGATTCCGCGAGCTCCAGTTCCATCCCGGCGCGCGACTTTGCAAACAGGAAAATAAAATCGAGGCCGGGGGTTTTGAGGGTATGTATCTGGCATTTCGCGAACTCGCCCCGAAGTTCGCTCCCAACATCGTCCGGCACATGCAACAGCGAGGCACGAAATCCGTCCTTGATTCCAAGCTTTTTACCCAGGGGAGTTCCGGAATATCCAGGCATAAAGGTCGTTAGGGACAACAGGGGGCTGAGAACCGTTACTGCTTCGGTGCGTAGTACCCCTTGCGCGTCCGCACCTTCAACCCTCTTTGCTGCGCCATGATGGCGATGGTGCGATAGCGCCCATCCGCGTTAAAGTTTGCCGGCTTGTATGCTACCGCGTACTGGCTGCGCAATTCCTCTTGAATCGAAACAAACGCATCCGACACCTCGCGCATCTGGAAGGGAAAGAACGCGCGTCCGCCAGTCGAATCCGCGATGTGCTGCAGCACCTTGTCGCCTACGCCCTTCATGCCGCTGATGTTCGTGCTGATGGTGTAGACAATGGTGTCCGCGCGTGCCGCCATATCGATCGCTTCGTCGCGCGATACGTGGCTGGAATTGTCTTCGCCGTCGCTCAGCAGAATAATGGCGCGCCTTACTGGTCCGGTCTGCTCCTGCTTCATCAGTTTGTCGCGGCAGGCAAAATAGAGCGCGTCATACATCGCCGTGCCGCCGCCCGCGCGCAACATGCGCACGCCATTCGAGAGCTTCTCGGTACTGTCGGTGAAATCCTGCGTCACTTCCGGAGTCGCGTCGAAGCCAACAATGAACGCCTCGTCGTAACGCGGCCGGATGATCGAGTTCAAAAATTCAATTGCCGCGTCTTGCTCGAACTTGAAGCGGTCGCGCACCGAGTTGCTCGCATCCACTAACAGTCCCACCTGCAACGGCAAATCGGTTTCATTCCTGAAACTGCGCACGTCTACAGGCTGCTGATCATCGACGACTTTGAAGTCGTCCTTCTGCAGGTCTTTGATATAGCGGCCATGTCGGTCGGTAACGGTAAACACCACGCTGACTTCGGTGACCGTTTTTCTCAGGGTGACGGCTTCATCTGAGTCAGATTGTCCCGAAGCTCCCGCCGCAGCCGGGCTCTGTCCTGCCGCTGCTGGAGCCTTCGAGGCAGGCGTTCCAGCAGGAGTCGCTGGCGCGGAAGCAGGCGGTGACGTCTGGCCTGCAAGCAAGCCAGCCGCCAGAGCCAAAACAAACAGGAACAGAAAAATGCGCAATCTCATCAGAGTTGATTTTCCCCAATTATAACGCGCGCTCCATTAGAACTCTGCCGCGTCCCTTCCTCACGAGCATTCTCCAGCAGCGTGAGCAACTCCACCAGTTCCGTAGGTAACGCCCGCGAGAACTTCAACAAATCCCCCGTGCGCGGATGGCTCAACTCCAACGCGGCCGAATGCAGAAAATTTCGCTCCAGCCCAAGCGTCGCTGGCATGCCCGCTGCCCGCCGCTGGTTCGACTGCGACCGCAACTCGCCCGGCGCGCCATACAGGGCGTCGCCCACTACCGGATGCCCGAGGGACGACATGTGCACTCGAATCTGATGCGTGCGTCCTGTTTCAATCTTGACCTCAACCAGCGCGAACTTGCCGTAAGGAGAATCAATTTTTCGTTGCACTGCGTAATGCGTCATCGCCTCGCGCCCGCCGAATCCCTTGGTCGTCATCCGCGTGCGCCGCTGCGAATGGCGGCTGATCGCGCTTTGAATCGTGCCGCGATCCTGCTTCGGCCAGCCGTGGACCAGCGCAAGATAAGTCTTGTGCACTTCGCGCCCGCTGAACTGCTTGGCCAGCCGGCGGTGCGCGTCATCATTCTTCGCCACCGCCATCAGCCCACTGGTCGCGCGATCAAGGCGATGGACGATTCCCGGACGCAGCTCGCCACCTACCCCCGACAACTTTGCAAAATGATGCAACAGCGCATTCACCAGGGTCCCGCGATTGCGCGCATCGTCGGTCGCTCCCGCTCCCGCATGCACCATCATGCCCGCGGGCTTGTTGACGATCGCCAGGTCGTCGTCTTCATAGACGATGTCGAGGGTTATGTCTTCAGCTATAGCCCGCAGCGGAGCAGCCACCGGTGGTCCCGCGACCGTGATCTGCTCGTCGCCGCGCAACCGAAGCGACGCCTTGGCCGCTGCGTCGTTTACCAGCACCTCTCCCTTGGCGATGAGCTGTTGGACGCGCGCCCGGCTGACTTCCGACTGGTTGACTTCAGAAAGATGGGTAGCGAGGTATTGATCCAGTCGCTGTCCCGCAGCGTGGGGAGGAGTCGTCAGCGTAAAAGGGAAGTCAGGCATTCAGCACTCACACACTTTAAGCCGCCGATCCAGACTTCTGAGTGCTGAGCGCCGCTGCCTGTGTGCCACTTCTGAACCACCAAATCAATCCGCCGCTGAGCACCAGGCAAATCGAAATCAGCTGCGTCCCCGTCATAATCCCGCCGAACACTTCGCCGCGGCCGGGATCGTCGCGCAGGAATTCGATGAAGTAGCGTTCGATTCCGTACAGAATCATGAACGTCGCCCACACCTGCCCATCGAACTTTTTGCGTCCGAGCAGCCAGGTCAGCAGCAGAAAATTGCAGAATTCAGCAAACGCCTCGATCAACTGGGTTGGCTCAATCCTCACGCCCAGCGGAGTTCCGCTCACGCTATTCGCCAGCCGATTCGTGAACACGACGCCCCAAAAATGACTGGTCGGCTTGCCGTAACAGCATCCGGCCGCGAAACAACCGAAGCGCCCCAGCACGTGTCCAAATGCCAATCCCGGAGCGAAGCCATCGGTCGTTCGCAACACCGGCATGTGATGCCGCCGCATGTACCACGCCGCAGCCAGCAGCGCCGCAATCAGCCCGCCGGAAAATACTCCGCCCGCCTGCAGCGTGTTCAGACTGAAAATCTCGCGCCAGTTGCCGGCGTAACTGCTCCAGTCATTGATGATGTATAGAATTTTCGCGCCTATGATTCCCGCCAGGACGACGAGAATGCCAAGATTCCATGCATCATCGCCATTGATTCCTTGCTTCTCCGAGTTGCGCACACTGATCCACAACCCGATCAGTACGCCCGAAGCGACCAGGAACCCATAGGTCGGCAGATAGAAGCTGCCAATATGAAAAAGTCTAGGAAACACGTTAGTTTAGATGCTCCAAATGGAGTAGGAGTTCTAGAAGAGTCTAGCAGGAAGGCAGATCTGAGGTGTCAGGAAAGCAGGTCTCAGGCCTTGGGAAAGCACAACTGGCATTCCGCGGTGGTGCTGATTTCTTAACGTGCGATTTTGATTTTCCTGAGATCTGACACCTAAGACCTTGCACCTGAAATAAAGAAGCCGACCCGCTGCGCCGTGTGGTGGGCCGAGAATGAACCCGTCTCAGACGGTGGGAACCCGCCGCGACCCTTTAGGCTTTTCCGCATGACGGAACGTAGCACACCGGATCTTTTTGCGAGTCGAGTCCCCGTTCATTCGGCATTGGTTCAAAAATCGGTTACCACCATCACCAACCCCGCAGGTCGACTTTCAGCTTTCGATGCTAGGAAACCTCGAACAGATTCGCAAGTGGAAAATGCAAAATAGATGGCCGAAAGTTTGCTACAGGTCGCAAACGGAAAAATCGCAAGTTTTACAAAGTGGACGCGACGAAGCAGGAGTTCTCTCGCCGACGTTTTTGATTTTGGGTGGCGCACTTCAGGTCGCCCGCCTTGGATGGCGTAGCGCTTCAGCGCCGCGACAGAGCACGCAGCGAACTATCCCGCGCGCTGGCCTTCGTCCAAGACTTCATCGAGCGCGCTGGCCAGTTTGCTCGCCCGCTGCTGAGCTTCTGTCGAAGGAACAGCCACTCGCCGCTTCAATAAATGATATTCATCCGCAATATTCAGCGCCGCCAGCACCGCCAGCCTCACCGAATCAACCGTCGCTGTCTGTTGCGAGACCGCGCGCATCTTGCCATCCACATATTCGGCGAGCTTCAGAATATACTCCGCATCCGACCCGCGCAGGTTATACACCTGGTCGAAAATTTCCACGCGCACGCTTCCGCTGCCGTTACTCGTCGCGTCCGTCGGAGCCTGTTTACTGGCAGTTGCCATATCGTGATCGTGTGGCCCGGGCCCCATACCCGCAGCCTTGAACTTGATTTTGACTCTACTCTCTCACCGCGACAAATCCAAACCAGAAGCCGCGCCCAGATCAGCTGGCCTGTTCGTGCGCCAGACTGTCCATCTGCCCCAGCATCTTTTCCACTCGCCCGCGGATGTTTTCCCGGTCCTTGCGCAGCTGTATCAATTCGCGGCGCATAGTTTCATTTTCTTCTTCGCGTTCTTCCAATTGCTCGCGCAGCCGCTTCACGTCGCGCTCGGCGGTCGCCCGCGCTTCTCTCGCTGCCTTGTACAACTCAATAGTGCGATAGACTTTCTCTTCCAGCGCCTGAAAATCTTCAGCCGGAACCTCGGCAGATACCTCTTCCACGGGTTTCACAGACATGGGAACTCACTTTCAGAAATATTTCCGCGTTGAGGCGAAGTATAGCGCAGTTTCCTGTGGAAGAGCCGTTACTTTTGCCGTTACCAGTGCACGAATGATGGGCCGCGCCTCTACGGACGCGCCCGCATCTTCTCCAGTCGCCGCGCTGCCTCATCCAGCGTCTCGGGCTTCTTGCAGAACGCGAACCTCACCTGTTGGGATCCGTCTTTCGCATGCTTATAAAAACTAGATCCCGGCACGCAAGCGATCCCAACCTCCTTCACCAGATAAGAAGCGAACTCCACATCGTTCGCAAACCCGAATCCCGAAATGTCCGTCATCACGTAATACGCGCCCCGTGGCGGATAACACTTGAACCCGGCCTTCTCCAGTGCTGGAATCAGATGATCACGACGCGTCTTGTATCGTTCCGCCAGTTCGCGATAGTAACTCGCAGGCAAACTCAGCGCCGTCGCTCCCGCTTCCTGCAAAGGAGCCGGCGCACCCACGGTCAAGAAATCGTGCACCTTGCGAATCGCATTCGTAATCGCCGCAGGCGCAACCGCCCACCCCACGCGCCATCCCGTCACGCTGTAGCTTTTCGAGAGCCCGTTAATGGTGATCGTCCGCTCCCGCATCCCCTCCAGCCGCGCCAGAGAAATATGCTCTGACCCGTCATACAGAATGTGCTCATAAATCTCGTCGGTAATGGCCAGCACGTTGTACTCAACGCACAGGTCGCGAATCAACTCCAGTTCCTTCAGCGTAAAAACTTTTCCCGTTGGATTGTTCGGCGTATTCACAATGATCGCCTTGGTTTGGTGCTGGCTGCCCGCCTGGTGCTGAAACGCCTCGCGCAACTCCTGGGGATCGAACGTCCACTCCCCGCCCCCAACCGCCGGAGGCCGCAAACTCACAAACCGCGGTTTTGCGCCGCTCAGAATCGAGTCCGGCCCATAGTTCTCATAGAACGGCTCGAACACGACCACCTCGTCGCCCTTGTTGCAAACCGCGAGCAGCGTCGCGATCATCGCCTCCGTCGACC
>DATEBK010000318.1:0-9649 GCA_035287825.1 Terriglobales bacterium
GCGACACGCGGCTTGATCGCACGGTCGCGGTAAAAATCCTGCCGGCGCATCTTTCTTCCAACCTTGAAGCGAAGCAGCGTTTCGAACGTGAAGCGCGGGCGATCTCGTCTCTGAATCATCCCAACATCTGCACGTTGCACGACGTCGGCCATCAGGACGGAACTGATTTCCTGGTGATGGAATATCTGGAAGGCGAGACGCTGGCGGACCGGCTGGCGAAGGGTCCGCTGCCGCCGGAGCAAGTGCTGCGCTACGGGATCGACATTTGCGAAGGCTTGGAAAAAGCGCACAAGAGCGGAGTGGTGCATCGCGATCTGAAGCCGGGCAACATCATGTTGACGAAGGGCGGCGCCAAGCTGATGGACTTTGGATTAGCGAAGGCAATTCCGGGGCAGAACGCTCCGGCGTCGAGCCTGACTTCGGGCTTGACTGCTGCATTGACGTCTTCGCTAACCTCGGCCCCGACTATGACGATGTCCGGGCCATCGGCGGGGCAACCGCTGACGGCGCAGGGGATGATCGTGGGGACATTCCAGTACATGGCGCCGGAGCAAATCGAAGGGCATGAGGCGGACGCGCGCTCCGACATTTTTGCCCTGGGAGCGGTGCTGTACGAGATGGCGTCAGGCAAGCGGGCATTTACGGGCAAGACGCAGGCGAGCGTGGTGGCGGCGATTCTAGCGTCCGAGCCGCAACCGATTTCGGCGGTGCAGCCGATGTCGCCGCCGGCGCTGGATCGCGTGGTGCGGATCTGTTTGGCCAAAGATCCTGATGAGCGCTGGCAGACGGCGCATGACGTGCGGCTGCAGCTGGAATGGATTGCGGAAGCCGGTTCGCAGGCGGGGGTTCCGGCTCCGGTTGCGGCGCGACGAAAGAGCCGGGAGCGGATTTGGATGTTGGCGGCAGTCACGGCGGGAGTGCTGGCGATTGGGCTGGCGATCGGGTTGGGCTGGCAGTTTCTGCATACCGGAAGCGTGGAGCAGGTGCAGCGCAGCTTGATTATGCCGATGCCGGATACCACCATGATGGCGACGCATGTGGCGCTTTCTCCCGACGGCTCGAAGCTGGCTTATGCGGCCAAAAAAGCCAAGGGAGAGCAAAGCTTATGGATACGGCCGCTGGATTCGCTGACGGCGCAGGAGCTGGCGGGCACGGTGGGTGGGAGCTTTCCGTTCTGGTCTCCAGACGGCCGTTTTGTCGGGTTCTTTGCCGATGGGAAGCTGAAGAAGATCGATGCTTCGGGCGGCGCGGTGATGACGTTGTGCGATGCGCATAATGGGCGCGGAGGGAGTTGGAGCAAGACGGGAGTGATTCTGTTTACTCCTGCCTCGTCCGGCGGTCTCTTCCAGGTTTCTGAAGACGGAGGCACGGCGACCGAAGTCTGGACGACCGACAAGGCAGGCACCGACCGGTTCCCGTGGTTTTTGCCAGATGGAAAGTCGTTCCTGTTCTATTACACGGAAAAAACATTGAACGACCGGGTCTCAAAACAGCCGAACGACAAGGTCTCCGGCATTTACACGATGCGCCTGGGAGACAAGGCCCCCAAACTTCTGGTGCAGGGCGACACGGCTGCGGTTTATGCGGAGAGCGGCGACATTCTTTACATTCGCGAAGACAATCTGCTGGCGGCAAAGTTCGACGCCTCGAGCATGAAAATGACGGGCGCGCCGGTGCCGGTGGCGGAGAAGGTGGGGAGCGAGAGCGGGCGGCAGAAGGGCGCATTCGCAGTTTCGCAGAATGGCGTGTTGGTGTATTCGAACGACATTGCGGGCGACAGCTCCACGCTCGACTGGTATGACCTGACGGGCAAGAAGCTGGAAACGGTGGGGCCGCCGGCCGTGTATAGCACGCCCCGGATCTCGCCAAATGGCGATTGGGTTGCGTTCAAATTGCCCACGGCGCAGGCATCGGGAAATAACATCTGGGTGAGGGACCTAAAGCGCGGCACACAGTCGCGGCTGAGCTTTGGGGAGGATGACAACAATGTGAAGGCGGCCTGGTCACCGGATGGAAAACGTATAGCTTACAGTTCCAATAAAGGAATTGTGATCAAGGACTCGACCGGTCTGGGCGCGGAAGATCTGCTACCCGGTACCGCGTCGCTCGATCACCCCGACGATTGGTCTCCGGATGGCTCCGAACTCATTTTTTTCCGGACTTCAACGCCGGTGTTCCATCACTTTGTCTATTCGTTCAAAGACCAGAAGGTGCGGGAATTGATGCCCGCTAAGTTCATCACGGTCAACCTGCGGTTTTCGCCAGACGGCAAATGGATTGTCTTTCAGGCTTTGGATAGCGGACGCAGCGAGATTTACGTGATGCCTTATCCCGGTCTGGATGGCAAGTACCAGATCTCGGTGAAAGGCGGGGTGCAGCCGTTGTGGAGGCGGGACGGCAAAGGCATTTTCTTCGTGGACCCCGACGGCGCGATGACGAGCGTCGAAATTAAAAGCTTCCAACCGTTCACGGCGGGCAATCCGGTGACGATGTTTACGTCGCACATTGCCAAAATACTAACTTCTTTCACGCTCTACGATCTCGCGGTGGATGATAAGCGGTTCCTGATCGAGAGCGCCATAGATAACGTCAAAGAAGTGCCGCTGGTGATGGTGAACAACTGGGAAGCGGGACTGAAGAAGAAGTGAGGGCGGGGGGATTCGGGGCTGTCGTCCGGAGACAAAGTGGTTTTGCGACGAGGTTTTGAGGTTACCAAGGGCACTCACCTATCAAGAAGTGGCCCACTCCCAACAGGCTAGGAACGGACGTAACCGGTTACTTCGACGGGAATCGTTGACTTCGATTGGTGGACAAGGTAGTTTCGCGTTATCTCTCTTCTTTTGTCTGAAGGATAACGCTTGGCGCGGAAAATACTGCTCGCGGATGATAGTGTGACAGCCCAGAACATGGGGCGAAAAATCCTGGCCGATGCCGGGTATGACGTCATCACGGTCAACAACGGATCCGCGGCGCTGAAGCGGGTCTCCGAAAGCAAACCCGACTTGATTGTGCTGGACGTGTACATGCCCGGATACAGCGGGCTGGAAGTGTGCCAGCGGCTGAAGGATTCGGAAGACACGGCGCACATTCCGGTGCTGCTGACGGTGGGAAAACTGGAGCCGTTCAAGCCGGACGATGCCCGGCGGGTGCGGGCCGACGCGCATATAGTGAAGCCGTTTGAAGCGAGCGAGTTGCTGACGGCGGTGATGAAACTGGAAGACCGCGTGGTGGCGACGAAAGCCGAGGGATCGCGGCACGGCGGCGACAATGGCAGGAATGCTCCGGGAACAGACACGGGATGGAAGAGCCGGCTAGGCTTTCCATCGAAGAAAAAGAAAGAAGAGAAAGAAGAGCCGGAAGAGGAGGTCGCGGCGGGAGGAAACTTCCGCGAATTCCGCAGCGGTAAGGGCAAGAGCAACGCGAGCGAAGCGGCGGGCGAGAAGACGACGTCGAAACGGGGAGCAAATCCGGTTTCGAGCATCACGCCGGAGGAATTGGATGCGCTCAGCGCGGTGGCCGCGAGGCTGGATGGAGCGAGTGCGAGCGCGGCGGTTGAAAAATCAGCGGTGGCGGCGGCAGCAACGGCAGTACCGGTTGCCGTGCCGACAGTAGCACCGGTAATCGAAAGCGCGAAAGCGGAGAGCGGAGCAGTTGCTCCGGTTGAAGCACCTGCGGCGAAGGTTGTGCCGGCAAGAACTGAAGTGAAGGGCTTCGCTGTGGTGGCGAGCGCTCCGGTGGAAGCGGTCGCGGCGAAAGAAGAAAAAGCGGACGGTACTGCGAGCAGCGATCCGGTCACGGCGGTGGTTGCTCCGGTTTCTGCGGTTGACGCCGGAAACGAAATTGAGATTCCAGTCGAACATCTGGAAGTAGCTGCGAAAATCCCTGCGGTTGCGGAAGCGAGCGCGACTGGCACTGCGATCGTTATTTCGGAAAACCGGGTTTCGGAAAACCGGAATCCAGAAAATCAGAATTCAGAAGCGAGCGCCGCGGCTGTGGTGAATTCG
The DNA here is from genome assembly GCA_035287825.1 of Terriglobales bacterium. Taxonomy (GTDB): domain Bacteria; phylum Acidobacteriota; class Terriglobia; order Terriglobales; family Acidobacteriaceae; genus Acidiflorens. Next base: position 4,005 of record DATEBK010000318.1, read on the forward strand.
GCCGCGCCGGCGCAACAACCGGCTTCGGGCGAGCAGAGCGCCCAACCAGTGCTTGGTTCGGCTGTTGCTTCGACCACCGCTTCAGCAATTTCGCCGGATGCCAGTGCGGTCCTTGCGAATGCAGCGGAATCCAAGGGTGAAACGGCGGAGACGCAGGAACCGAAGGTGGAAGCGTTGCCTGCGGCAAACGCCGTGGTTCCGGTTGCGGCACGCGCGTCCGAGGCGGAAGCCGAAGGGCCATCGCCGAGCGATGAGGAACTGGCCCAGGCATTGCGCTTGCTGACTCCTGCGTCGATGAATGGAGAGATGGGGAGTGGAACGGCAGGCGCGGGCGGTCCGCGATGGGTGGCGGAGTCGATTGCGTTGAGTGGTGAGGAAGCGGCGATTTCGCTGGAAGCGGAAATGTTCGGCAGCTTTGCGGCAAAACCCACGCTTGAAGCGGAAGTGGCGCGGATCACGGGCGTTTCCGCGATTGCGGCGGCGGTGGAAACCAGATTGGCAGCAGTGGGGATGGCGGCTGGCGCGAACGCCCTGCCGGTCGCGGAGAGCGCGGCAGCATCGACTTTGGCAGCGACGACTTTGCCGGCCCCGGTTTTCGAGGAGGCCAAAACTGAGCAGCAGAGTGATTCGACTGGCGCTGGGGAGAAAACTGCGGAGAAAGTTTTGGGAGCGGTAGTTACGGAGGCGGTTGCGGACGATTCGCCCACTGCGACATTTGCCAGTGGTGGCGATGGTCGCGACGAGGTTCGAGCAGAGGTCCGAGAGAGTGGGGACACGAAGGTTGTGGCCGCGCCGGAAACGACGGCGGTGGCGGAACAAGCGGCGGTTGCCGTAACAGAAAACCGGGATTCGAGTGCACAGGCGGAAGCTGAGGAATCCATGCGCAAAGACTCGAAATCGAATGCGGAGAAATCGAACGGGGAGCAGGTATCCGAGCCGGCAGCGGAGGAGATCCGCGGTGAAATCGCAGCGATGGCGATGAGCATGGCCGCAGCCGCAGCGGAAGGTTCGGCACCATCGGCTCCGGCACAGGGAACAACAGCATCGTCCTCTTCCGCTTCGTCGGATGCGGGAGCGATTGCCAGTATCGTGGATAGCGTGATGGCCGATCTTCGCCCGAAGATCGTGGAAGAGATCGCGAAGAGGCTGGCGGGAAAGTAGGGGCTAGCCTTCAGTTTGCGGTGCGAACCGCGCATCAGTTGCACACGAGCAACACTCCGAAATTGCAGAGCTTGTGAATCGACGAGTCTTCGAATAGTCGAAGCGTCGAAGCGTTCGGGCTTTATCGACTCACGAACGCGACGCTCGAGGGCGGAAGAACTGGAATGACAGGGTGCGCTCACGGCGTCGTTCTTCTTCTAAATGCCGGGTCCGCGCCTTCAGCAAATCATTGAGAGACACCAATCCCAGAAATTTCCTTGTCGCAGGATCTACAACCGGCATCCTGGTGAGTCCTTTTTCGGCCATTCGATAAACGACGACGCGGAGAGGTTCATCCGGATATGCTGCAATCGTGCCGGTTCGCGCGAGGTCGCCGAGCGTTTTTGCCGCGCCTGATTCAGCGCCGTTCTTGATCGCGTTTCGCATGTCTTCGCGGGTGATGACGCCGACCAGTTGTCGATCCGCATTGACGACCGGAAGCAGACGCTGGTTCCGATGTGGATCCGCAGTTTTTAATTCGGGGATTTCGCTGACCGTTCCGTCGCTGGGCAGAACTACAACATTGGTTCGCATGACCTCGCGCACAAATAGAATCTCGAGCGGGTCGACGGCATATTCGCGACTGAGGTGATAGCCGCGCCGGGCGACCTTCTCCGTCAAAATTGAACGGCGCAATGTCAGCACGGTGAAACCGTGCGCGATGACGCTGGCGACAAGCAAGGGCAGAAAGACATTGGCATCGTGAGTGAGTTCAAACGCAAACACGATACTGGTGAACGGCGAACGCATGGTTCCGCCGAGGATGGCTCCCATGCTGATGAGCGGCCAAAAGCCCGCACCTTCATTGGGAAGAAACATGGCTTCGAGGCCGCCGAGCGCGCCACCCATCATGAGGAGCGGGGCGAGAACGCCGCCAGACGTGCCGGAACCGAGAGACACGGCCCAGATGAACCACTTGACTAACAGGACTCCAAGAATCACCTTGGCGGTTACGTTGCCTTGCAGCAAGGCGCCGATGGTGTCATAACCGACTCCCAAGGCCTGCGGAAAAATCAGTCCGCCGAGACCGATTGCCAAACCGCCGATCATCGGCCACCACATCCAATGAATCTTCAGCCGCTGAAAGCCATCCTCGGCGGCATAGACCGAAATTGTGAGCAGGGCGGAGAGGATCCCTGCGAGCAGACCTACCAGAGCGCAGCCGAGCAGACCTCCGGGGCCGATAAACAACGGGTGTGGCGGCACCGGAAACAAGGGGCCAAATCCCAACAGATAGCGGCGGGCCACAGCCGCAACGGCACTCGCCAGCGCGACTGGGATCAGGCTGCGAGGCTTCCACTCAAAGAGCAACAACTCGACGGCCAGCAAAACCGCCGCTACCGGGGAAGCGAACGTGGCCGACATTCCGCCGGCAGCGCCCGCTACGAGCAGAGTCTTTCGCTCAGCGCTGGTGAGGTGAAAGAGCTGAGCGATCATCGAACCGACCGCGCCGCCGGTCATGATGATGGGACCTTCGGCGCCAAACGGGCCGCCCGATCCAATGGAGATGGCGGAAGAAATCGGCTTGAGCAGCGCAACCTTCGGTTCAATCCGGCTGCCATTCAGCAAGATAGATTCGATGGCTTCGGGAATTCCATGGCCGCGAATTCGTTCTGAACCATATCTCGCCATGACGCCGATGACGAATGCGCCGGCGATGGGAACCGCGACGCTGAATATGCCGAGATGGTTGCCGACCGGTGAAACCATCGCCGTGCTCCAGCGGCCGAAGTAGAAAAGATTCGTGAAGAGGCCAATCAGCCGGAGCAAGGCGAGGGCGACGAATGCGCAGACTACTCCAATGACCATTGCTAAAAGTGAAATCGGAATTACGCGCCAGGTGGTGGTGAAATCTCCGAGAAGTTCGATCTGATTGGCGCGGGTGCTAGCTTTCATGATGGGTTCTCTTTTTCTCTTTTTTCCGGGTGGCGGTTTTTCGAGCGGCAATTTTCGGCAGAGGCTTCAATTTCGCTTTGGGCTGCGGACGCGTCGTTCCTGGAGCGATAAGAGCGTTAAGAGCGCTGACCAATGCCGTACCATCTCCGCACAACTCTGTGATCCGTTGCTGCGCCACTTGCTCTACTAATCTCGCACCGGCGGGCCGAAGTCTAATCAATACGCATCGCCGGTCGTTCGCGGTCCGGGCGCGATGGACCAGGCCGCGAGCTTCCAGCCGGTTGACCAGCTCGCCGGCGCTGTTGTGCTTGAGCGCCAGTCGCTCGGCCAGCACTCGGATGGTGGCGGGCATGGTATTGGGCAGTCCGCGAATGGCCAGCAATAACTGATACTGTTGCGGCTCGAGCCCAGCCTGGAGCGCGGCCGCATCACCCGCGGACAAGAACTGACGTATCTGATACCGCAACTCCGCCAGCGCCTGGTATTGAACTGTCGCAATTCTCGTCGGCATGTTTCGTTCCACAAAATATTATATCGTAATACGACATATATTGACGAGGGGCAAGAATAGGGAACGTTTTGCTGTGCCCGTAAACGAAGACTCCGGGCGTTTGACCCTTCTTTTCTTGGGCAGGTAAGATCAAAGATTCACCCTTCCGCCAGAGAAACCTGCCGAGCGTTGCTCGGCTGGACAGGTGAGGGCAACCTGTCCCTACGTAAACCTGGGCGGCCGAGGGCGGCCGTGCCTGCGCTAGCGCTGGAACTACATACACAACATGCCACACGAATTGCCTAAAGCTTACGAACCGGGCGCGATTGAAGCGCGCTGGGCCGAGTATTGGGTCCGGGAAAAACTGTTTCATGTGGAGACGCCGGAAATTCCCACGCTAGCCGCTCCAAATGCGGGAGCGGCTAGGATGGGGCAGCCAAGCGATGCACGGCCGGTGTTTACGTTGTTGTTGCCTCCGCCGAATGTGACGGGGCGGCTGCACATGGGGCACATGCTTAACCAGACGCAGATGGACATCATTGTGCGCTGGCACCGCATGCGCGGCGATGTAGCGCTGTGGCTGCCGGGCACGGACCACGCCGGAATCGCGACGCAGATGATGGTGGAGCGCCAGCTGGCGAAAGAAGGCAAGAAGCGCCGCGATATGGGGCGCGAGAAATTCATTGAGCGGGTCTGGGAATGGCGGCGCGAATATGGCGGCGCGATTCTCGACCAGATGAAGCGGCTGGGCGCATCGGTTGATTGGGGGCGCGAATATTTCACCATGGACGACAATTTGTCGCGCGCGGTGAAGGAAGCGTTCGTGCGGCTGTATGAAGATGGGCTGATTTATCGCGGCAAGTACATTGTGAACTGGTGCTCGGACTGCGGGACGGCGATTTCCGATCTCGAAGTGAAGCATGAGGATGTGCCCGGGAAGTTGTATGAGATTCGCTATCCGGTGGTTGGGGGAGCGGCGGGCAGCAGCGAGTGGATTACGGTGGCGACGACGCGTCCGGAAACGATGCTGGGCGATACGGCGATTGCGGTGAATCCGACGGACGAGCGCTATCTGCATCTGCATGGCAAACATGTTTTGCTGCCGTTGATGAACCGCGAGATCCCGATTATTGCGGACGAACTGGCGCAGCCGGAGTTTGGCACGGGCGCGGTGAAGGTGACGCCGGCGCATGATCCGAATGATTTTCAGGCGGGACTGCGGCACAACCTGCCGCAGATTGAAGTGATTGATGAGCATTCGAAGATGAATGCGAATGCCGGCGCATATGCAGGACTGGATCGCTTTGCGGCGCGCGCGCGCATTGTTGAAGACCTCGCGGCGCAGGGCTATCTGGTGGGCACGAAGGATTACACGATTGCGATTGGCAAGTGCGACCGCTCGGGGACCATTGTGGAGCCGCGGCTTTCGACGCAATGGTTCGTCAAGATTGCTCCGCTGGCGAAGCGGGCGATTGAGGTCGTCGACAAGGGATACATTCGATTCACGCCGGAAAATTATGGGCAGATTTATTTGAACTGGATGCACGACATCCACGACTGGTGTATCTCGCGGCAGTTGTGGTGGGGACACCGGATACCGGCGTGGTATTGCGGCGAATGCAAAGAAGTGGTGGTGGCGCGCGAGACTCCGGCGGCGTGCAAATGCGGCAGCACGAAGCTGGAGCAGGAGACAGACGTGCTCGACACCTGGTTTTCGTCGGGCCTGTTGCCGTTTACGACGCTGGGATGGCCGGAGGCGACGCGCGATCTCGACGTGTTCTATCCGAACTCGCTGATGATTACCGGATTCGACATTTTGTTTTTCTGGGTGGCGCGGATGATCATGCTGGGATGCTGGTTCATGATGCCGCCGCACCGGCCGGGATCGAGGTCGAGTTCAGAAGAAGACGCTCTGCGAAACAGTGTTCCGTTTCGCGAAGTTTATATTCACGCGCTGGTGCGCGACGCCGACCGGCAAAAAATGTCGAAGACGAAGGGCAACGTGCTCGATCCGATTGAAGTGATCGGGCAATATGGGACGGATGCGACGCGGTTTACG
>DATEBK010000319.1:0-2792 GCA_035287825.1 Terriglobales bacterium
AAATCAAGTGGCCCAAACCCAGCACCTTGGTCCAGCGCCTCACCGACGTTCCCGTCGATCGCTACATTGTGATCGTGGAAGGTGAGGAAAAATGGAAATCAAACTGACTCCCTACTCGATTACCAAGGGGTGCGCTACCCACTCCTGCCAAGCTTGAGCATGCGCCTGCCCCAGTTGCCAACGCACAACAAATTGACGAATTCTATTGCAGCAGCGCCATGCGCGTTCCAACGAACTCTCCTGGCCCGAGCACGATGGGAGAGCAGCAATGACGACGAAGTGTTTTATGGTTGGCCTCGACGGAACCACCTGGCCCCAGTGACAAATGTTGCAATCAGGCGATTACACTCAGAACCGTGCCTTTGGTGCGGATGGTGGGCTGAGGAAGCTCAGCCATCGAGTGGAACAGTCATTCGGTATTGAGCACAGGAAGTGTTTTTCCAGTTTTAAGAGCGAGCTATTCGATTGATCGCGCGGCGAGTAGCTCGGCGATTCGTGTTAGTTTTTCCCTGGGCTTTCCTTTGGGTGCTCCGGCTGCGATTTCGACCCCATCGATCCGTTTCCAGTGGTCAAAGGTAACAACCTCTATTTTCTTTCGTGCAAGTACATCGGGAAGATCGTGTTCTTCCAGCGATAGACCGGTCAATTTCGAGTGCAGATCTAGATCCGCAAGCATCGCGCGTACGGTTGCTTCCGCATCCCCTTTGTTCGTACCGATGACTCCGGACGGCCCGCGCTTGATCCAGCCGGCCACATAGACTCGCGCTAGAGGAAGGTTCGTGATGGGATCGACCACCCGTCCGTCACGATGAGGTATAACACCCCGTCTTTCCTCAAAGGGTATTCCGGGCACTTGTAGGCCTTTGTACCCAATGGAGCGAAAGATCAATTGACACGGTATCTCCTCAAAGACCCCCGTTCCGTGGGAGGTGACTTCTCCATCGGCGCCTTCAGTCAATCGGTTGTGTTCTACACGGAGGCCCTCAACTCGTCGCTTGCCGAGCACTTCTACCGGTGAGGTGAAAAACCGCGCCCGGACCTTTCTCGGTTGAATTCCCTCTCCTCGCTCGCTCTGGGCTCTCAAGAGTTCTAAATTCTTGCGACTAGCCGGAGACGATCCCGCTCGCGAATGCACCGGTGCCTGCGTTTCGTCCAAATCCAGAGGACGAACGACAAAGTCGACTCCTTTCATTCGCATCATTTCGTTAAGTTCAGCAGGTGTGAATGCGGCCTGCGCCGGACCGCGGCGTCCGAGCAGGTACACCTGGTTGATCTGGCTTTCGCGGAGAACCTCCAGCGCATGCCCGGCAATGTCGGTGGTCTCCAGTTCGTCAATTGACCGCGTCAAGATCCTTGCAACATCGACCGCAACGTTGCCGTTTCCGATGACGACTGCCGTCTCGGCACGCAGATCAAACACACTGTCGCGATAGTCGGGATGGCCGTTGTACCAAGCCACAAACGCTGCGGCGGAGTGGCTGCCAAGGAGATCCTCTCCTGGAATGCCGAGGAGGCGATCGGATTGCGCTCCGGTCGCAATCAAGACCTGGTGGTAATGCGCTAGCGCCTCTGCCAGATCGAGATCCCCGCCGAATGTGACATTTCCGAAAAAACGAAAGCCCGGACGCGCGGCTGTCTTCTCATAACGTTTGATAACGTTCTTGATCTTCTGGTGGTCTGGAGCGACACCGCCACGGACAAGACCGTAGGGTGTCGGAAGACGGTCAAAGAGATCTACCGCGATGCAGCCACTTCTTTGAGAGAGCAGTTCTTCCGCGGCGTAGAATCCAGCCGGGCCGGCCCCGAAGATGGCAATCCGCACTCGGTTCGGTGAGAGATTAGCTTCGTCGATCCTTGCTGAGTAAGGCAAATGCTCGCCCCGAGAGAACCCTACTAAATCGATCTTCGCGACTTTTGTCCCGACAGTTTTTACCTTTGGAGTGAAAAGTTACTTCACTTGGTGCGGAACCGCCGGTCCCTTTGTGCTCAAATTGACGCCGCGTTCGAGTTTAGTCAATTATAAAGATAGAAAAATTCATTTGGTCAAGCAGCAGGAATTTTCACCGACTCGCGCTGGACTCCAAATTGTTCCAAGTCACAGTAGAGCACATCATAATGGGCGACTTCGAATTCGTTTATTTTCAAAAAGGAGACGCGTTCATGTTGGCCTAGAGAATCGTGCCCCCCGAAGCCGCTCGCGACAACAAACTCCTGGCTGAAGTCAAGTCTCTTTCGCCAACGGATCGATTTCTCATCGCTTTCCATTCACCGTCTGCGACTCACGAACCCGGACTGGTCTTGGACGAATCGGCAAGCTTTATTGAACTCCGCCATGACGGCAGCTTCGTTCACACCTGCGGTCCTAGAGAAGTCGATATCATGGGAGAATATCGTGTTCGGCAAGCTTTCCGGAAGCAATTACCGCCCTTAACAATCAGAACATCTCTGAGGGTTGTCGCGGTGAAGACTCCGATCAGAAACCAACCAAAGACGCCTCTAGCCACTATCGGCAGGCTGGTGATCGAGCGAGAAATCGGAAACATCGGACACCAGTGAAGCTAAGCCTGCCAGCGCGCCTCAGCGCCGAATTTCCCGGGACCGCATTCCTGGTCGCCGCCGTCATCGGTTCCGGCATCACAGCAGAGCGCCTTTCAGGCGGCAATGTCGCTATCGCCCCTTTCGGGCTCGCCGTCATCTGGGATGCTCACGCCGCACCCCATCCGCTATGCCATACGCAGTAGCCAGCTACATTACCGCCGCGTACTGGTTTACCGCGTCAACGTCCTTCGCAA
>DATEBK010000320.1:0-11553 GCA_035287825.1 Terriglobales bacterium
AGGGCAAGCCCTCGATTGGATTCCTAAGGCCAGATCCACGAATTACACGGCTGGCGCCCTATGGTTATGTACTCAAGTATTTTTCGGATCAAACAAAAGATATTCCTCGCGCGGCGTTCGTTGCGGCGTTGCAGCTGGAAGGAATCCCTTGCGACGGCCTGTTCTATGAGCCGGTCTATAAAAGTTCTCTGTTTCCCGTTAACCCGGCGGATTTTCCGGCTTTGAGTTGGGGCCGCGATAAGCCGCTTGACCTGCGCAATATGTACTCGTGTCCGGAGTCAGAAAAAGCCGCTTATCAGGAAGCGGTGTGGTTCCCGCATCAACTGTTTTTGGGGGGCAGCCAAGACGTGGACGCCATTGCGGACGCCATCGAGAAAGTACTCGCCAATATTGAGGACCTGCGCGGACTGGATCACGCGGCGATCCGCAACCAACGCCTGAGCCGTGCGGACCGCGAGAGCTAACCGTGGCTGCGTCAAAGAAGGTCGGCTTCGCAGTTGTAGGGCTGGGTAATATCGCCCAGGGTTCCGTGTTGCCTGCGTTTTCGAACAGCAAAAGGGCAAAGCTGGTTGCCTTGGTTAGTCGAGATAAGAAGAAAGCCACTCTGATTGCGCGCAAGTTTAAGGCCGCGTTTGCCTATGACAGCGAAGAGTACGCGGAGTGCCTGGCCAATCCTGACGTCTCGGCAATTTACGTTGCCACGCCTCCGGGGAAGCACGAGGCCTTCGTCGTGCGAGCGGCCCGGGCCGGAAAGCATGTCTTATGCGAGAAACCGCTGGCCGCGACCGTCGAGCAGTGCATCAGGATGGTGGAAGCTTGCCATCGGCATGACGTCTTGCTGATGACGGCGTACCGGAAATACTTCGAGCGAAGCACTCGTTATTTGAAGAAGCTGATTCGCGGTGGGGATCTTGGCCGCATTGACGTCATCCACGCAGGATTCAGCGAATTGTATTCGCCGGGTATTTCGCCGGCGTGGTTAGTGGATGCAACTCTGGCCGGTGGCGGTCCATTGATGGATTTGGGTGTGTACTGCGTCAACACTAGCCGTTGGCTGGTTGACGAAGACCCTATAGAGGTTTTCGCACGGGCCTGGCGGCACGATACGACCTGCTTCCACGAGGTCGAAGAGGGCATCGCGTTTCAAATGAACTTTGCCAGTGGCCTTGTCGTGCAGGCAAGCGCAACCTACGGGGCAGTCTTATCTTCATTTATTAACGTCCAGGGGACCAAGGGCTGGGTTTCGCTTGCGCCGGCTTTTCCGTTTGATGAAGAACGACGGCTCACAGGAAAATTCGGCGGACGATCAATTCGTCGGCAATTCAAGACGATTGACGAGTTTGCGCCGGAATTGGACGCGTTCGCCAAGGCGATTCAAAGCGGTGCGCCGGTGGAGCCGGATGGTATACAAGGTTGTCGGGATCTCGCGATCATTCGCGCGATTTACAAGTCTGCGAAGAGCCGGAAAACCGTGCCCGTGAAGTATGAAAAGCTGACCTCGGCTTCGCACAGCGTTGCGGGCTTCTGAGTAGAATCGACACACGTGAGTTCAGAGAACTTTTATGTCGCCTCGACAGAACAAATCGCAGAAGCCGGTTAAGGCTGCGAGCATCTATGACGTTGCACGCGAATCGGGAGTTTCCGTATTCACTGTTTCTGCCGTCGTAAATAACAAGAGCCATGTAGGCAAGAAACTGCGTGAGCGGGTGGAAGCTGCGATCCGAAAATTGAGCTACCGTCCCAACCTAGTCGCCCGCAGCCTGGCCAAACAACGCACTCACACCATTGGTATGATTGTCCCAGATATCGCAAACCCGTTTTTTCCCATGGTGGTTCGCGGGGCAGAAGATGCGGCCCAGAAGCATGGGTATAACCTTCTCCTGTGTAACAGTGACGATTCATTGGATAAAGAAGAAAAAGCGATCGAACTGCTCCTCTCCAAGCGGGTCGATGGAATCCTTCTCACGAAAGCTGCCGGAGATTTCAGCCCGTCTCTTCGGCACATGATCAAGGAGGTGGGCATTCCCTTCGTCCTGGTAATGCGCACTTACCCCAAACTTACAAAAGATGCCGTGATCACTGACGATTATCAGGGAGCTTACGACGCAGTCTGCCACTTGGCGCGGTCGGGTAGAAGGCGGATAGGGCTAATCAGCGGTCCGCTAAGAGTAAGTAATGCGATAGCCCGCTGGGAAGGGTTTCATGACGCTCTCAAGGCACAAGGCCTGGTGTCTGAGAAGCAATTGGTGGTGGAAGGCGACTATCGCATCGATTCTGGGTTCCGTGCGGGCCACGCCTTGCTCTCGCACCGTCCCGACGGCATCTATGTTGCAAACCATCTGATGACGATCGGCCTCTTGAAAGCAGCTGAGGAGATGAGACTGAGTTGTCCTGAAGATTTCGGATTAGTCAGCTTCGACGATTATCCCTGGCTCGGTGTCTTCCGGCCCAAGCTATCCACCGTGGAATTGCCCAAGCATCAACTTGGAAGCGAGGCGGCTGAGTTACTCCTATCACGAATTGCGGGAAATAGGACAAAGGGAGTTGTTAAGAAATTGCAGCCCGAACTTCGGATCCGCGAGTCGTGCGGATTTGCCTTGCACGTTGGCAGAACTCAGATCGGCGACGCGCCGCGCGAACAAACAACGCATACAGACTGAGCTGTGCCCCGCACCCAAGCCTCGGCCGCAGCGATCACGATTCGCTGAAATCCATTTCTACCGGCGTCGCATCGAGGCCCCGAGTCTTCAGGAAAATGTATAAGCCGCCGGCAAGTAGCCAGATTCCGCCCGCCACCAGCGTGGATGACTGCAGTCCCAGAAAAATTGCCAGGCAAAACAGAAATCCCAGAACCGGCGAGAGAATATCAAGAAAGAGGTTCACCTTGTGTGACGGATCGCGGCGAAATCCAAAATACTTAAGGGCCGCTGCATTGACAGCCATGAAAGCCAGTAAGGCTCCGAAGTTCAGAAATTCGACTGCCCTTTCCCACTGGATGGTCAAAGTTCCAACATAGGCAAGAACGCCGACGATCAACACGTTATAAGTGGGATTGCCCCGCCGCGGATCGAGATATCCAAATATCTTCTGGGGGATAAGGTTGTCACGGCCCATCCCGTAGAGTAGGCGCACCGCGCCGAGGTGTCCGGCGAGTCCGCACGCCAGACTCGATATCAGCAGCACCAGCCCGAAGGCGGCAAACAGGTGATAACCCCCAACCACTTGCGCCACATCCATAAAAGCGGTCTCCGGATTGGTAAATGTCCGGTAGTCGGGCCAAACTCTCTGCGCAAGATAAACCTGAAGTCCTGAGAACAGCCCCGTAAACAAGCACACGAGAACCGTCGCCAGCAGAACGTTTCGACGCGGGTTATGCACTTCCTCGGCAAGCAGGCTGACACCATCGAAGCCGATGTAAACAGCTGCGGCCATCGCCGTTCCCGCAGCAATCGCACGCACCGAAAACGTGCGCGGATCATAGAGCGGCTGCAGCGAGATCAGCCCCTGCCAATGCTGGTGGACAAGAACGAAACGAAATGCCTCGAACAAAAACACCGCCATCACAACTGACATGAAAGCGAGAAGGACCTGATTAGTGCGCGCCGTGGTTCGGATCCCGAGATAACACAGCAACGTCATGAAGCCGACCGCGCCTGCGGACAAAAGCGCAAACGGAATATGCGGCACCAGTCGCTGAATCGTCAACGCAGCATAAAGGCTGTTCTGCAGAGGTTGGATCAGATATTCGAGGAACATTGCCCACCCCACAATAAACCCGATGTGAGGATTGAATCCGCGGCTTACATACGTGTACACCGATCCGGCTGAAGGATATACGTTGGCCATGCGTCCGAAACTCACCGCGGTGGCCATCATCGCCACCATGGCAGCGAGCAGCGTAATCACGGCGTGCCCGTGGGATAAAACCTGTGCCTCGCCGAACATGGGCACGGCGGCGATAGGCGAGATGAGGATAATCCCGTAGTAAATCAGATCCCAGAGGCCGAGGACCCGCTTTAGTCGCGGACCTGATGTCGTTGCGGCGGTAGCAGTGGCTGAATCCAAACCGTGCTCCTTCTTGGCTCCGGCGTGCGTTCCGGCCGGAGCTGCGACTAAAATGCGCGCTGCTTCTTCCTGGCCTCGACATACCTTGTTCGTGCGGCTTGCACCGACCCGATTTCTGAAACCTCAGCGATCGGAACGTCCCACCACGATTCGTATCCGGGCACTCGCTGCGCGTAATCAGTCTCGATTACAACCACCGTGGTCTTAGGACTTTGCTTTGCCGCGAGCAACGCCTGGCGAAGGTCTTCGCGCGTGTGAGCACGTACGGCATCGGCTCCCAGACTCTGAGCATTGGCAACGAAGTCGACTTCAATCGGCTCTCCTTCAAGCTTTCCATTACGGCGATAGCGATATTCGGTGCCCATACCCCGATTGCCGCACGCCCGGGTAAGTCCGCCAATACTCGAAAAGCCGTGATTATCGAGCACTACGATGTTCAGCTTGCAGCCTTCCTGCAACGACGTCACAATCTCCTGGGCCATCATGAGGTACGAACCGTCTCCCACCATGATGTACACTTCGCGCTCCGGAGCGGCCATCTTCACGCCCAGTCCTCCGCTGATTTCATACCCCATGCAGGAATAGCCATACTCCAGGTGATATCCCTTCGGATCGCGCGTGCGCCACAATTTGTGAAGATCGCCCGGAAGACTCCCCGCAGCACAGACCACCACGTCGCGCGCGCCGGAAACCTCGTTGACCACTCCAATCACCTCGCCCTGGCTGATCGGTGGTCCCCAGCTCAGATGGTAGATGCGATCGACTTCCTTTTCCCATGCCTCGCGAAACGCCGTCACCCGTTCCGCATAAGATGAATCAACTTGAAAACCCGCCAGTGCGGTGGACAGTTCCTGCAACGTGACGCAAGCATCCCCGGCAAGAGGTAACGCCCACTGTTTGCCAGCGTCAAACTCGTTGACATTGATGTTGACGAACTTCGCCTCAGAATTCTGAAAAGCCGTTTGCGAAGCGGTGGTGAAATCCGAATAACGCGTTCCCACGCCCAGTATCAGGTCGGCCTCGCGCGCCAGGATATTGGCTCCCGGCGTCCCAGTCACTCCCATGGCGCCGAGTGCCTGCGGGTGATCGTAGGGCAAAGAACCCTTGCCAGCCTGAGTTTCAACCACTGGAATTCCCGTTTGCGCTGCAAACGACTTGAGCCCGTCGGTCGCCTCCGAATAAATCACTCCGCCGCCGGCAATCACCAACGGTTTGCGCGCGGATCGGATCCATTGTGCCGCTCGTGTCAGAAGGCTGGGATCGCAGCGAGGCCGCGCAACCGTCCAAACTCGCTTCTCGAAGAACTCGACCGGAAAGTCGTATGCCTCAACTTGCACGTCCTGCGGAAGTGAGATCACAACCGCTCCTGTTTCTGCCGGCGAAGTCAGCACTCGCATCGCCGCCGGCAGCGATGTCAGAATCTGCTCCGGACGTTCAATGCGGTCCCAGTACCGCGACACGGGCTTGAAACAATCATTGACTGAAATGTCCTGCGTCGATGAAGACTCCAGTTGTTGCAGGACGGGCGCTACGTTGCGCCGCGCGAAAATGTCACCGGGCAGAAGCAGTACGGGCAACCGGTTTATCGTGGCCAGCGCGGCCCCAGTCACCATGTTGGTGGCGCCAGGCCCAATTGAAGTGGTGCATGCCAGGCAGCGAAGCCGATTGCTGGTTTTCGCGAAGGCCGCCGCCGTGTGCACCATCGCCTGCTCATTGCGGAAGAGGTAGTACGGGAGTCCGGGATCTTGCTCGAGCGCCTGGCCGATTCCAGCGACATTGCCATGTCCGAAAATTCCGAGGCATCCTTCAAAAAGGCGATGCTGAGTGCCGTCTCGTTCGGAAAACTGGTTCTTGAGGAAGGAAATGATGGCTTGCGCGACGGTCAGCCGGGTTGTCATGTAGCCTCACTCCTCGGATGTAGTAAGGATGCCATATGCCGGCAAGTCAAGAATTCCCGTGTCTGCCATTTCGCTGCCGCCGAGCTCAATTGAAAGGTTCCACAATCTAAGCGTTTAGCAGGAAGCATCCGATCTTCAGACATTGCTCCTCATTTCACCAGCGGAAGCCGGGGATCAGTCTCTTTCCATGTCGACCGAATCCACACATGATTCGCATCTTCAGTCACCGCCAGCGCCCGCGCCGATCCGGCCAGAAAGTTCAAATAGTAAACGTTGTAGCCCGGCCCGGCGACCACCGGATGAAACCCTCCCCGCACCAAAACCACGTCCCCGTCTCTGGCCTTCAACGTGCGCGCCCCATCCCCGTCTGGCCCATCGCCGTTGTTCGCATAAAGATGTTGCAACGCGAACCCTTCCGGCTCGCGGATGCGGTAATAGTAAATCTCGTCGAGGTCAACCTCGGCCGGAGGATTGTGCACATCATGCTTGTGCGGAGGATAGCTGGACCAGTTCCCACCGGGCGTGTAGACCTCAATCACCATCAGCTTATCGGCTGGAAAATTAGGTGGCATGATGTCGACGATCTGGCGCGATGCATTCCCTCCGCCCCGCAGGTTGCTGGCAACATCCGCGGGAGTGATGAGTTGAGGCTCCAGTCGTGCATTTGACGGCACTCTGCACTCGGCAATTTCACATTGCGATTCAGCGGTAAACGCAACTTCCTGTCCAGCCGGAAGGTAGAGCGTATAGGGAAAACCGTCGAATACGTCTTTGCGCTTGCCGATAATTTGCGGACCGCGTCCCCAGTCGGCGCGGCAAGTTCCGCCCAGCAACACGAATGCGGCTTCCTCGCGGTCGGTGCGAGTGCGGTAAACGTCGCCCGACTGCAAGCGCCGGACGAACAGGCTCATCCATTCCCATCTGGCCTCGGTTCGCGGCAGGTGGAGAAGCTCACCCGCCTGATCAGATGCCACAGTTCGAGAATGGACCAGACAGTCACTTTCGCTCATAACGTTTCTCGTCAGCTGGAAGCCACGGTTTTAGCGGTCGCGGGCGAAAACTGCACCTGCATTTCTAACCGCTTTGACACTATGGCAAATGCACTGAGCCTTGTCAATTAAGAACCAGTCCATTCTGCGGTTATCCCTCGGGCAAGACAATCCCGGGGTGCGGGGATGACAAAGGCGAAACCGAATCAGAGGGGCGGATCGTTTGCTCAGAGACGCAACGTCACATCGGCGAGCTATCCATGGCATCGAAGGTTTCGGATGCTTTCTCTTCGTGAAAGTCAGGATCGCTTTGTAGCAGTCGAGCACAGCGGTTCCAACGAAGAATGGCATCGTCGTTATCTGGAGGGTGAATCAGTTCGGCTTCGGCAAAGCACCGCATCGCCTCCGCAAAAAGCGGGGTCAGCGTGTGTGCGGGGCGGCCAATTCGTATTTGTGCCTTGGCTCGTCGTTCGTGCAGCAGGCCTGTGTAGTAAAGGCGCTCGTAGGGGTCGACAAGCCTATGGAAAAGTTCCGATGCGTCTCGGTGGCGATCCGAGGCGTCTCCACAAAACTGGTCGGTGATTGCCAGGCCTAGCAGGCGAAGCGCAAATTGATGATCGGGGTCAACCGCCAGGATGTCGCGGCAAATCGATTCTGCTTCTTCCGGTTCATTGAGCGAGCGGTAGAGTTCAGCTTTTGAGATCGCTTCCGGAATACCGGCCTTCGAGATGGTCTTTAGTGTGAACTGCATAAAGTGGACTCCGTGAAAGCTCCGGTGCCTTCAGTCCGATTCCTGTTTCGCGGCTAGACTTGCTCCGCGCCGCGAATTTTTCTGACCAGCATAAGCAGAGGATCATAAAATTCGTCGACCACGCGCTCCTTCAAGGGAATAATCGCGTTGTCGGTGATGTGGATCTCCTCAGGGCACACCTCGGTGCAGCACTTGGTGATGTTGCAGAGGCCGATGCCAAGCTCATCCTTGAGCATGCCTGTGCGCGATATCGCGTCGAGCGGATGCATTTCGAGTCCCGCGACGCGAACGAAAAACCGCGGGCCTCCGAACTGCTCCATCTTCTCATGCTCACGCAGAACGTGACACACATTCTGGCATAGGAAGCACTCGATACACTTACGAAACTCCTGGCCGCGATCCACATCCTCTTGATACATTTTCCATTTGACGCCAGGGCGAGGTGTGAACGGTGGAATTTTCTTATTGACGCGATAATTCCATGACACATCCGTGACCAGATCCTTGATCACCGGAAATGACTTCATCGGCTGAACGGTGATGGGCTTGTCGAGAGGCAGCGCGTCCATGCGCGTTTTGCAAGTAAGCCTCGGACGCCCATTGACCTCCGCCGAACAGGAGCCGCATTTGCCTGCTTTGCAATTCCAGCGCACCGCCAGGTCGGGCGCCTGATGCGCCTGAATATGATGGAGCGCATCGAGCACGACCATTCCCGGAGCAATCGGGACGCGGTAGGTGGTGGCCTGTCCGCCGTCACGGTCTCCGCGGAACACCTCAAAGGTTGCTTCTGCCATTGCGCCCCCCGCTAGCTCTCTTCCTTCTTATTCGCATCCCTATTTCTCATTATTTCTCGTCAGCAACCAGTTGCTTCAACTCGCCGGGCATTTCCGCGACTGCCGTCTGGCGCAGTCTCATTGCATTTCCGTCACGCTCGATTACATTATTCTTTGTTCCCCAGGTTGTGTCGAGATTCGGGTAGTCAATTCGACTGTGCGCTCCACGACTCTCTTCGCGCGCCAATGCGCTACGCGTGACGGCTTCGGAAACGATCAGCATCGACTTTAGATCCTGGGCCAAATGCCAGCCCGGATTGAACATTCGCGACCCTTCCACGCTCAGGCGTCCGGCACGCACCTTGAGTTTCTCCAGTTCGTCCAATGCACGCGTGAGGTCTTCGCGGTTGCGAAAGATGCCAACGAGGTTCTGCATCACATCCTGCAAATCGCGATGAACAGTGTAGGGATTTTCGCCGTCTTCTTTATTGCGCTCAAAAGGAGTCAATATTTCGCGGGCAGCGTCCCCGACCTGCCGCGGGTCGATGGTCGTGGTCTGCACCGTCTTCGCGTGATCAGCGGCGGCTATTCCTGCGCGGCGGCCAAAGACCAGAAGGTCCGAAAGCGAATTGCCGCCCAAACGGTTTGCGCCGTGGAGTCCCGCTGCCGCTTCACCAGCAGCAAAAAGTCCCGGGACAGTGGATTGCGTCGTTTCCCCCTCGACCCGAATCCCTCCCATCATGTAATGGCAAGTCGGTCCGACTTCCATCGGCCCCTTCGTGATGTCCACGTCGGCCAGTTCCTTGAACTGGTGGTACATGCTGGGCAGCTTCTTTTTCACATAATCGGCAGGCTTCTGCGAGATGTCGAGAAATGCGCCCCCGTGTTCGGTGCCGCGGCCTTCGCGCACCTCCGTGTAAATGGAACGGGCCACTACATCCCGCGTGGAGAGCTCCATTCTCTTCGGATCATATTTCTCCATGAAACGCTCGCCCAATTTGTTTCGCAGGATTCCACCTTCACCGCGCACTGCCTCGGTGACCAGAAGCCCTTGCACTCCAGGAGGCCACACCATTCCGGTGGGATGGAATTGCACAAATTCCATATCCAGCAATTCGGCGCCGGCGCCATAGGCGAGCGCCATTCCGTCGCCGGTGTATTCCCACGAATTTGAAGTGATTTTGTACGCTTTGCCGATCCCGCCTGTGGCCATGACAATCGACTTGGCTCGAAACACAACGAATCGTCCCTGTTCACGCCAATATCCAAATGCTCCGGCAATACGGTCCCCATCTTTGAGCAGCCGACTGACCGTGCACTCCATGAAGACGTCGATTCCCATTTGCACGCCGCGGTCCTGCAAGGTGCGGATCATTTCGAGGCCGGTACGATCTCCTACGTGGCAAAGCCGGCGGAAAGTGTGGCCGCCGAAGGCGCGCTGCAGAATCTCTCCGTCTTTGGTGCGATCGAAAAGCGCTCCCCATTGCTCCAGTTCGCGCACGCGATCGGGAGCTTCCTGCGCGTGGATTTGTGCCATGCGCCAATTATTGAGAAATTTGCCGCCGCGCATGGTGTCGCGAAAATGAGTACGCCAGTTATCGGCGGAGTCCACGTTGGCCATGGCCGCCGCGATTCCACCCTCGGCCATCACCGTGTGCGCTTTGCCCAGCAAGGACTTACAAACCACTCCCACCTTCGCGCCCTGGGCGAGCGCCCCAAGTGCAGCGCGCAAGCCGGCGCCACCAGCGCCTATGATCAATACATCGCAGTCGTGAGTTTCGTATTCAGTATTCACAAGAGTCTCAAATCGGTGATAGCGCCACTCGCGACCAGCCGTACGTAAAGATCAGTCAGGCCAACGGTGATCAGGCTGATCCAGGCGTACAGCATGTGACGCTCGTTCAGAATTGTCAGCCCGCGCCACGCCGTATGGCGAGGACGCCCAAACGCGGAGCAGGAAAAGCAGTCGAGCTTTCCTCCGACGAGATGGCGGAGCGAATGGCAGGAAAGCGCGTACACCGTCAAAAGGATGACATTGAATAGCAGCACCAGGGAGCCGACGCCAACTCCGAATCGTCCGTCAAAAAAGAAAGCCCGGATCGCGTCGCGCCAAAGAAAGATCAGGAAGATGAAACCTGCATACAAGAAGTAGCGATGCAGATTTTGCAGAATAAACGGAAACTTCGATTCGCCGGAGTAGCGTCGTTTGCCGGGCTCACCCACTGCACAGGCGGGCGGATCGAGAAAAAAAGCTCGATAGTAAGCTTTTCGATAGTAGTAGCAAGTCACTCGGAAGCCCAACGGAAAAGCCAGAATCAGCAACGCCGGAGAGAGCGGCCACCACTGATGATGCGGATCGATGAGAGGCGAGTAGAACGGAGAGAGATAGGGCCCCCATTCGTAGAATTTCCCCTCGAAGGCGCGCGCCGTAGCGTAGGCTCCGAATGCGCCGAGCAGGACAATGACAGGCAACAGTTCGACCCACCATGCGTCCTGTCGCATCGTGGCGCCAAGATGACGCCCTTCACTTCTCTGTGCACCCGTTGAAGCCGTTGACATAGACCTCCAACCCGGACTGCATAGAGTAAATGAAAAATGTGTGTCCCGCCACAGTCCAACAAGCAGCAAATTTCTTGTCGGAGATTCTAACCGAAGCCACAGTGGAATCCACCAGTACGGTAGAGCACATCATCCATGACCCAAGTTGCCACCGGCATCGGGATATCGGACTGGGGCGCAGTGCGTGCCGAAACACGCGGCAGGAATGTCAGGAATGTGGCAGGGTTGCGAGAGGCAGCAACCGTAAAATGCGACGCGGCAGCCATCCCATGGCGGTCTCACCCCAGCGGCCGGAATCAAGCGCATTTGCGGACAGTTCGGCTCTCAGGAATGCTATTGCGCGTCATCCAACTAACATTGCCCATGCGACTAAAGCGCCGTTATAGCTGGTATAGAATCCGTAGGCGCTGTAGATTGCACTGCCCCAGTTTCCCTGCACCTTAGGCGGCAGAGCCGCGTTCTGGACCGGATCCGAGACGTTCCGGACAAAACCAAAGGCCACAGCCGCAGCCTTGCAT
>DATEBK010000321.1:0-2217 GCA_035287825.1 Terriglobales bacterium
CTTCCTGCATGATGTTGAACAGGCCCACCTGAATCTTGCCCGCCAGATCCGGCAATTCGTTGATGGCAAAAATTCCGCGGTTAGCGCGCGGCAGCAATCCGTAATGCACCGTGAACTCGCTCGAGAGTTCATGACCTCCACGCGCCGCCTTGATGGGGTCGATATCGCCAATCAAGTCGGCGATGGTGACATCTGGAGTCGCCAGCTTCTCCACATAGCGGTGCTCAGGTGTGAGCCATGCAATCGGCGTCGCGTCTGCTTCCTTCGCCAGCAGTTCGCGACAACGGCGGCAAATCGGGGCGTAAGGATTGTCATGGATCTCGCAGCCGGCAATGTACGGCATATACGGATCGAGAAGCGTGGTCAGCGCCCGCAGAATGCGGCTCTTTGCCTGTCCGCGTAATCCCAGCAAAATAAAATTATGCCGCGAAAGAATTGCGTTGACGATCTGCGGCACCACCGTGTCGTCGTAACCCACGATCCCCGGAAATATCGGGCCGCCTTCGCGCAGCCTTGCCATCAGATTCTCGCGCAGCTCGTCCTTGACCCGGCGCACCGCCAGACGCTGCTCAGTGAAAGGACTTTGGCGCAATTCGCCGACAGTCCGGAAAGACTTCATGGTGGGATCCCTCAAAAACGCCCTTAGGTCGGATTATACCGCCGCGGAATGCTGTCAGCTTTTCACCGGCCAGGTCGTTTCCATGCATGCTGCTTTTCTGAGGACGCTCGTTTGAATCGGCCTCCAAAGCAACCCTGCTACTATCTGGGTTTGCACCCAAGGGAGCGATTATGCGTTGGTACCACTATCTGGCGTACTTCTTCGGCGGCGTATTCCTCGCGAACGCGCTACCCCATCTCGGCAATGGGATCTCAGGACATCCCTTCCAAAGTCCCTTCGCATCGCCGCCCGGAGTGGGCTTGTCTTCCTCAACCATCAATGTCCTGTGGGGTCTTTTCAACCTCGTCATCGGCTACCTGCTCATCTGCCGTGTCGGCAGCTTCAATCTGCGCAAGACCGCCCACGTGCTCGCCCTCGGAGCCGGCATCCTCGTCATGTCGCTAAATCTTGCTCACTGGTTCGGGCGACTCCACGGAGGACTTTGAACCTGAGTTTTGCCCTTTT
Source organism: Terriglobales bacterium (assembly GCA_035287825.1). Classification (GTDB taxonomy): domain Bacteria; phylum Acidobacteriota; class Terriglobia; order Terriglobales; family Acidobacteriaceae; genus Acidiflorens. The sequence goes on from DATEBK010000321.1 coordinate 1,124, forward strand.
TGAGAAACTAAGCTAATTCCACTGCGCCTTCGCCGCCCGTCGCAGCCCCGGTAAAATCGCCTCCAGATAGCCGGTCACCGCCTCCAACCGTTTCGCCTCTGACAACGTCGCCAGCAGCTTCTGCTTAAAATCAAGATCCAGTGGCAGCGATCCGGCGAGCAGAAAAGAAAGGTTGCTCGCATGTTCATCGAGTCCGGAAGGCTCCGATCCGGCCAGTCTCGCGATTTCGGCGTGCAGCCGCACGGCATGGGTCACGATCTGCGCCGCGGGCTTATCGCGCCCGTCTTTATCCTGCTCTTCCTGCCCAAACTCTTCATCTTCTAAAACCGCAATCTCAGCCTGCAAAAACGACCGGTCGTCATTCACTTGAAGAATCTCGAATCGCTCCACGCCGCGCGTCAGAATGTCCATGCGGCCGTCATCATATTTCTTGCTGACGGAGACGATCTCGGCCGTACACCCGATCTCCGCAACTCCCTTGGAAGACGCCCGCACCACCCCAAACGGCTTTTTCTGCTCAATACATTCCGCGATCATCTCCTTATAGCGCGGCTCAAAAATATGCAGCGGCAACGGCACTCCCGGCAGCAGCACCAGTTCAAGCGGAAATAGTGGTAGCAGCGAGCTCACGGTTTTTCCAGTGCAGACGATTTTACGCCAACCGGGAGCTCCCGCGATTGACTTGCCTTCCGCCCGCACGTTACAAAGTCCCCATGGAAATGGACGGAAAAGTCGTCGTCGTGACCGGAGCTTCGATGGGTATCGGAGAAGCCATCGCCAAAGTCTTTGCCGACGCCGGCGCCAGCCTCGTATTGCTGTCGCGCGATCCCACCCGCGCCGAAGCTGCCCGCCAACGTATCGGCCACACCGATCGCACACTCGCCCTGGCCTGCGATGTTCGCAACCGTGAAGAAATCGACCGCGCACTTGCCGCGACCCTGCAACATTTCAAGCGCGTCGACGTGTGGATCAATAATGCAGGCGTCGGCATCCGCGACTCGGTCGCTGATATGCAACCCGCCGCGTATCGCGAATTATTCGAGACTAACTTCTTTGGCGTCATCGCCTGCCTGCAAGCCGTTGTTCCTGCAATG